>JAYTCQ010000153.1:0-11751 GCA_043736395.1 Blastocatellia bacterium | reverse complement strand
GTTTTCCAAACTATCTGTACGTCGCAAGACGGTTGTCGGTTCGAGTCCGACCGCGAGTAATTTCCGAAATCTTAGAAAAGATATTATGCAATTTACTTTCTTTCCTTATTTCCCATCATCTAATTTCGACCAAAAAATTGGTCGTATCCATTTATTTAATTTTTGGAAGTACAAAAATACCTACATCAAAGATGCCGCAATCAGAAGGATCTTAGAAAAGATTTGTAAGATGTATCGAAACTCCGAATTAGAGCGTGCGAAGAACTTAACCGTTTGTATATGGGACGGAGACTATACCTTTAAAAAATTAAGTGTAGATGAAATGGATCTTATTCATAAATATGCCCTGTCATTATTGTTTTGCAGTGTTGTCAAAAATAGCGAGCAAGGTTGCTGCTCAAGCGAACACTTCCACTTCATAGGACTAGAGTTTGATTATAATGTCGAGAGTCATATCAACTACTCTGCGGGAAGTTTCTTTGGATACTCAAAGATCATCTGGGATATGAATGTAAAGAAATTTGTCGCCCCTGAATATGTCGAGGTTCCAAGTTACTACACTTACGATGAACAATTATTTGAATCGCTAATTAAGCTTATAAATACAGGCGATTCCCAAGAATCGAAAATATTTCAAGTGTTAAATTGGGTCAGGAATTCCTGCATGAATTTTGATCATTTTAACAACGAAAGCAGAGCGGTGATGTTAGCAACCGCATTTGAAATTTTCTTTTCATTACCAGAGCAAAGCAAAGAAGATTCCTTTGCGGAGAAATTAGAAACATGTCTCGGGAAGAGTGGACTGCCAGCTATTACAAAAAAGAATGCGCGAGGAAAAGATAAAACAAATACGATATACGGATGGTGGGCTAGAGACTTTTATTCCCTTCGATCCAAAATTGTACACGGAGAGAAAATTACAAACATTGATTGGTTTTCTTCTAATAAACGCAACCGACATATAAATATTGCGTTACTAATGATGCAATTTTGCCTTTATAGCTTATTGACCCAAAAAGGATTACTGATTTACTCATCAGATTTTCAGTCCATAGGTATAGATGCAAACTTTCTAAAAAATCAAAAAGAAGACAAACTTGCTGCGGATATTGAGCAATGGCTTTGAGAAAATAATTATGGCAAACACATCATACAACTTAATCGAATCACTAAACGGCGTCCCCATCAAAGCCTGGACAAAAGGCGTCAAGCTGGAAGACGAAGCAAAACGTCAGCTCATCAACGTCTCGCTTTTGCCGATTGTCTACAAATGGGTAGCCGCGATGCCCGACGTACATTGGGGCATCGGTGCCACCGTCGGCAGCGTAATTCCGATGAAAGGCGCAGTCATTCCTGCTGCTGTCGGCGTCGACATTGGTTGCGGGATGATGGCGGTGCAAACAACGCTGACCGCAAATGATCTGCCGGACAACCTCCGCAAGATTCGTAAGGCGATTGAACAGGCAATTCCGCACGGGCGTACCGATCACGGTGGACGGCGCGATAAAGGCGGGTGGGGAGAAATCCCGAAACGTCAGAAAGGCGTGTGGGCGCAGTTGGAAATTGGCTTCAAAGAAATTTGCGAAAAATTTCCAAAGCTGGATCGCGGCAATACGATCAACCATCTCGGCACGCTTGGCAGCGGCAATCACTTCATTGAACTATGCCTCGATGAAAGCGATAAAGTCTGGTTTATGTTGCACAGCGGATCACGCGGCGTAGGCAATCGCATCGGGACGTTCTTCATTGAAATGGCGAAAAACGATATGCGAAATCATATTGCGAATTTGCCTGACAAAGACCTCGCGTACCTCAACGAAGGGACGGAGCATTTCGATGACTACGTTCACGCGGTGAGTTGGGCGCAGGATTTTGCGATGTACAACCGCAAGCTGATGATGGAACAAATGATTGACGCCATCGCAGACAGCGGCGAAGTGAAACCCTTCAAAGCAGAATTGCAAGTCGTGAATTGTCATCACAACTACGTCGCACGCGAAACGCATTACGGCGAAGAAGTGCTGGTGACGCGCAAAGGCGCAGTCCGCGCCGCGCTCGGTGATTACGGGATTATTCCCGGTTCGATGGGCGCACGTTCATACATCGTACGCGGCCTCGGAAATCCTGAAAGCTTCAATTCGTGCAGCCACGGCGCAGGTCGTGCTATGTCGCGCAACGAAGCCCGTCGTCGGATTTCATTGGACGATCACATAAAAGACACAGCGGGCGTAGAATGCCGCAAAGACGAAGATGTAATTGATGAAAGTCCACGCAGCTACAAGGACATCGAAGCGGTGATGAATGCGCAACGTGATCTAGTGGAAATTGCGCATACTTTGAAGCAAGTCGTTTGTGTCAAAGGATAGGTGGATGCCAAAAACGATTGATAAGCACACATTGGAAGCCCTGCTGACATCTTGCACAAAAAACGAGATCGCCGAGCAATATGGAATCACATCAAAAAGTGTGACCAGATTGGTTCGTCAGTATGGGCTTTCTAATCCGCTATACATTCAATCTGAAGAAACCAAACAGTTGCGAGCTGAGGCAATCAAAGCCGCCCATCGTCGCGATCCCGAATTGATTGGGCGAAAAGTGAAAGGCTTAAGAACTCACAATCAAAATGTGAAAGGAAAACGTTGGGAGGAAATTTACACATCAGAAAAAACCGCTGCATTAAAGGAAAAGGCACAACAAAGAATGCTTGGCAAAGTTTTACGAAAGCCAAGAGAAGGAATTAAATTTTGTGCTCTCTGTCAAGCAAAAGTTGAAGAAGGAAATAGTCAAAAAACTCAAAGCTACTGCAAGGCTTGTATGAGTTCCTATTTCAAAGAATATTACGGGCAACGCAAAGACCATTATTTAAAAGTCACTAATGAAAATCGGCGGCGCAGGCATTCCGATTGGCGAAGACAGATAGCGGAACTGAAAAGTAAACCTTGTTACGATTGCGGAAAAACCTATCCGCCATTCTGCATGGATTTTGATCATCTGGAACGCGAATTCAAAGTCGCAGCAATTCCAGTAATGATTAGCAGCAACGCCTCAAGAGAAAGGATTCTGGCAGAGCTTGAGAAAACAGAAATCGTTTGCGCCAATTGCCATCGTAAACGCGAGCATCAGAGATATTTGCTATTGGGCAAAAAACCTGTGCATTTGTCTCCGCGCCAACGAAAAAACAAAAAGTTGATTGAGCAAGCCAAGCGTCGCCCGTGTACGGATTGTGGAGAAGATTTATCCCTCTGGCAAATGGATTTCGATCACATCAAGGGGGAAAAGATCGGTGGCGTAGGCCGTCTGGCAATGAGTGCGACAACAGAAATTCTTATTGCTGAAATTGAAAACTGCGAAGTCGTTTGTGCAGTATGTCATCGCAAACGAACCTTTACCGATAAAGATAAAAGTTGAATGATAGTTAATGATAGGAGGCTTTATGAGCTTTGAACTTATGGATGCAGAATTTGAAGAGTATCAAGACCGATTGTACGAAGACTTCTACGATCAATACAGAAACTCTGGACATTATTGGGAAGATAAGTACAAAGCTATTGAAGAATATTTAGCCGAAGAAATTCTTCCAGAAAGACTTGAGGCATTTTATCGTCGCAAATCAGACATAATTATTGCCCCTTTAAATTTGCTGATAGAGGCTAAGGAGCTTTATCAGTTGAAGCGATATTCTGCATCACAAGTTTTCGCAGGCGCAGCACTAGAAGTTACATTCAAAGACGTTCTATTAAAGCCCATTGTTTCTGGAATGATTCATAACGATACTGTGGCTGAAATAATAATTGACATTTTTTCGAGCCACATTCGGGAAATAGATAGATTCAAAGGGCTGTTGATTAACGTAATCAAGGAGGTTAGTGGAATCAACATTGCTGAATATAAGCACGAAAATTCTAAGCAAACTATATGGGGACAAGCCTCTGAAGTGAGAAAGCAGAGAAATGCTCTCTTACACAAAGCAACTCCTGCTACGTTGGAAGAAGCCGAATTGTCGCTTTCAGTCGCCACATTTGTATTAGAGGACCTGTTTCCACGCATCCTGGAAAAAATTGGACTTTGCTTGACCTCAAATAATCTTATTGGCTCGCCTCACAAAGCAGGCGATATAAAAATTAAGCTCTCAAAAAAATGATTTATGCGAAGTGATATGTCAAAAGTAGTGATCGAACGTCCGCGCTGGGGGCATTCTTTTCCCTCAGTGAAAACCGGACGCAAGATTCATCGCTACGATGAAAATGATGAATATGAAGATTTGCCGAAGCGCGAAAAATATTCGATGAATCGGCAAGCGAAAGGAATCAATTCAAAAGGATTCTCAGATTTTCTGACTCCGCTGGAACGATATTTTCGCAGTAATGTGGGTCGTCCGTGGGACAAAGTTCACAGCGAAATGTGCGAGCATTTAGATTTTCGCAGCACGATGATGCAACACGTGTTTCAGCACGTAGAGCGGATGGTTGAGCAGCATTGTTATGTTGGCGATGACGGTAAAGTTTATTCCAATAAATATTGGCATCGGAATGAACCCGTGACAGGTTTGTATGTTCATCCGCGCACCAAATTGTTATGTTGGAAAGAAGCCTCCATGAGCAAGCGTAAATGGAAGCAATTGCAACAAAACCTTCAGAGCAAACCTACTCGCATTCCCATCAGCGGCAACCAACATTACCTGAAACTCAATGGCATCTGGTACATCGCCGAGCTGGAGGAGCGCAAAGCAAAACATAAATCACCAAACGATGAAATCATCACAGAAATTCATGAGAAGGTTTTTTATGAATTTTTGGTGACCCGCAAGCGACAGCTGAACAGTAAAGAATTGAAGGCGGCGAAGATCAGTAATGATGGAGTATGAAAAAAAATTCATCGAATTCATCATGTTTTTTAAAACGACAATGAGTGCATGGTCTATCGCCCGTTTCACGGGCTACATCGTGTTCGCAATTCAGGCTCAGGGTTGCGCTCGCGCTTCACCCTGAGCTTTATGCTGGTCGCCCACTTGGTGGGCTGAAAGGCATTGAAATTTTCATTGCTTTTCGTCATTCGATAAATAATCGTTCTCCATTAGTTTTCATTCAGATTGGGCTTCATTTATGATTTTGCTTATTGGAAATAATTCTTGAGCCTGCAACACAGGCGGGCAGCATAAAGCTCAGGGTGAAGTGAGGCGAAGACCGAACGCAACCCTGAGAACGGCATCAACAAATCCACCAAGCCCACGAACGTGGGCGACAGCTACCGAAAATTTATGGCTTCGTATGTCAATCTGATTTACCACATCGTATTCTCTACGAAAGATCGTAAGCCGATCATCACCGAAAAATATCAAGAACGATTGTACGAATACACCGGCGGCATCATTCGCAAACAAGGCAGTATTGCGCTGGCGATCAATGGCGTCGAAGATCACGTTCACGTGTTAGCGAAACTTCGTCAGGACAAAGCATTGTCAGATATGATCCGTGATTTCAAAGCGAATGCTTCAGGATGGATGCACGATGTATTTCCAGAAGCGCAAGATTTCGCGTGGCAAAATGGGTACGGCGCATTTACGGTGAGCGCATCGCAAATTAAAGCGGTCAGTACATATATTGCCGAACAGGAAATCCATCATCACAAACGTTCGTTTGAAGCTGAATTTATTGAATTGCTGACAAAAAATGAAATTGAATTTAATGAACAATATTTGTGGAAGTAAAAGCGAAAACTATGAAAGCAGATGAATCCGCACTATTCGCTATCATCAACCAATCTTTATCCGAAGCCGAACAAAATCGGTTGGCAATTCTTAGTGGCAGGCGCGCTGAAGAAAATCTCAATTCAGAAGAATTGCAAGAATTGTTGGCACTACAACAGCGACTCGAAGCTTTGCACGCCAAACGAATCAAAGCCTTGGCGGAGTTGGCGAAATTGCGTGGTGTTACTTTGACAGTGGTGATGGAGCAATTAGGAATCGAATTTCCTGATTACGTGTAAATCATGCCTGACAAATATATTCCGGCAGAACCGCACCATCATCGTCCCGTAATCAATTTTTGAAGGAGTGTAGAAGTCATCTTCCACACTCCTTCAAAATTTATTCCTTCGATTTCATCTGCTCCTGCAACGCCGTAGCGCGTTCTTTCATCACTTCATTCATTCTTCCCGCGACCGGATTTTCCATCCATTCCATCAACGACGAAAGCGCGAGTTCTTTTAAATACGCGAACGAAAACTTCTTCGTTAATTTCGCGATTTGTTCGATGCCTTCGTCCGTGAGTCGTGCATCCGCGTGGAGTTTTTCGCTCCATACGCGCAGGTATTTTTCACGCTCGGTTTTCTTCGGCAAACCAAAATGATACTTGCGATCAAAGCGGCTAGGACGATTCACCAAAGCCGCGTCCAGCTTCTTCGGATAGTTCGTCGTAGCCAGGACAATCACGCCATCATTTTCGGCAAAGCCATCCAATTCGTTCAGGAAAAATGAACGCGCAAAATCTGAGATCAGCGAATCAATATCTTCCATCACGATTAAGCACGGCTTGATTTGACGCGCCCGCGCGAAGACTTTTTTGATCGAAGCTTCGGCGCCGCATCGTGAATAAAAACTCTTGATGTAAAGGCACGGCAAATTCAAATGATTCGCAATCGCTTTCACCATTTGCGTTTTGCCGTTGCCTGGCGGGCCAACAAACAACACGCCGCGTTTCCACGGAATGCTGTATTCCTGATACGCCGTGCGTGACGCAATGAAGCGATCGAAATCGGAGATAATTCCCTGCTTTAATTCGTCCGGCAAAATCAAATTATCAAACGAAGAACTTTTTATAGCCGTGAAAAGGTCTTCGTCTTTTTCCCAGTAGCCGTCTTCAAAGACGAGAATTTCGCTCCGCGTTTCACTCGACCATTCGCAGACAGCATTCAGAAATTTTTCGCCTACGCTTTGTGTTTCTGCGACGATCCAGTGGTACCGCGTGCGGTAGCCTTCTTCGATAAATGTCACCAAGACTACATCAATGAAATAATCCTGCCAGAGCACGCTGAGCCACGCGTTTTCATAACGTGAACGCAACGGCTTTTCGATGCCGCGCCATTCGGTTTTAATTTGATTGTGTAAGTCGGTCACACAAACAATTTCACATTGCTTTTCGCGAGCAAAAGCTTCGAGATCGAAATCCATTTCTTCGCCCGCAATGATGGGTGTTTCGGGATAACTTTCGTTCAGTTTACGTCCAACGTAGTATGGTAAAACGTCGGCGTTCTGATACAACGCTTCGCTAATAAAGTTTTCTTTGTTCATAAAAATTTGGAGCTGCAAACACGAGGTTGCAAGGCGCTTTTATTATTTATAAGCGCACTGAAAACCGCCTGATGAATGTCACAAATCAAGCGTAGATCGACGACTGCCGCGTTCAATAATGAGCGGAGTCGTCAACCAAAATCGGAATCTTAATAAGTGGATACGCGAAGAGGTTGTCGCCATTTTATTGCGACAGAAAGAAATTAGGAGTTGGTAAACTTGAATACAAACATAGCAATCACCGTTGTTAATTTATGAATTTCGAAGATACCGATTTTGGACTGAGAGGTCAACAAAAAAATTCTGCCAAGATGCTGAAAATATTGATGAAGTTTAAGAGATTTTAGCAAAAGAAAAGAGGCAGGAGAAATTTCCCTGCCTCTTAATACTCCCATCACTCATTTGTAACGGCGTACCATAAAATTATGGGTAGCAAACTCCGCACGGCATGGTCGAAGCAAATGACAATCTGTTGTTATTAATTGCGTCCAGCGCGTTCTTGAGAATTTCTTGATCTTTTCGCAGTGGGTTTCCTGTGAAAGTGAGACTGCCATCAGGTGCATTCAGTTCGGTGTTCGCTGCGTTCCTGATCGAACCGATCGTGGGAAAGCCGAGGCCAAGGATGCGTGCGTCCACAATCGTGCTATCACTGAGCGAGCCATAGCGGACATCTAACGAAGTGGCCGATAACTGAACGGATAACATATACGCCATATTGACGGCATTACCGCTTAATAACCAGTTGCGAAATGTTGGATATGAGGTCGGATCAAAATCTTTGCCATCAGGACTTTTCAAATTAAGCGCTCCGAGAAATCCGAAGGCACCAACAAAATTATCATTGCTCTTTATGATCGCCTGACCATTTTTATTTGACCAGAATCCAAGCGTATACCCCCCACGTGCAGGAACAAAACAGACATTACCAAAAATCAGATTCGTGACGTCAGCTCCAGCAATACCGCTGTAACATTGCTCTCCAATGCTGTCGGGAGCTGGCGCTGTCTCTACCCAGTAGGATCCGGCTACATCAGTAGGACAGATTCCAGGAAGAATTTCGCAAACTTTATAATTGGCACCAGCCGGAACTGTGGCATTCCAGCTACCATCCGCGCCGGTTGTCACGGTTTCCGATAAGACGCCTTCAAGCAGGATGTTGACATTGACACCCGCCAGACCTGCTTCGCCATTATTCTGTAATCCATCGGCGTTCGCGTCATAAAACTTCAGGCCGGAAAGCGTGACTGTTGGATTGCAATTGATCGTACAGGCAGCATTTTTGACTTTAAAATTATCCGTATTCGAATCCTTGGATTTGAAGTTAATTGTAATCCCATCTGTGGCGACTGAGACAGTGCTGGTTTGTTGAATTAAATAAACCTTGTATTCACCTCCGTTATTTGGCGTGTTTTTAAACGGGGATAGCTGCACTGACGTGGAGCCGTTCGCAGGATTGAAAAAACCGTTGGTGTGAGCACAGGCTCCGGCAGCACTTGCAGCACCTGCGATGACGCCGTTGACAACTTGCAACTGACGACAAGAAGCTGGATCAGTCGAGAGCAAAATGTTTCCGCTAGGATCAGTAACTTGAAAATAGTAAGTCCCATCCGGCAAGCCTTTACCATTTTGGTTTTGTGGGCCGCCGTTCAGGTAAACATCAGCTTTGGAATCGTAAAGATTTGCATTCACGGTCGTGCCGTCGCTAATCGAAGTGTAGATTCCTTGTGCAATCGCATTCGCACTAAGAAAGAGAACAAACAGAGTGAGCGTCGCAACCACTCGCATGAGTGGACGAATATTCGAAAATTGGATCATTTGGGGACCTTTCTTGGAATGTCAGTGAGAAAAATTGATGTTCCAGGTGAGAGGAACAATTGATGGCGTTTTTTTGGTAAACCTAAGAATATACCAAAAAAATATTTCTGGATATATGGAGGCCCTCCACCTGAAAAGATTTTTGTTTATTTTGATATTTTTTGGCTGATCAGTACTTTGGCTTAGTTTTTTAAGGCGATAAAAATATCAACCTGACACGTACATTCACATTAATGCCGCTGCACCTGCTTGAAGCACTTCGCGATTTAGCGGATTCCGACCGTCGCCAGAATCAATAACAAGGCTCGCTGATACCCGAGGTCTCGTCCGGTTGGTTCGTACCATTCGGTCAGGCGATGAGCGTCGCCACCTCTGCCTCCGGCTCCGATGGTGATGGCTTGAATGCCGAGGCTGATTGGAATATTCGCGTCCGTCGAAGCGCAATTCAACCACGGTTGTACACCGACCGCTTTCGTTGCTTCAATCGCGGTTTGTACCAGTGGTGTATGCTCTGAAGTTTCGCCCGAAGGACGATGACCAATCAAATGTACGTCGAGTTTTAAGCTGTGATGAGCGCCGGCTCGCAACGAATTTTCTGAGCGCATCGCCTGATTCACAGAAGACAATAAAAAATCTTCGACGCGGGCTAATTCATATTCATCAGTGGAGCGAATATCAACATCAAAGCTGGCGCGTTCGGGAATCACATTGACGGAAGTTCCGCCTTCAACTCGTCCAACGTTGTAGGTAGTACGCGGATTTTGCGGAACCGGAAATTCCGCCATCCGTGCAATCGCGCGGCCAATCGCATGCACCGGATTTACGACACCAAAATCTGTCCAGCTATGTCCGCCAGGGCCTTCAAAAACGATTCGATACCGACGAGAGCCTAACGCCTGATGCGTAATAAAATCATTACCCGGTCCATCAAATGAAATAAACTGCGTAATCTTGCTGCTGAGCGTTCCGGTATAAAATAAATGCTTTGATCCGCGCAAATCGCCTTCGCCTTCTTCGCCCACCGTCGCCACAAAAGCGATGGAGGCGCGTGTCCTGAAATTTCCCACATTCAGCAAGCGAATCATCGCAATCATGGCGGCTAAACCGGAAGCATTATCACCGATCCCTGGAGCTAAAATTTTACTTGAAAATCTGCGAATTTTACAATCTGTCTCCGCCGGAAAAACCGTATCCAGATGCGCTGAAACGACCAACAATTGTCCTTCGATATCACCGTGATAAAAACCAATCACATTGCCTTCCGTGTCCTGATGAACATCAGATAAGCCAAGCTCACGAAAACGATTGGCGATATATTGTCCGCGCAATTCTTCCTGAAACGGAGGAGCCGGAATTTCGCAAATACGAATTTGCTCATCCGTGAATTCTGAAGCTGAAATTTTGATAAAATTGAAGACTAGTAAAACTGCCTCGTTGCGCATCAATGAGGAAATCGAATCTGGTCGATGTTGTTCATTCACGATGGGAAGTATTGATGCAGACATAATATGGGGGGATATATTTAATATAGCTGGTTTTCCAGAATGGAATGCGGAAATCTGCATCCGGCTGGAATTTACTGACTTCTCAACATAAAACTACGACTAAAATGATTCGTCAAATCTTTTATTTCGACTTCGATAATTCCGTTGGAATCGCAGGTGTACGTTTCTTCGATTAGGTTTTGCAAACCAGTCGCACGCGTGACCGGAATCCCTGACAAATCCGCTTCATCTCGCAAAGCCGGATCAAAGGGAAAATATATTTCATCCCAGCGCGTAATGTCGCCCTGTGGTTGAAAATGTTCATCTAAACTTCCGCATTCAAGGTAGCGAAAATGTCCGACGTTATGAGCTGGAAGATAACGACGTTGCAGGATTAATTTGGCTTCGACTTTGCCCGGTAACACCGTGTCTTTGGCGAACAAATTATCGAACGCAATCTGACGGCCGGATTCAAATTCGCGCCAGACGCCGAAATGTCGCGTGAAGCGTTCGCGCAAGGTATGTCCGGCTTCAGTGTCAGCGGCTACGGCCAAGCCAATAGCGACCGAAGCGTGAGGATAAAGCGAACGTTTGACGAGCTTGCCATATCTTTCCTTCAGCAAACGCGCCACGGGAGGAAAGTCACTTGACCCGCCCACCAGATACACCGCCGCCAGAGATTTTAAATCCATTTCCGCACCGTCTAAAGCCTTTTCAATGGCGAGTCCCATCGCTTCCAAAGTGCTTTCAATCAACGGGCGACAGGCTTCATAAAAATCGCTGGTTAAGACGACGACTTCATCGGCTTCGGGAATTCCCCGCCCTAAATCAATCACAATTTTTTTAGTATTCGGTCGCAGGCTTTCTTTTTTCTCGCGGCATTCTTCGAGTAACGGAACCAGTTGCGAATCGGAAAGATTTTCAAGGCCGGTCTGCTTGAGAGCAAGGTTCAATAACAGCACATCGAAATTGTCTCCGCCTAATTTTCCAATGCCTTCATTACTTAAAACTTCGTGCGAACGATTCGTCAGACTAATCACGGCAGAATCAAAAGTTCCGCCGCCCAAATCGTAAACAGCAACAGTCTTCGTCTCCTCCTTACTCATGCCCATACCGTATGCAAGACTGGCAGCTGTTGGTTCATTTACTATTCTTAAAACATCA
>JAYTCQ010000152.1:0-1809 GCA_043736395.1 Blastocatellia bacterium | reverse complement strand
AAATACATAATGATCTTTTTTGCCGGGCTTGATGATGTAGGGATTTTTCACTTTGACTACGACATCGGGTTCGCCGTTTTTCCACGCGTCTTTCCACGTCATTTTGACGGGCATATCTTTGGCGTTGCCTTTCTTCGCACCGTTGTCTATCCAGCTTGTGATGACGGCGATTTCTTCATCGGTGAGGCGTGGGTCATTTTCGTAGAATCCGATTGCACCTTTGGCATGAAAGGGCGGCATCGTGCGGCTGACGACCTTTTCACGGATGGATTTCGCCCACGGACGGGATTCTTCGAAGGTGACGAGCGACATCGGCGCTACACCGCCGGAGCGATGACATTCTTCGCATTTTTTCTGGAAGATGGGTGCGACATTTTTCGTGAAGGTCACATCGGTTTTGCCGGATGCGAAGCGCGTAGAGTAAATTGTTGTCGCGAGAATGCATAGAGCTGCGAAGAGGATGATTTTTTTCATATTTTTCACTTGAATGTGACCTTGTGGCAGTAGCCCGCGCGTGAGCAAGGGCTGCGTCAGCAAGGAGTTGGTTAAAACCTACAAGGCAGCCCTTGCTCACGCGCGGGCTACTGCCACAAGATTCTAACCTTGGCGCCTTGGATTATCGTAATAGTTACCAGGTCGCTACCGCTCGCTATACTGTACCGCGCCGTCCGGCGCATCTGGTGTTGAACTTAGCTGTAAGAAAAATGATTATACCGACAATGGTTAGAGAACCAAAAACAATTATGCTGACACGTCGAAAATTCATCTCAGGGATCGCGCTGGCGACTTCTACGCCTCATGTTCAATCGCAAAATTCCGTAAAGAAGTCGTGGCAAAAGCAGCGCGAAAAAACTCTTGAAGGAATGCAGGAAGTGATGGGCAAGCTCCCGAAATTTCAGCGTACGCAGAATCGTGTTTGGGTTGAATCTTTTCCACATTCATCTCTAATCAAACGTTGGAAAATAAAATATGAAAGCGAATCAGGTGATCTCGTACCCGCATATTTATTGTTTCCCGAATACTGGCACCGATTCACTCCCGCAATGCTCTGCCTGCATCAAACTACGAAAATTGGCAAGGATGAACCAGCGGGACTCGGCGGAAAACCTGACCTTCATTACGCTGAAGAATTGGCGATGAGCGGTTATGTTTGCATTGTCCCTGATTACCCATATCTCGGCGAAAATAATTTCAATCCGTACGAGCATGGATACGTGAGCGGTACGATGAAAGGCATTGTCAATCACATGCGTGCGATTGATATTTTGCAAGCGATGGAAATCGTTGATCCAAGACGAATCGGTGTGATCGGGCATTCGCTGGGCGGACATAATGCATTGTTCGTAGCCGCCTTCGATCAACGGATTAAAGCTGTCGTGACAAGTTGTGGATTTACAAAATTCAGCAAGTACAATAATGGAAATTTAAAAGGCTGGGCAGGAGAAAGATACATGCCGCTGATCGAAAAAAATTATCACAATGATCCGGCGCAGATGCCGTTTGATTTCCCTGATATTTTATCGGCGATTGCGCCGCGAGCGGTCTTTGTGAGCGCTCCGTTGCGGGATACAAATTTTGACAATTCAGGGGTGCGGGAATGTATTGAAAGTGCGATGCCGATTTATGAAAAGGTGTTTGGGGCGAAGGAAAAATTAGTTGCGAATTATCCGGCTGCGGGACATGAATTTCCGTTTACGATGCGGATACAGGCGTATGAATTTCTGGGCAAATATTTGAAATAATTTTTCAAATATTTCTTAGCATGGAGTACAAGCTTTAGCTTGGTTTTACAGTACGCCAATGTAAAAC
>JAYTCQ010000151.1:0-39930 GCA_043736395.1 Blastocatellia bacterium | reverse complement strand
TCGGCTTACGAGTCTTGTCAAACCTTATACCGTGCCTTGAAAAAAGTATTAGTCGAGGTTGGCTCAAAATACCAGATTAATTTTGCTTAGGTACTTACTAGAACGTACTCCTATATCGTAACCTCGCCTAGTAAATTCAATAGCGTTCGAATAGTTCCCCTGTAAGCCCAAGATCGTGCCTAAATATGTGTAGGAAAGTGATAACTGCAAATCACGGTGCAGTTCTTTAGCTATTTGTACAGCTTCTTTTTGCAAGGCGATAGCTGTATACAGGAATTGTAAGTCAGAACAAACAAGCGCGTTCATAGTGACAATTCCCCATATTTCAATCTCGGCGGTCGCCCCAGTCGTAGCAATTGCTCGTGCCTGCGCAAGATAAGTGAGCGATGGTTGCCAATCACCGACTAAATAAGAATATATCGCAAGCTGATTCAGGCTTCTAAATTTGAAATTTGTATCCTGTAACTGGTCAGCAATTTCTAAAGAAATTTGAGTGGTTTGAACAGAATCACTCAGCATTCCCTGTCTGTCATAACCGTCAGAAAGTACATAGAGAGCTTGCCCTCTTAACCATTTAAAACGATTGGAAGGTTGCGACATAGGCGTAAAAATCGCTTCGCACTCAATAACCTGATTCAGTCGTAATAGTGCTACACCCCGTAAATAGCTCACAAATGCACTTTCACAATGATCGTCTAACTGCTGAAAGAGTTTTTGCAGAACAAGGTACTTCTCTACAGCCTTCTTCTTCTCACCTTTTCTGGACAGTTTGATCGTATCCTGAATTTGCTGGCGGGCATCGCGAAGTTGCAGCCGCTGAGCCGGAGAGCTTTGCCGATAATACTTTGCCAGTTCTGCAAAATAAGGATCATTGGCACGCGCTAACGTCAGCCGTCCGGCATAATCCAATAATTGCAGGCACTGCACGCTTTTCGCTTCATCGCGGCTCTCCTTGGCGGCGAGATATTCATCAATCAAGCGTTCGATGATGACGTTGCCTGTCACCTGATAGCTTTCTGTTAGGAATTGATAGGCACGATTGTCGTCGCGGGCTGCGCTGGCGGCAAGGAAATTGGTATACCATTTCTCTGGATCGTAAATCAGACGGCCTGTTTTCTGAAGCTCTTCAATATGGCGACGCGCTTCATCTGCCCAGAGTGATTTCGCATCCAGTTGCAGGTAGAGCTTCCAGTCTTCGATTGCTTGCGCATTAAGCAGCAGTTTTTCTTTGCAAAGGGCGCGATTGAAAAGGGCTTCCGCGTAATCGGGTTGTAATTCAAGAGCGCGGCTGACGTGTTCAAAACCTTCCGCCAGATGCCGCATGCTTTCGCCACCTTGATTTTTAAAGGCTTCCTGTTTACTCAGTTCAAAAAAAGTAGCACCCAGATCGTTTTCGAGCGTAGCGTTTTTTGGTAGCTCAACCAATGCAGCCTTAAATTGTTCCAGAGCCTGATCGAATTTTTTTTCAGCTAAATAGAATTTCCCAAGCGCGTGTTTATTGGCGGCGGTAGGCTTTTCAGCAATAGCATCCAACAGAATACGCTCTGCGCGTTCGCGCAGGATTCGGACGCTTGCCTCTGTTTCATTCGTGCCGCGTGTTTGCGCAAACGGCGCATAGTTGAATCCTGCAATGCGGGCTTCGAGTGGACGCTGCGTAGCGTAAGCGCGATTCAACGCGATGAGATTTTGATCCGTACCCGGCAAGAACTTCCAGACAACAAACCCAATGCCCAAAGTGAGCAGAAGGGAGGCGGCAAGTTGGAGCCATTGGCGTGAAAACATACGGGTAGAAAATTGTTTTGGCTGTTGCGGAAAAGAAATCACGTTCGGAGCCAACTCCGGTTCAGCCTGCGTTTGGGCAGCAATTTTTCGTAGAGTACGCAAATATTCGAGCTTACTTTTTCGATTCGCGGTGCAAAGAAATATGGTTTCAAATTGCTGCCGCTCAGTTTCGTTCAACTCACCTGACAAGTAATCGTTGATTAATTCTTCTTCGATGAGTTCAATGGATTCAAGCCCTTCGTCGCTGACCAGCAGCGTATTTTCAAGTTGCTCACGATCAGTTTCTGACAACGCGCCGAGCAAGTACTGCTTAATCCTGTTCTCGTCTGCGTTATTCATACTCAATTGTCTTTCTGCGTTGTCCATTGTTGTATGCTAAAAAAGTACGAAACATCACACGGAAAAATCTTCCCGGCATTTTTCTAAACATTGCGCCATTCGTTTATTGAGTCGGAAGATGCGATTTCGCAAGGCGTTAACAGTCAGGTTCTGTTGCTCAGCTAAGCGACGGTGCAGTTCGATTTTGGCAATTCTGTCCTGACTATAATAGCTCAGCAGCGTGGCGCGTTCGTCTGACGGCAACTCGTTCAAGCATCCCTCAAGACACGTATGGTTACGTTCAATTTCCGGTTGCGGGGGAATTCTATTCTGCTGGATGCCTTCGAGAGCCGAGGCTTCATGCTGGAGCTTACGCAAATAATCCCGAAAGACATTTTTGGCGATACCCAAAAGATAAGCCAGCGGCGGGATTTCAGTTGGGATCGCGCTTAATTTATGGATGGCGATGTCCACTGTTGCGTCGGCATGCGCTTCGGGATCACGACATTGGCGGCTGGCAAAAAAGATAACTAAACGACGACGCGCCTTTTCGTAGGCTTCGCCGTCTTCAATTTTCTGAGGAGAAAGCCACACCAGAAAAGCGCGAAAGGCGTCAGGGGTAATTTCACGTTGTCGAATTTCTTTCTGCATGCGCAAAAGAACAATTCTAAAATTGGATTCAGTTACCTGAAAACCCTCTCTAAGCGTGAGCAAAGACAGCCAGAATTCCGCCTGAACGCTTACCACCTCACGACCAGAGAGAGCCTGAATAAGAAAAAAAGACTATTTATGAGTAAATTATCAGCCAATTACTTAGCTTATGGCTGATGCAACTGGCGTAAGAAAATAACAGAACTACAATTTATGATTGAAGAGCGAATGTACAATAGATATAAACGTAAGGCAAGGAAGGTAAAAGCACCTTTAACAAAACTTTCTGCTCCTGTTCCCCGTCCTCTATTTTGTGCTAAACTGCACCGCTTATTCGCATTAATATCAATTCACGCTGGATCAATTTACATGCTCAAATTGCACAACACACTCACTGCCCAAGTCGAAGAATTCACGCCGCTCGATGGCAATAAAGTTCGGATGTATATCTGCGGGCCGACGGTTTATGACTTTGCCCACATTGGAAATTTTCGGACGTTTGTGTTCGGGGATTTGCTGCGTCGCTACTTGAAATACAAGGGCTACGATTTGACGCATGTGATGAATATCACAGACATCGAAGACAAAATTATCAAACGCGCCAGCGAAGAAAATTCTGACTTCCGCGAATTCACTACGAAATATATTAATTTATTTTTTGAAGATTGGGATGCGCTCGGACTGGAACGTCCAGAACAAATTATTCGCGCTACCGATTATATTGACGAGATGGTAGACATCATTCAGAAGTTGTCAACGAATGGATTGACGTACGAATCGGACGGCTCCACCTATTACCGCATCGCCGGATTTAAGGACTACGGTAAACTTTCCAAAATCAACTTTGAAGGCAATATTGACGGGGGGAGCGACCGCGTAGACGCTGACGAATACGAGAAAGAAAATGCGCGGGATTTCGTCTTGTGGAAAGCCTCCAAACCCGGCGAGCCTTCGTGGCAAACTGCCATTGGCGAAGGGCGTCCGGGCTGGCACATCGAATGTTCAGCGATGTCTATGAAAACGCTCGGAGAAAGTTTTGACATTCACGCCGGAGGGATTGATTTAGTTTTCCCGCATCACGAAAACGAAATTGCGCAAAGCGAAGGCGCGACCGGAAAACCTTTCGTCAAATATTGGGTGCATTCAGAATTTCTGTTGGCGGAAGGCGAGAAAATGTCTAAGTCCAAAGGGAATTACTACACCGTACGGAGCTTGGTCGAACAGGGATTTTCGCCTCGCGCCATTCGCTACATGCTGCTTTCGGCGCAGCATCTGAAGCAATTTAATTTCACGCTCGAAGGTTTGCGCGGAGCTGAAAGCGCAGTCAATCGGTTGAATGATTTTCAGGTGAGATTGAAAGAAGCGAATTGTCATCCAGGTTCAAATGCCGCGATGCCAGTGCTAAGCAAACGCGCTCTGCAAAGATTTGAAGAAGCATTGGACGATGATTTAAACGTCCCCGCCGCCTTCGCCGCGATGCACGATTTTGTCCGCGAAGTGAACATCGCGCTCGCCGATGGCACGATTAAATACGACGACAAATACGCGTTGCTCGAAGTCATCACCAGGATGAATTCTGTCTTCAATATTTTCGATGAAGCGCCACAGGAAATGCTGGATGCCGACATTCAGGCGTTAGTGGACGAACGACAATCCACCCGCGCCGCGAGGAATTTCACGCGAAGCGATGAAATTCGTCAGCAATTATTGGAGATGGGAATTGTGCTGGAGGATACGAAGGAAGGTGTCAGGTGGAAGCGGAAATAATGAAATCTATCCGTACTATTATTGATCGTTCAGTTGTCCGAAAACATCCTGAACTTCGATACCGCTTTTGATTAATTTCTCGGTTGCTTTCCATACCTGATGATTTCTTTGTCTTTCATTGATTAGCTCAGTCAAGGCAATTTCAATTGTTTCCGTATCAGACTTGGCTCCGATTAATTTCCTGGCAAGTTTTAGTTGGTTTTCGTCTAAAATAAAATGTTTGTTGCGACGATTAATAGCGTCCTTCATAGTAATTTCCATCCCTTGTATTCTTGACTTGTAATACTTTACATAATTTTTGATATTTCGTACATGGCCTTCCAACTTAAGCGCAAATGCGCACGGGCAATTCTGAGACAAATGCTCTTGTCCAAAATTGCCCGCAGCAATGAAATCCGCAATTATTTATTAGAAATCAGAATCGTCTTCGAAGCTCCCAAAGACTGAGAGCGAAGAAGGCGAAAATAATTTCGGTTTGACGACTAATGAGACAGCGAAGTTATTGAGGCTGTGGGCAACGCACCCAAAGCCTTATTGATCGACGCTGTGCAATATTGGATCAGCGAGTTACCGCCGCCATTCGTAGAAAGCCAGGCATTTGGATCGAACTCAGAATCATCTAATGTAGTGTTGTCGTATTTCCCGATAATGATTCCGCCTTTTATCTGTCCGTTACCTCCACCATTTCTGAGGACTTCGCCCTTTCCTAACACGATAATTAGTCCTTCATAATTGAAATTACCGCTTAAAGTTAACTTACCTGTTACAACCAGTAATCCAGTCCCACTGTTCGTCAAGGTCATGTCGCCTTTTACCAATACAACTTTAGGGTTAGTAGTAGTTCCCATATCAGCAAGAGTTAACGAGGCACCACTGTTTACAACACGATGCGCAACCTGCGAGACTTCCGTAATGAATTGCTCGGCTTTAGTCTGATTATTATTAAAGGGAATGTCACCTGTCACGCCATAAGTAGAATTCGGAACAGAAATATCCGCTACGATACCGCTCGTGGCGTTACTATAAGTAGTCTCGTACTGCCCTGCTTGGTTCTTAAGACTGTTATTCCACGCATAATTCGCATTTGTTTGTCCGACTGCTCCAACGATTGGTTTTTCTGATGTCCCACCGCAATCTTTGCCGCTTAATGATTTCGCCGCACTATTTCCCACAGTACCTTTCGGTTGATTACCTAACAATGTCACTGCCGCCGGAACAACTGTTAGACCAAACTTACCCGGAATATTTCCGGCATCTTTCAACTTCATTTTCAAACTACGTCGAGCACCCTGCGGAGCAATCCCTGTGGAAGTTATTTGAATATCAGTTGCATTGAGTTTTATTATTTGTATTTGATAAGAAAGCTGCTTACTGACTGGCTCCGTTGGATTCAATACAACCGCAGCATTGGCGGGTAAAGGTAAAGTTAAATCCGATGCGGTTACATTGGTGGCTGAATATGGCAGCCACCGTGAGAGGCGCGCGAAGGTTGCTGCATCAGTACTCCGATTGGAACTGGAAAGTGTTGCCCCCACTTGCAAATTGATTTGATTTTGCGTAATGGTTTCGCTTGTATTAGTCGAGCCAAGCGGGACACGATTGCCGCGCAATACCATGACCGCTTCGTCAAGCCCGGCTTCGGCGGCATAATACGCCTGATTTGCGAGTGTCTCACTGTTAGAGCTAAGATTTTCATTACTGGCTGAAAATACTAACGCCAATCCTAATACCGTCATCAGCATCATGCTCATCATAGTCATTATCAAGGCACTTCCCTGCTGACCCTTCAAATAAATAGTGGTGGTCATTTTCATACTCGTATCTTTCGGCAAATAGTAATATTCTGATTAAAATTGAGATTTGAGACGCTTTTTCGTGCGTATTTCTTGATGTTAAATGGGCAAGAAATTAGTGCTTTTTTATCAATAGCCATCCATGATTCTTGGCCGCAAAGCTATTGGGCTTTCAAGTGTAATTGATCCGTTGATTGTATTTCCTTCGATAATATCAACCGTTACGATCACATCAATGCGTGCAACCTGAAACCTCTGAGACTGTGTTAATGACAGCCCAGACGCAGGAACAAACTCGTTGCCTGTTGCATCGTAGTAACGAAACGTAAGAAGTGCCACATTCTCGGCCATCACTGCAGTCCCAAATTCAGCGTCATTCGGAGCGACACGATAAAGCTTTCTGGAAGTAACATAATAACTAATATCATCGTTGCCATTCGTTGCTATGCTACTACCAAAAGTTCCATCACCTTGACGATCACCATACATACGAATTTTGTTAGAAAAAGCTTCATCAAGTCCTGGTATAACGCCTGCTGTTACCGAGATCGGTGTTAATCCTGTAGCACGTACGTCTGTAGTAATCAGATTAATAACTTTACGGGCGCGGCTTTGCGCGGTCATTCGACCGCTTTGCTTTTGAAACAACTTTTGTGATTGATTGAGTAATTGCAGGCTCATACCAATGATTCCAATAGTAATTCCCGTGGAGATCAGAAGCTCCAACACTGAAAATCCTTGCTCGGACTTGCAAGCATTTCGCCGGACAGGCTTTCTCCATCGTGAGTTCTTTATGATTTTATACATACTAAATCCTTGTATTTGCATGTGCGTAAGTTTTCGTCTAGGAACCGGTTGTATAACCGCCATTTGGAGAATTGGTAGGGGTTGGAGTTGGGCTCGGAACGGCCAAAGCACTGTTGTAATAACTTCCAATTGGTGCCTTATCGTCGGTTCGATAATTCACGAAGGTGTAACTTCGCGTCCCCCCTTTTAAGTCGTAATTCGTGTCTTCAACGGTGACCGCGATTTTTTTCGCGGTGTTTCCATCGGCAGTGACTGCAGTTGTTACATTAAATCGATCATTATACTGAGTTGTGGTCGAACCGACCTGAACATTAGAAAAATCCTTGGCTCGAAGAGGTTCAATAATCTTTTGCGCCGCACGTGAAGATTCCACCATATTACTACTGTTTTTATTCATTACAGTTGCTACCGAAATAAGCTGCGCCACTCCTAATAATCCAATATTCGCAACTAAAAGGGCGACCGTAACTTCGAGCATTGAACTACCCTGTTCATGTTTCCGCATTTGAATTAAGTTTGAGATTTTTTTTCGTAGTTTATTCATTGTTTATTCCTTAGTAATTATTGAGATTCGCTGATGTCGCCAGCTGGGCTGATGGTCAATTTTTTGGTTCCCGCCGAACTGACAAAACTAAATTCTCTATACAAAGTTGCATTTAGATTACCTTTCATGGTCGCTTTTCCGCTGGGCGTAAAGGTCACTTTCAGGTTTTGTATACCGGCGGGAAACTGAAAGCCCACGCCAGAAGGCAAACTGTGGGTAGCGTTTGCTATCGTTCCGGTAATTGAAAATTGATAGATATAATTGCCGCTATTAATCAAAGTCACCTCAGTATTAATGTCACGTTTAATTGATTCCGCTCGCGCCAGTTCAAGGACGCCCTTCACTTCTTGCCTGGCGCTGGCCAGGGTCAGTGCATCACGCGATCCTTTTAATACCACTATTGACATGGTGCTTACGATGCTGATGATGCCAACCACTACAAGTAGTTCTAATAAGGAAAACCCTGATGCTTTTTTTCGATAATGTAACTTCATATATTTATGCTATGTATTCTGATCTTTTTCCTGCCTGTAGTTGTCAAAATTAGTCAGTGCCAAGTTCCAGATATTGTCAGCTTGGATAATTTCAAAGTGCCAAACTGCTCTGGATTTCAAGATGAATCTCCAAACGATTAACATTAATTTCACACTGCTCTATCGTTAAGTTATATTTCATAAACCTAATATCCACTTAACATTAAGAACCAGAGTGACTGACTTTTAATTTTTTTCTACTTCCTGTTGTTCGTTCATGTTCACCCTTCTCTTATTAGTAACTCCAAATTGATTAGAGCAATCGTTGTACCATCCCAGCACTCATCCGGGTCATTCGCTTTTCTGCTTAAATTGGTGCAATATTTCAGGTTATGTGGCGCACGTACCGAGATATTATT
This sequence comes from Blastocatellia bacterium, assembly GCA_043736395.1. GTDB lineage: Bacteria > Acidobacteriota > Blastocatellia > RBC074 > RBC074 > JAFDVL01. The sequence goes on along the minus strand of JAYTCQ010000151.1, from coordinate 31,376 downwards.
GCCACGAAAATATAATTGTGTTGTGAAAAACAGAGGGTTATTTAGTTATGTTTGCCCCAAAATGGAATTATCTTAGTTTGCTTCTTTTGCTGGCTTTATTCATCACGGACTCCGCTGATGCGCAGACTCGTCCGAAAACCAGAAGGCCTAAAATCGTCAAAACCAAAACACCCGCTGTCGAAAAAACGATTCCCATTGATCCTGAACGGGATGTCTTGCCGCGTGCGATGATGGCTTTGACTTTGTCAAAAGTTGTCTATCTTTTGCCTGATCTTGATAGTAAAAAAACCGCCTTGCAATCTCGCGAATACTTCTCGGAGTTTAAGAAACAATTACCTGTTAATTTGACATTAATGATGTCTGAATCCGATCCGCGGACGGGATTACGCGTCATTGCTGTTAGGCCGGTCAATCCAGTTGCCGGAGCGACAAATTTATTCATTGCCATCGCCGGAACAGAAGGCTTTCGTGACGGGATTGCTGATTTGAGTTTTGGACGCAGCCAGAATCAGCACCTGCTTGCAGTGATTGACGATCTGCTGGAATCGAATGCGATCCCCAAAAATCCAGAAATTATTCTCACCGGCCACAGCCTGGGCGGAGGCTTAGCGCAGACCGTTGCGTGGTACTTGCAGGAAAAGTTAACCCAACAAAAAATCACGCCAAAAATATGGTTGTTCACCTGGAATTCATTTGGAGCGCAGGAACTAATTCGCAAACAGGAGCCGGGATTTAAAGCCTCGCAGGTCAGCTTAACCTACGCGGCAAACTACTTCGTCAGCGGTGATCAGGTTTCTAAAATCGGGACGCACATTGGCCCAACATTTGAGCTGACTCCACTTGAAACCGAAACAAAAAAATCAAAAATCCCCTTCCTTAAAATGGACGGCATTAATCGCCATCGAATTGAAACGGTGGTAGAAATTGTCGAAGCCGACCCGCTGATTTTAATTAAGTCGGAAGAAGTAAAAACCGAACGCAAATTTTATTCTTCGCTCTTAACCGGAGTGATGGATAAAACCAGCGCGATGACCAAGAACTTGCCAAAATTAAGTTTCAAAATATCTTCAAAATCTTTGCCCGAAGTCTTAACCGATCTCTATCGTCAAACCGTCAATACCCTCAAACCTACCAGAGAAGACCGTGAATTTTTCGATTGGCTGGAGACAACTACACAACGATTGTTCCCGGACATCAGCACGAAAACCAAAGAAATTTTCAGCGATTTAACGAGTGCAAAAGATATAGCGCTGTTGACATTCTATGAACTAAAACCTGTCAAAGCTGCCAAACAAAAAACCGCAGAAATGAAGCGATTTTTAAAGAAAGAATTTGAATAACTCAGCCCCAGCTTTAGGGAGATTTCTTTATCCATTTCCTATTAATTGTTTGAGCGCAGGATAATCCACTTTCGCATTATGTCGCTTGTCTACCGGGATTTGCCCGATGATGCGAATTTCATCAAGCTGTGCCCAGGCTAAAATGTTCCGCAATTCCTGCTTGTTAAGTTCTTCTCGCCTATTGATGCGTTCAATAACTAACAATCTTTTTCCTTGCTGCTGCATCAGCGCGGCTCGTTTAATGTTTGGATAACTTAATGCGACGCACTCGACGGCAAACGGGTATAATATCCCTCGCTCATCAACAATTTTCGCTGCGCACCTGCCCAATAACCAAAGCCGCCCTGCCTCATCCAAATAACCCGCATCACCAGTTCGATGCCAGATTTTTCCGGCGACAGAAAACTTCGTTTCTTCATTTCCATGTCCGTGCAAATAGCCTGACAAAACGTGAGCGCCGCTGACAACAATTTCTCCGGCTACATTATTTTCCAAACATGATTTTTCAAACTCATCCAATGTTAACGGGCTGATCGCGCTTCCTGATTGATCGCAGAGAATGCGTAACTCAATCTCAGGGACGGGAACTCCCGCCAATAACCCGCTGCCTCGTTGCATCAAAAATGTATCGCGCTCAGTCATTTGAGAATGTGCGATTTCCGCGATTGGTTCCGCTTCGGTGGAGCCGTAAACAGCTACGATTTTTGCCTGTGGAGCAATGCGCTGAAGCTTCTCTAACAACCTTGGAAAGACGGGCGCGCCACCCGTAAAAATTTTTTGCAGAGTTGTCAGGATAATTTTTTTATTCAAACAATAATCTGCAATTTTTTCGAGAAAAGCCGGCGAAGCAGCTGTGCTCTGTAACTCATATTTTTGAATTTGCTCCACAATCGGCGCGGGATCAATCGCACCCGGAAAACGCAAATCAGCCTTTGGAATCAGGCTCGTCACGCCCGAAGCCAAATTTGCCAACACAAATACTGGCAACGTAGTCAGATCAATTTCGCCTTCTTTCAAATCAAGACTGTGATGCAAAACCTGATGTTGCGCCAAAAGAAATTCGTGCGTACGCAGCGCCGCTTTTGGCTGCCCGGTGCTTCCGCTCGTGAAAGTAATCAACGCCGGGAGCGTCTTTACTGGGAACGCCCGCATCCTGCGGGCGAGACTCACGCAGGGATCACTCTTCAGCGCAGTTAATTTGCTCGCCACGGTTTTGCCCGCCGGATGCGGGCGTTCCCAGTGGGGGCGCTCCCAATGATCTTCCCAGTCTATTTTCGTCGCCCCAAACGCATACCCTCCCAACACAAATTTTTTGGGAATTCTTCGCAACTCCGATGAGACCAAGCGTAATAAATGCGCATTTGGACTCGCGATGAGGGCGTGTGGTTGATGCAACCGACAACATCTCTCGATGTGTTCGCGTCCGGCAGAAGGATCAATAAACATCGCGATCACGCCAAGTCTAAAGATTGCGCCAAGGACAATGTATAGCTCAGCCGACATTGGATAAAATACGAGCACAGTGTCGCCAGCTTGCAGGCCTTGACGTTGCAACAAAGCTGCAATTTTCTGTGAAGCCAATTCAAGTTCTGCGTAAGTTGTCACGCGCGATTTTCCGCGATGCGAATCAATGATCGCAGGCGCATCAGGATGCGACTTCGCGCGTTGCTCAAAAATATCTACGATGTTCATATTACTTTTCCAAACAGCGCATAACGCCGCAACTGTTGCGAATAATGTTTGCTGATGCTGCGTGATTTGTTCGCTTCGTGCATCAGTGCATGAATCGCTTTTGTGAAGCCAAGTGCTGCTCCGATTTCGTGACTGTGTGCCACTAACAAGCTGCCAAGTCCCGCGAATTCAGGTTCAGGCAAGACGGCTACGGTTTTGACAATAAACGTATCAATCATCTGCCCACGTTGTGCCTGAGCCATATCAGGTAACGCGAATAAAAATCCGACACTGCGATTTTCCTGTTCCGCCAGCAGCACTAATTCAGGCCGTACAAATTTCTTGAGCTGCTCGTACTGTGCAATAAAATCAGCCTTTTCAAGCGGTGTATAGAGAAAATTATTTTGAAAAGCTGCAAGCGAGACCTCATAGATTTTCGCTAATTCTGACAAGAAGTTTCCAGGCTGAATAGACCGAATTTTTACGCCGAATGCTTTCATTTTTTCGGCTACGATTTCCATCCGCGGATCGCGCAAGTGTAATTCGTCCGTGATCGTCGAAAAATATTCTGCGAGCTGCGAAAATCCATTTCCTAAAAAATGCTGCGGCAAATCATCCGCGTTGTCTGGCTCAAGAAAAAATGTAGGATGTACGCCGCGCTCCGTCATCAAGCGGTAACGGTTCCAGGTGTTGCCATCCATCGGCCCGACCGCCATCGTACAGCCGTGCGATAAAAGCATTTCACACGCGTGCCTAAGAATTTCTGTTCCGGCTTCGACATCGTTTGCCGAGTAATGTCCGATCAATCCGAGTTGATGATTTTGATAAGCAGGCGTGGCTTTCCACCATATTGAACAACGCGCTACGACTTCCTCACTTTTCGTTTCGAGCATCAAATAGGCGTCTGATTTTTGTCGTGAAATAATTTGCGGATTGAGCATTGGTGGCAGCTGACAAAAACGCTCAAGCTCTTCGGGTTCGTGTATTATTTTCAGCATATTTTCGATCCTGTCCCAATACGAAGATTATCAAAATCGTCAGAAGTGAAGTTGACATTAATTCTTCATCGGTTCTGTTGAATAAATCCTTGAGAAAAAGAAATCCCGCGACGGGAATCAATAAATTATCCAGCCCGCGCCACGACAAGGCTTCGACAAGTGCGAGCAGTAGTCCCAAGGTGACAGCCAGTAACATCGCCGTCCCTGATTCAATCTGCGTTAACGTCACCAAAGGTGCATAAATAAAGGCTGTCGCTACTGTCAGAAAAGCGAGACAGCCTTCAATACTTTTCTGACCTTCGACAATACAAAAACGGTGTTTGCCAAAATTTTCACCGATCAAAGCTGCCGCCGCATCCGCGAAAGTCAGCACTAAAATTGGAATGGCGTAGAGCAAAATTTCATCTTTCGCCAGACAAAATATCGCGGTCACACCAACCGCAAAATACATCTCGCCGTTCGAACGCCGTGTCACGCTTCCCAGCACTGCGCCGAAATTCTCACGCAACTTTTTCACTTTGCGTAATGCCACCAGCAAACCAATCGTTGCCCCACAAAGCAGCAACGCCGCACCACGAGTTGGGATCAGAAATGGAAACGACAACGCAAACAATCCCATCCCGATGTGAAAGAGTTTGCGAATCAATTCCGGGTCAGGATTTAATTTGCGTTGTGCTGCTCTGAGCACTGTCAACATTGCGCAAAACACGATGAGGACGATTAACATTCCAATCATTGAATTCGTCATGCACTACCTCCTCGATGACAATTGCCTGGTAAAAAAATGCCTTGTCCTGAGTGAAAAATTTCGTGGCTAAATTTTCCAACGATTTGATTTCATCAGCCATTGACGCGGGTCTGCGTCGCTCGGCGAATAAATTCCAATACACCATTCGCGCTTCATTGCGGCTGGCGCGAGCTAATTCATGGAGCAATTCGTGATAGCCCGCCAACGACACATACTCAAAAATATTGCTTAAATTAAAGCGGTCAATCGTGTGCGATTGGCTCCCGGCCAGAAATTCTTCCAGTGATTGCCGGCGAATTTCCAGACGGTCAAGATTCGACCGAATCGCGTCAAAATTTTCAGCCCGCAATGCGTATGGCAAAGCGGTCGTGTGACTTCCTGTCAAAATCCATTGCAAATACGGGTTCTCAGCGGGGTTCAATTGCGTAGCCGCCGTTTGAGTTCGCGCCAAAATCCGTGCGGCTACATCGCCTTCGACGTACTTGAAAAATTCAGGATCACGACCGAGCCGGCCCATCACAAACCGTGAGAAAAATATCTTGAAGACAGCTTTCCACCGCCGCGTGTTCCAAACAGTTTCGTAAAATTTTTCGCGCTCCGGTTCAGTTTTATCTTTCATCAAATCTTTGACGGTTTGCGGTGAATGAATCAGCGGTAAAATATATTGACGAAATATCGCCAGATAACGTTCGAACTTCCCTGCTCCACCGAAGCCATTTTCGATTTCATTTGAATGCGAATCCCAAAATATTCGCGCCTCAGACGGGAGCAGTTTTCGGCAGCGAAGATAAAGCGCTTCACGGCGATGACTCTCACGCGAGCCAATCAATTCAAGCATTTCGTGATGTTCGAGTGCCTGATATGCCGCAACGCGAAGGTGCAAACAAGCCAACTGCGCCTCGCTCAAATCAATTGCAAATATCCGTTCGGGAGCGCGGCTCAGCATTGCCATCGTGTTATCGCCCGCCGAGGCGATGGAGAGGCAAACGTGACCGGAATTAATGTCGAGCGCGTCAAGTAATACGTCGGCGTCTTCCCAGCACTGGGCGTAGCGAATTTCGGAAAAATCAGCGCGTTGTAAAATTTCTGTTTTCATAATTTTAGTCTGGAAGCGCCCGTACTGGGAACGCCCGCATCAGGCGGGCGAGCCTTGGCGGGCAGATTAACTGCGATGAAAATTGTAAGTGTCAACCAGTTCGGCAGGCGGGACGCCTACCGTACCTTTGTCCGAAGGATGCGGGTGCTCCCGATGAACAATGCCAGTGCTACCATCCATCTCAACTTCGTCGCCATCCTTGAGCCATTGCGTAATTCCAGCGATAGAAACAATCGCCGGAATGCCCATTTCACGGGCTACGATGGCGGCATGAGAAAGCAAGCTGCCACGTTCGACGAGCACAGCGGCGGCAGACGGGAACAACATGATCCATCCGGGATCAGTGCGTTCTGCGACCAGAATTTCGCCGGATTGAATCACGGCGTGTCGTGGATCCGTGATGACCCGAACTTTGCCGCGTACGATTCCCGGACAACAGCCAAGCCCTTGCCGCGTGTCGCCAATCTTTGAAACAGTTGCTGTCTTTATTGATTGAAATTGATTTCCCTGATGAACCGTACCCCGAGTGTCAAAACGATCTGACGGAATTTGCGCCTGACGATGCAGCTCAAATTCTACCTGACGAAGGGCAACCAATGCTTTCAAATTCGTAGTCGTCGTCGTGCCAGCGATGAAGCCTAAGATTTCTTCGACTTCGAGATAAAAAATATCGCGGGGTTTGTTGAGCAAATTGTCGGCATAAAACCTGTTCCCAATTTCAATGAAAAGCCGACGCGCGCGACCGAACAATCTGGTTCTTTCAAAGCGCAAATTTTCCCGATCACGGACACGGGCTCGTGCATTGCGCAAGACCCAGTTGAAAATCAGGCAACGAATAGGATGCCCTGAAAATAAGGCTTTGATACGCTGTTCGGCTTCGAAGCGTAACGAATTTTCAGGATTATTCACTTCTGCACTCTTAAGATTTAATCGTTTCGCCAGGTTTCCAATCGAACGAAAAAGCATCAATGGATTATCGTTAAGCGTTGCACTTTCTAATTTGAGTTCATCCAAACAACGATCTCCGAATTTCTCTAAATAAGTTGAAAGCTGAGCATTGAAAATTGAAAGTTTTTTGAGTTGCGAATTGATTTCCCTGACGGTGCCGCGACATAACACGTCTACAAATTCTCGATTGTCTTTTACGCTCTCTGCTATCGCCTGAATTCGTTTCGCAGGTTCCGCACTGATGATGCCGCCTTCGCCGCAGAGCAAATTATTTTGCAGGCTTCCGTCTTTGTCGCCGCACCATTTCTCCACCAATCGGCGCAACAATCCATAAAAGATCATTGCGAAAAAATCGTTGATGAGCGGAGCGTCCCACCGCTTCAATAAATGCGATTCGATCTTGCGATAATAGGCAGCTAATTCATCAGCCCGCATTTCGTGAAGTGCTGGTTTGGTTTCCTGCAAGGCATCATTCAGTCGTGCATAAAAAGCGGAAATCGTATTCGGCAATCGAAAATGATTTTTGATGAGTCCACCAATTGTAATCAATAAATTCAAGCTATCGCTGAGCTTTTCGCCCTGACTGACACTCGCGAGTTCCGCCAGCAAACTTGCGGGCAAGCCTTCTTTCACGCCCATCATTTGCTCCATAAATCGGCGATTCATTTTGAAGCCGGGCAACATCGCCAGCACGCGATACCAGTTCAGCAAATTGTAAAAAACTCGTCCGCGAATTAATCCAAGCATGTGCTTGAAAGTTTGATCGTGACTTTCAATCGTCGCTTTCGGCACGAGCATCAAATGGCAAAATTGACGGTACACTTCCTCATACGCGCGACGCGCAAATGAAAATGTCAGCGGCGAAGTCACTCCGCCATAACTTTCTGCGATGTTGCTGTTGTCCCATAAATTCAGGCCACCATCGGGATCAGCAATTTTCGACAGCGTAGTGATCGGCCTGGATTGCAATAACCATAACTGTCCATTTTCAATCGCCCATTCGATGTCCTGCGGACGATTGAAATGTTGATTGCAGGCTCCGACCATTGAAGCGATTTCTTTAATTTGTTGGTCGCTTAAGACGGCTGAATTTCCGGCTAATTTTTGCATCACAATTTCGCCTTCGCGGTTGACATGAAAAGCGTCGGCATCGCATTCGCCTGAAACTAAAACATCGCCCATTCCACTGACTGCGGAAACAATTGCGAAGTGGCGTTGTCCCGTGATCGGGTTTGCACCAAACGCTACGCCAGCCGCGTCGGCATTGATCATTCTTTGAATAAGTACGGCAGGTGGCGTGGGCAAAAAGCTCAAATTATTTACCAGCCGATAGGCGAGAATTCGTTCGCTAAACCCTGACCTCCAGACAGCCAGAATTTTCTCTACAACTGCTTGAGGTGGGACAAATAGAAAACTTTCGAGTTGTCCGGCAAAAGAATGTTCCGCGCCATCTTCATCCATCGCGGAAGAGCGGACGGCGACAGATTCGCCGTTCGGACACAATGTTTGCAGGGCTTTCAGAATTTCACGACATACTTTTTCGGGAACCTGAAGTTTTGAAATCGCCACGTGAATTTCTGTGTCAGTCACCGCAAATGTTAAGGCTTCCTTAGAAATTAGACTCGACCAAAATGCTTCCGGTGAAACAATAAACCACGATGGAATTGGCAGATTTGTATGTTGCAACGAAGCGAGAGCCTGCGCCTTGCCTCCGATTTGATCACTTTCACTATCGGGAAAAATAATCACGCTCATCTTGAAACTCCTGCTTTGACGAACATTGGAATTGCGCCGAGGCTCAAATACATCAGCAACGTCCAGATACCGGACATCACTTCAAATAATTTTGCTCGTTTGGATTCTGGGCGCTGAATAAACGTAAGGCTGAGGATTGCTGAAAGGCTGAGGACAACAGTCAGAATACCGACAACTGGAACAACGAAATCAATTTTAGTCGCTGCCAGCACTGCAAAGATTGCCGTTGCGAACATCGCGCCGAACCAGACGAACACGGCTTTTTTAATTCCCCACAACACCGTATAAGTTTGGACGCCAACTTCTTCATCCTCCGGCGCACGGAGTTTCCGTCCAATTTCAATGACGATGCCATTGCAAAAACTGACGGCTAAAAACCACCACAAACCTTCGGGCTGCGATTTTCCAAGCGTCATCCAATCGCATCCGGTGGCGTAAAAATCTACCAGCGGAACGATCAGCATGTGCGTCCACAAATAAGTTATCGGTCTTGCTTTGAGCCATTCGCGGGCAAAAAATTCGACACTCATCAACGCTAAATAAACCCACGCGATGACCAGTAAAATCAGGAGTGCGGGCTGCAACCACCACGCGAAAAACAACTGCGAGAAGGCAGCCACGACGCCGATGAATCCCAGTTCGTGCAATTTCACTAAACCGCTCGGAACCGGGCGATATGGTCTGAACTGAGAATCTTCTGCGAAGTCTTTGAATTCGTCGGCGATGCGGAGTTGCAGAAAGAAAAGCAGCGAAGTAATAAAAGCTGTGACGATGGATTTGAGTGCAGGCCAGGTTAAATCTCCGCGCAGCAATGATGAATAACTGACGGCGGAAAAACTGAAAGCAAGCAGTAACGGCGAGTGCGCGAAAACCGGAAAACGATCGCGTTGATATACCCACCAACGATTTGCGGTGACTAACTTATTTTGCATAGCGACGACCTGACCTATTTATTACGACGCTGACATATTATTCATTTTCAGGAGCGAGAGGTGTTTGGCTTGTCACACTTTTTAAAGTGCCACACTGCCACAGCAAGTTAACTATTACGCCTCACAATATTTCGTGCTGACTATTTCGCTGAAGCTGTGCGATAATTACGGCGGGTCGAAACCCGATGACCAATTCACTTGAAAAAGCAGTATTTAATTTGATGACGACCTTAATCAGACAACACGTCCCCTCACTCAGTCGCAAAAATCTTTTTGCGGACTAAGTTCCATCCGTTTTTTTTAGCTCTTAAATTTTCCCCCGCCCTGCGAGCACTCTTCCGAAAAGCAAAAGATGTGCCACAGGCTCCCCCGATTTTTTTGGATTGAAAATTCCAAACCATTTCCGATGGAGGTATTTATGTCACCCAGTAATGTCATTGATTTAGCCACAGCCAAACTTCCGATGCTGAACACCGAACTGCCAGGCCCTCAGGCCTTGAGCATTATCGAGCAGGACTCCAAATATATTTCGCCGTCTTATACGCGTCCCTATCCCCTCGTCGTCAAGCGCGGCAAAGGTGCGATGGTTGAAGACGTAGACGGCAACGTCTTCCTTGATTTCAACGCCGGAGTCGCCGTCTCCGCCACCGGACACGCGCATCCACACGTCATCGAAGCCATCAAAAAACAAGCGGATGAATTTCTGCATGTATGCTCGGCTGATTTTTACTTTCCGCAGTTGCCGAAGCTGGCTGAAAAAATCGCTACGCTCACGCCCGGCTCACCTGACAAAAAAGTTCATTTCGGGAACTCTGGCGCCGAAGCCGTTGAAGGCTCCATTAAACTGGCGATGTACGCCACACGCCGTTCAAAATTTATTGCGTTCTTTGGTGCTTTCCACGGTCGGACGCTGGGAGCGCTTTCATTGACCGCCAGCAAAGCTCGTCAACGCGCAGGCTTTGGACGTCAGGCGCTGGATGTCACGCATATTCCCTACGCCAATTGTTATCGCTGTCCTTATAATTTGACGCCGGAAACCTGCGGTGCGCTTGAATCAAAAGGCCCCCACTGTGCTCGTGTGATCGAAGACGTTTTATTCAAAACGACAGTTCCTCCTGAAGAATGCGCAGCGATTGTCGTCGAACCAATTCAGGGCGAAGGCGGATACATCGTGCCGCCAGCTTCGTTCTTGCCAACGCTGAAAAAGATCGCCGAACGTCACGGAATTTTAGTCATCGCCGACGAAGTGCAATCCGGCTTTGGACGCACCGGGAAAATGTTCGCTTCGCATCATTTTGATTTCGTGCCGGATATTATGGCGGCGGCGAAAGGCATCGCTTCCGGCTTACCTTTAAGCGCTACCATTGCGCGTGCAGAGCTGATGAACTGGATGCCCGGCGCGCACGCTTCGACGTTCGGTGGAAATCCCGTCGCGATTGCGGCTTCGCTCGCCACGATTGAATTGCTCGAAGCAGGGCTGATCAATAACGCCGCTGAAATGGGCGCGTATTTGATGGATGGCTTGCGTGATTTGATGAATAAACATCAGGTGATCGGCGACGTTCGCGGCAAAGGATTGATGATCGGAATTGAGCTGGTGAAAGATCGCAGCAGCAAAGAAGCACACCCCGACGCGCTGCATCACGTCGAAAATGAATGCTTCAAAAAAGGCTTGATCACGCTTGGTTGCGGAGCCAGTACGATTCGACTTTCGCCTCCGTTAATTATTGATCGAGCGCAATGTGATTTTGCCATTAATACATTGGATGAGGTGCTTGCCTCTGTCCAGTCTTGAAGCAATAAGTTCGGAAAATTATCGATATTTTAAAGTTTTTTTCGGCAAAATTTATCCCCCGATTTACGCGTTCTCTTTTCAGTAAGTTTAAAACTTCATTGACACGGTTAAGTAAATAGCCGTAACATATTGACTCCACGAATGATTACAGTGAGGGAATGGTGATGACGAAAGCAGATTTAGCTCGTGCGATTTATGAAAGACACGGCGGCATCTCCAATTTGGAAGCCCAACGAATTGTGGATTTGGTCTTTTCAATAATGAAAAAGCGTTTATTGAGTGGAGGCGAAATTCATATCGTAGGGTTTGGTACTTTAGAGGTACTGACACGTCGTGCCAGACGCGGTCGAAATCCCATGACAGGCAGCGACATTCAATTGCCCGAACGAAAAGTACTCGTTTTTCGACCCTCACGCACGATGAAATCTGACTGATAAAGCATGACCAGCCTCTTTAATTTTTTTCTTTATGGCTATGTTAACCGCTAAACAAGAATATTCAGTGATTCCAGATAAATTGTTTTTCAAAATTGGCGAGGTGTGTGATTTGGTGGGCGTTCAGGCGCATGTGTTACGGTACTGGGAATCTGAATTCCCGATGCTGCAACCGCAGAAAAACCGGGCTGGCCAGCGAACCTATCGCCGCAAAGATGTCGAGATGGCACTTCGCATCCGCAGCCTGCTTTACGAAGAAGGCTTCACGATCGCCGGCGCCAAGAAAAAGCTTCAAAGCGAAGGCCGCGGAAGTTCGACTCGATTTAAAGTAGTCCCCCCCGGTGCGACCGCTTCAGATTTTGAACCTACGATGACATCAACGCCAAACGTGCATGTTGGGCAGGAAATTCAAGCGTCAGGTCTGACAAATGTGACCGCCACGATTGGCAGCCCGCTCTCGCGAGATGCCCTGCAACGGCTCAAATTAATGCTTGAGGATATGTTGACTTCGCTGAACCGCGATGTTATAGATTAACGCAAGTTGATTGACAACCAAGACGGAAAAAGCCGAGATCAACTCTCGGCTTTTTCGTGTCCATCCAGTTTCAGCCCGTAGCGCAGCCTGGTAGCGCGCTTGCTTGGGGTGCAAGAGGTCGGGAGTTCAAATCTCCCCGGGCTGACCATTAAATTCAACAACTTAGCGATGTTCTTCGCAGGGACTTTTTCTCACGCGGACACGTTGACGGACACAATGACTTCAAAAAAATGCTGACTATCGGTCGCATTTAAAAAATTAGAGCCATTTAAGATTTGATTCTGAGGTTCCTCGAACTTTCAAGCCTCTTTACTTTTTTTGGAAATAGCCTTACTCCAACGTTGTCTGGCGCACGATCTAGAAATAGAATTTTCAGCTCGCGGCGATTCAACACTTGCAATTTAAAACTTACCATTTAGCTGATCGCTCAAAAAAGGACTATTTATAACTGCGGAAAATTCTCGCCTCCCTATCGCCGAGAAATTGCTGTGTTTTTTACGCATCATTCGATTAACGAAATGAAGGTTCTTTAGTAAACTTCTGAACTATGGAGAACCAGAAAGAAAAGGCGATCAAATTTGCTCAGTGGTTGACCAAGATGTTGGTGCTGAATGATATGGGTTCTGCTAGAGATTTCTCAAGAGTGTGTCAAGTTTCCGAACAATCTCTGTCTCGTTTTCTATCTCCAAAGCCAACGCCAATTTCTCATACATATCAACTTCCAAAAAGGGAAACGTTGATCAAAATTGCGAAAGGATTTGGAGTGGCAGCAGAAGAGGCTTTCAAAGCTGCTGGTTATTTCTCAATCGAGACTGAGAAATTTGAGGAGCTGGAAATTTTTCTGGCTTTATATGTCCAATTAAACGCAGGGCAAAAAGAAAAGGTGAGAAACAGTTTGAGCGATTTACAGATCACGATGCAACAAATGCTTGAAGAAGATCACTAATGGAGTTTCTATGTGTGGAAGATTTACGCAACGCAAGCCGCAACAAAATCTCGTCGTTCGCTTCTCTGTCGGGAATGTACTTTTCGACACTTCGCCACGATTCAATATCTCTCCAACACAACTCATTGCAGCAATCACCATGGCTGATGCACCTCAACTTGTTGGCTTCCGCTGGGGACTAATTCCTTCCTGGGCGAAGGACGCCAAAATTGCCAGCAAGATGATTAATGCACGTTCTGAAACGCTCGAAGAAAAACCTTCGTTCCGCACTCCCTTCCAGAAGCGGCGTTGTCTCATCCCAACCGATGGATGGTATGAATGGAAGCAGACTGACAACGGCAAGCAACCTTATTTCTTCCATCGCCGCGATGATGAATTATTTGCGTTCGCCGGACTCTGGGAAGAATGGAAATCGCCCGAAGGTGAACGCATCCAAACCTGTACGATCATCACCACCGAAGCCAACGAACTGGCCGCAGATTTTCATCACCGGATGCCAGTGGTGCTGCGACCGGAAGCTGAATCCCTGTGGCTTGATCCGGCAGCGCTGATGGCAGAGATATTCGATCTGCTGATTCCCTACCCTGACAATGATCTGGAAATTTATCCGGTCTCGCGAGCTGTGAATTCTCCAGCCAATGACAATGAAGAGATGGTTTTTAAGGTGGAGGTTTCCTAAGGTTGGTGTGCGGTCTCAAAATCACCAATCCTTTTTATGCTTCGTGTGAAACCATTTCTACCAAGGCCTTCATAGCCATCATAGATGGTGACAAAATCAGGCAAGTCACCTTCCGTAGCAAATGTTCCTATTTTGCTATGAGTCGCAAAATACCACTTCAATAAAGACGCGGCTTTGCGCCACTTGAAAACGTCTCCGCCAAGCAGTATTTTGTAAAGAGTTAGTGTATGTATGAAAAAATCTTACAACTACTCAGAGAAGCAATTGAAATTCAAGCCATCATCCTGACACCACACGCTCAGGAGCAAATGAACGAAGATGATTTATTAACCTTCGATCTGGAGCATTGTGTGTTGGTCGGAACCATCGTCGAACGGCAATGGGATGATTCTTTCAAAGAATGGAAGTATTTGGTTGAAGGTGTCAGCACGGATCAGGAACCAATGATGGCAGTCGTCAAACCGGATGAGAATAAACAAATTGTTTTCATTACTACCTATCGAATCTATGAATTCTAAAATAAAAAAGAATCGAACTTTTGAAACGTGCAGTTTATGCAGCCACAAAACCGCTGAACTGACTTTGCGTTCGCAGTTAGTCGGGAAGGGCGCGAAGCAAGTAGTGGTGGAGAATGTGCCAATGTTTCATTGCCGCAATTGTGGCGGCACCTATTTCACGCACCAGGTGGCGTTAGCGTTGCAGGAAATCCGGTTGCATCCGGAGCTTCATACCAAACAAAAAACGTACCCATCAGCCACCTTGGAATTAGCCTGATCGAAACAGTTTCACCGGTCGCCGCTGACCTCCACGAAAAACGAAAGGACTGTCTGACCAGCGATTGATGACGCGCACTAACTGCACCACCCACCAATCTTTCTCAACAAATGACGGGTTGATCCCTTTCACCAAAGCGACTTCTTCGATCAGGGTTTGCTCAGGCCGCTGGCTCAAAGTTAACATACGCTCCACCATAACCAATTTTTCGACTCACGCGCCCTTTCACACCAATCAAGCGACCCGTAGGAACTTGCGTCGTCCGTCCGGCATTGTAGTCTTCTTCAAGTCGAGAAGGTGCAACCTTCACACCCAACCGTTCCAGCGCTTCTTTGGCTAATACGGGCAGCGACACAATCGGGACAGTCTGTCCGGTCAGCGGCGATTTCTTCGCTTTGGCATAGAGACCATACCCGATTCTGACCAGTTTTCCCTGCGCCGCCAATTCGCGCAAGATGCGTCCCACCTGATCATATCCGCCTAAGTCGGCAAAATCCTCGCGCAAGAAGACAGACCATTTCTTGCGCTGGATGCGCGTAGCAATCTTGTATGACAATGTTCCGTAGCTATTCATATTTATCTCAACTATTTAGCAGTACAAAAATACGACATTATTTATTAAAGCTCAAGACATGTATTGAGGCACTGCACGGAAAGAATCCCTGTGGCTTGATCCGGCAGAGTTATTCGATCTGCTGATTCCCTACCCTGACGATGAGCTGGAAATTTATCCGGTCTCGCGTGCGGTGAATTCTCCGGCGAATGATAATGAAGAAATGGTCTTCAAGATTGAGAATTCTTGATGTTACAGCCAGGGCATTTCTCCTGATTTTACGTCTCTGGTTTCAACTGACCGACACAATCTTGAACACCGTATTCATTCGCAGTTTGGAACGGCAGCTTGAAGGGTTTCAACCCACGCCCTTCTTATTCAAAAGGGCGAACCCAATAAATACAGGGCTTGCGCTGCCGTTGCGAGTTTCAATCCACGCCCTTCTTATTCAAAAGGGCGAACTCGTGTCCAATTGCGGACTCGGAATGCGCTCACTTGTTTCAATCCACGCCCTTCTTATTCAAAAGGGCGAACTGGGACACAACGCGGACGCTTTCACGACTCAAAGGTTTCAATCCACGCCCTTCTTATTCAAAAGGGCGAACCGCCCGCGATTTTAGTTCTTTGGATACTTAACTTAGAGGTTGTTTTCCGCGAACCAATCATTTTCGGATGGGTTGTGGCTGTGACGACATTTCGGCCAACAGCCAAATTGCTTTGTCGTAAGTAGTTTAGGGAAAGCGCGAAACTGCCGCTCTTCAGCCGACACTTGTGGTTCGCGCAATCTTGTTGTTTGTCTGAAAATTTCATTCTGTGCAGGCACTATAAAATTAATGGTGCTTCAAAATCAATTGGTTTCTTCGTGCCGTGATGTTCAATCGAAATATCGGAATCAAGAAAGTAAAATCGGAGCGAGTCTTGATTGCTATCCATCTCTCGTAATAACCGCTCCCGCAAACTGACCCAGTGCTGCTGACTCAGCTTACATTCAAACACTGAGTTCTGAGCACGTTGACCATAATCTGAACAAGCGCGTGCGATCCGCCGTAAGCGTCGCGCACCAGCTTTATCAACCGTTGTTACATCGTAAGTAATGAGGACAAACATAAAAAAGTTCACAGCGGGGAAAGTTCGCAGTAGGAAGAAGTTCGCCGTTCGCAGTAAAAACAGTTCACCGTAATCTGCGAATTCTCATCTCTGTAGACTGCGAACTGTCTTCGCTGCGAACTGCGAACTTCTTCCTACTGCGAACTATTTCAGCACACACGGTAAATAAAGATCTAAATCTCCCCGCAGGTGACGCGCCAGAATTCTGGCTTGCAACAAAAATAATTGTCCAATCGGGCATTCTTGATTTAAAAGCGGGTGGGTGATGACATCTTTTTTGCGCGTTTGATATGCCGTAATTAAAGCTTTGCGTCCGTCTTTTGTTAGCTCGACCGTGCCACCTTCGCGGAAGTGAAAATCATCGGTGGTGATTTGTTTACGGTTGATGAGCGTGATGGCTAAACGATCTGCGATGAGTGGACGAAACTCTTCCATTAAATCCAGTGCCAGAGCAGGACGATTGGAACGCACTGCATGCAAATACCCAACGAACGGATCAAGCCCCGTTGCCGTCAACGCCGCAATACAATCGTTGCGAATCAATGCATAGATAAACGACAACAGACAATTAATGGCATCACGCGGCGGACGGCGTGACCTGGTTGTGAAAGCAAAGTCTTCGCGTTGTTGTCGCAAATGCAGATCGAAGATTTCAAAATACAAACTCGCGGCCTGCCCTTCATAACCGCGAATCCGGTCAGTAAGTGGACGGATTTCAGCAGGCGGGGTCAGGTCTGTTTCGTCAGGCTCTTCATCAGTCGGATGCAACAGGCGACGCAACAAAAGGTTGATGTCATCGGCACAGGTTTGCAGGGTTTGTTTTTCTGTTTCGTTTTCAGTTTCACGCGCTGAGCGCAGCAGAGAGACCCGTGAATTTTGCAACTTACCGACGACACATTGTGTCGCAATGGATGCCGTTTTATCGCCATTCTCGGCGGCTCGATATTGCGCCATTCGCAGCAGCACACTGGTGTTCGGAACGCCTTCCCAGCGTCCCAATAGGTAGCCGTGTTCACTGAGGTAATTCACATTGACCCCGTGTTCCCAGCAAAGCTGTAACGCCTGCGGGCTGAGTGAAATCTGATAGCCGAAGATGCAAATAGATTCCAGATGATGAATCGGTACGGCGAGCTTGAGTTGCTTTTCGATTTCGATGCGCAGCGTCAGATGATCGCGCGAAACATGCGTGTTTTCAGTGGTGAGGAATAAAGTATTTTGTTTGATTTCCATAATGATTTAATTCCGAGAAACGGCGGAGTGACTGGAGCGCAAGCGTCCCGCTTGCCGTTTGCCAGCGGAGCGAGGCAAACGCACTTCGCGCAGGAAGCTCGCTGGCGATGGATGCGCCTTTCTCACCACGTCAGCGAGCGGGGTTGCACGCGCTCGCATCAAGCGAGACGCTTGAGCTCCAGTCGCTAAAACTCAACACTTGGAGCCTGAAACCCGAAACTGGTAATTTCCGGCATACAAACACCGCGCAAACTACATCCTTCACAGCGAGGTTTTAATTCTGCCGGAGGCGTAATTTCTTCCGCCAGCATGTGCCGTACGGCTTCAATCACGCGCTGTGTTTCCTGTCGTAATTGCCAATCAAAAATCACTTCGCGGCGGCGTTTACTTGCGGCGTGAAAGATGTAGCCGACGGTCACTTCACACGTGAACATTTCTTCCAAACACAAGCCTTGCGCACAAAGCTGAACATCATCATTTTCAAACTTTCGACGCTTCCCTTTTTTGTATTCAACCGGAATATAGGTGTCGTCACGGACTTCTACGATGTCTGCTCTCCCTGTGATTCCGTAACGCTGTGAAACGAGCGGAAGTGCTCGCAACAACGTTCCATCTTTGTCGGTTTCATACCCTGGTTCGTCTACATGTTCGTGCAAGAAAGAACCGATGATCGTGTGTTGATTGTCCACCCACACACCTTCGACATGCATTAACGCGCAGCGACGAGGACAGAACACATATTGATTGAGTGCGGAGATCAGCACTGGTTCAAGCGGTGTCATAGAGCTTTCTCTTTTCGATGTTTCTTGCGCGTCACATTGCTGTTGCCACGAACAATCGTCGTCACGACATACGCTAATTTTTCAACGTCATAGACGCAGTACGCCCGAAATTCAAAAGGAAAAGGGCGACGCGTCCTGATGCGAAACGAAGTGCCGTCAGGCTGTGTTTTGATATTCACAGCCTGACGGATTCCGTCGTTAATAAATTGCTCTGCCTTTTCATCGTTCATCGGCGCAATACGATTTTGAAACTGCTCAATCGCGTGTGCCGAGACTTGGAGTAGTGAAGTTTCGTTGAAAATCATTCGTGCCTCTTATGTAATTTGACGCCCTTGGGTAAGTTTTCTTCTGTCCACGCGCATTGCACTTCATAATCAGCAAATGATTCAGGAAATTCTTTGCCTTCGCGCAAGTGAACGTTGATGCCCTCAAATAATTTATGCGCCGGGGCGCAACCTAAACGGGCTTCGCGCTTGTTTTGCTCAGCATTGTTTTCGTGCTGTGTCCCGACATGCTCGAAGTCATAAAGACCACGCACTACCATTTCCCCGCGTGCGGCGGAGCGGTCATGTTCGAACATGTGCAGGAGTGCTTCAAATAATAAATCCAGATCGGATTGCGTGAAGTCTGTGCGTTCGGCAAAGGCGGGTGAAACGTAACCTTTTGCGGCGTAGAGTGCGTAGGGAACGATATGCTTATTGCCCATGGTTCGCTCTTTGGCGGCGTCTTCCTCTTTGGCAACGGCACAACGCGTGATGGTGATTTCCAGCGGCGTGATCGGATGAAACGACTGCCCGAAGGTAAACTGCACCGGACCACGCACTTGTCCGAAGGCACAACCTTTCATTACTTCGTTGCCAGTTGAAAGTACACCGCCGAAAGCGCGGACGTCATAAAATTCACGACAGACCCAGTGAATGGCGGCTTCAGCTTTATCTTTGATGTGACTGAATTCTTCGCCTCCTTTCAAGACTGCCTGATCTAAAGTTCGATTGATAACGGCTCCTTGTGAAACCAGAATGTTGTAGCCATTGCCATTCCGCGTTGGCGCAAATTCGCTGATGTAATTTCTGACTTTGCGTTTCAGGCAGACATCCGAAACAAGACCGCGATTGGTGTTGGGATCAAGACGCGGCATATTTCCGGCATCCGGGTCACCGTTGGGGTTGCCGTTGGTGACTTCAAAAAACAAAAGAAAATCGTGTCGGTTGGTCAATGTTTGGTTGCTCATAAAATTCTCCTATACAACTTCGGGTTGAGAAGTCGGCTGAGTTTGTTTGTTGTTTTTAGCTTCTTTGCGGGCTGCATCGTCGGCGGCTTTTTGCTGATAAAAGCCAAGTGCAAAACGTCCTTGCTCGACGAGCGAAAAGGTACGTGGAAATTGTGGCGGTTGCAGCGGTGCAGGTTGCGGAAACAGCGCGGCGATTTCAGCAATGCGGCGTTTGATGGCTTCGGAAGCTCCTTTGTTTTTGCGTGAAACTTTCCTCAAATGATGCTGGTGCAAACGCCATAAAATGCCAAATGCAGAGTTCGGCGCAGATGAAGCTGAACCGTAATAACGTTCGACGACGCCTGCGCCTTCCAACTGAAAATCGTGAGCGTTCATTTGAAGATCATCAAAAATTGCCAGCAAACGACCACAGTTATAGGCTGCGTCGTTGGTGTCAAAAACTTTTGTTTCCATAATGGGTTCTCCTGGTTTGCGGTTGCGATTCACGATCAACCGAATGAGCGCGAAGCGGGATAAATTGCGTAACGTGGTATTTGGACCATCTTTGGCTAATTGTTTTGCCAGGCGGTTCAAGACAGGTTTGAGTAATTGCAACGATGGCGCGTGCGCTTCGAGGGCAGCGCGATAAAGTTGCGTCAAAATTTCGGGTTGTAAATCTTTTGATTCGCGGACTGTCGTCATTGCCAGACGATATAATCCAAGCGGCGAAGAAGTTTCTTCATCGCCTTTTTTCTTAGCAGCTGAAGGTTCTCCATATGGTGCGATTTCCAAATCCTGAAACCATTTCTGCAAATTTGACTTTGCAGTGGTGAGCGGCACTTGTAACCAATGACGAACGACAATGCGTCCGCCATTGCCTGCGAGTGTGACGCTGTAAAATTCGTCGTCGGCAATTTCGCTGCGTTCTTCTCCGCTCAAAGGTGAAGCCAAAAACTTCTTAATGGTTTCCGGCTTGGGCTGATCGAAAAGCGCGAAAAAATCTTCCGTGCTTTCTTCATACTTCTTCGCCCAGAAACAGATTATTGTCGGAGCATTCTTGATTCTGATGTTGTGATTTTTCTGAGACAGTAACCAATTAAGTGCTGTGCCATATGCGGTTGCCGCTTCAATTGAAGCGGGCGCATTGTAGCTTTGATCTAATCCAAATGAAGCGAAAGAAGGTTTATCGAACGAAACAATCGAAGCGCCAAAAGATTGCGTACCGGGGACATTTTTAATTTTGGGATGGGTTGGTGCAATAGAAACTTCGGTGGCACCAGTAATCAAGCATAGCCCTTTTTCGACCACTTCGTTCTTATTGCTAATTTCCTGCTGGTAAACCGTGCGCCAAAATGGACGAATCGTTCGTTCATCCTCCAGCAGCAATTGCCCATCCACCGAGAAAGTAAAATATTCTGTAGCAGCAAATTTAACTTCACCACCTTCTGCTGTTGTTAACCACCAGGCAGGCTTTTCCTTGCCGGCTGAATCCTGCTTATGCCCCACCGTAAAAAGCCAGGTTGATCTCCCTGTTGGTTTTTGAAATTTAACAACGCTTGCAACGATGGATGTTTAGTTTCATTAAACCCTGTCTCGATCTGCTGCCAAAAATCCGCTTGTTTAGCGGCATTGTTTTGATCTCGATCTTTTCGTCGCTTTTCATTGTCTTGGTCTTTTTCAGGATCAGAATCAAAGCCAAAGACAGCGGTAATGCCATCGGCTAAAAATTCTGCGACACCACCCGCAACCTTGGGACGACTGGTTTGTGGTGTACTAAATTCTTTGCCACGTTTGTCATCTCCAGTTGGGACAATACCAAGAAAATTCCCATGTACATCCAATTGAATAATCCAACGAACGGCTTTGGTATTAAACGCCAGATCGTCAAGCAGTTTGCGCGAATGCGCTAATTCGTATAGTGCTTTGAGTAGCATATTGATTGCTCCTTTCTGTTTTGAGTACCGCGTTTACGCAGCCGCCTGAAGGCGGTACTCTGAACTTTTATCCCGCAAATTTCACCCGTTCGGGATGACACTCCATCGTCGAGTTTTCAATTTTCGCGTGAAAGAATGCGGCTTGCGGCTTGATGATGGAACCTTGATAGCGCGGCAGGTTTTTTGCCTTTTTGCCTGCCGAGGTTTTCATTGCCTCCAGTTCCGCATCGTTCATCCATTTAAAGCCTTGCGCGCGCGCGTTCGCATCAAACACGTCGTAGAGCATCAGCCCTAAATCTTCGTCGAAGCGTTGCGTCGTCCGGGCTTGAAGTTCTGCTTGAGCGTTTTCGACAAGTTCAAAATCTGCCGCGAATTCGCGCACGCCAAAATACGGACGATGGAAACATTTTCCTTGTGAAGCGCGGCGTCTGATTTCTTCGACGTATTTGGTAATGCCGTGCGGCGAGGATTGCCCCAACTGACTCAAACGAACTTCGGCGGTGATGAGGTATTCAACATCCTGCAAAGCCAGCATATTGCGCTGCGTGCCGTCACTTGCGCCGCCGCCAGCTTCGATGTAAGAAACCTTTTCCGGCGACTTCATCCACGACTGAATTGCCCCAATGACAGCGGTCACTTCATTGCGTCGAAAAGAAAACCATCTGCCTTTTTTGATGACGCGGATTGAATCAATCAGATAATAAATTTGCGGTTCCCAGAAGATGGCTTCGAGGATGCCGCGTGCTGCTGAAGGTGTCATCATTGAATAGCTGACACGTTCGACTTTCATTTCCGGACGTGTGAAGCAGGCGTGATCGCCCCACACGCGCAAGCTAATGAGATTACTCATAAAATATAATCCTCCATTGGTCGTTCTTCGATAACGATGCCAAATCGTTGGTCATAAAACCCTTCACTTAAAACAAATAAATCCAGATTGGGTAACAGTGGTTTAATTTGCCCCAACGCCAACAACTGATCGAATTGATGCTGGTACAAATTCACAAAGTATCGCTGCAAGAGGCGCAAATCAGTTTTACTAAAACGCGCTTGTTCTTTTGACACTTCGCGCGTGCGCAGTTCATCAATGATTTCTATACTTTTACCGTAATGCACAATCACAGCTCGTGTATTGTCATCAATAACTTTTGCTTCTTTCGCTGTGCTGCGGAATTTGAATTCGTTGCGCAACTGCTGAATTTGCTTCGCGTCTGTTTCAGCATATTGATAAAGCTGCGTGAAATAATTTGTGAAAATTTCGTGATCCGTGGCGAGCTGCTCTTCTGTAATTTTCTGCAACAACATTGCCGTGATGTTCGTTGCTGTCGCATAAAACCCGCGTGGCAAAGTGTTCTGTTCGGGATTGAAAAGATAGACTTCGCCACGTTCTAATTTGCCTTCGCGATTACAACGTCCCGCCGCTTGCACAATCGAATCCAGCGGCGCGAGAGCGCGATAAACAACCGGGAAATCCACATCAACGCCAGCCTCAATCAACTGTGTAGAGACGACATGGCAAGGCAGTTTTTCACGCAAGCGGACGCGAATTTCAGTTCCTAAAATATCAAAGCGATGTTGCGCACACATCAGCGACGACAAATGAAATACAGATGATTTATTGGACAACTGGTGACGTAATTCTTCATACAATTCACGCGCATGACGTCGTGTATTCACAATGCACAATGCCTGATTTTGCGCTGCCATTTTCTGTGCGATTGATGCCCACGATTCGGTTGAACCGGGCTTGGCAAAATGAAAATTGACGCGTTGCAATTTGGCGAACGTTGCTTCGGTGTCGTAGGTAATTTCAGTTACTTCGTTTTCGGCGAACCCGTTCTTGATCGCATTGGATTGACGAAACGCAGGTTGCGTCGCCGTCGAAAAAACAAAACTCACGCCGTAATCCTTCTGTAAAATTTTCAGTACATTCAATAACGGTTCCAGCAAATGCGATGGCAACGTTTGCACTTCGTCAAAAATCACTACCGAGTTAGCAATGTTATGCAGCTTGCGGCAACGGCTGGTTTTCGCGGCAAACAACGATTCAATAAATTGCACCGAAGTCGTCACGATAATCGGCGCATCCCAATTTTCCGTCGCGTATTCAAACGGCGATTTTATTGGCGAGCGTTCTTCATTCGTGTCGCTAGGCGGATCATTCACAGCCGAATGATGTTCGATGACAATTCCTTTTCTTTCAGGATCAAGCACGCGCTGATATTGCGCGGCGTTTTGCTCAATGATCGAAAGATATGGAATAACGACAATGACGCGGCACAAGTTATGTTGTCGCGCGTGGGCAAGTGCGAACGCCATTCCCGAAAGCGTTTTGCCGCCTCCGGTTGGAACTGTCAATGAAAAGAATCCGGGCGGTTTTGAGGCTGTCTCTACGCATTGCTCAAAAATCTGATGACGAAGTTGATTGAGTTCACCTGTGGTTGATTTCGAATTTTTCTCGGCCAGAAGTTTGGTGAATAAATCATCTGGTTGTAATGGCTGAACCGTGCGAGGCTGTAAAGTAAAATGCTGTTCAGTATCTAAAAAATCTGCATCCACTAAAGACGAAAACAACATCCGCACAAACATTTCAAAGCGTAACTTGTCTTTATCAAAAGTTGGTTCTGTAAAGCTGAGATCAAGCTTGCCAATTTCTCTTTCAAATTTTTCGACTAATTCAGGTAAGCAATTTTGCGCGTTATATTTTGGGCTTTTGATGAGTTCCTGCAAATCGTCAAGATCGTGCAATCCTGCATGATGCGCCGCGATGACAAATGCTGTTGCCCACTTGCGGTGTTGAGCGGCTAAGGCTGCGCCATACACGGCGTGATGCGTTTCGTGACTGCTATGGCGATTGCCGCGTAAATATTCCTGAAACTCTGTGCGATATTTTCCCAAGTCATGCAAAATCCCCGCCCATTCGGCTACATCGCCAAGTTGGTTATTGCCAGCTTCGGCAAATTGACGCGCTAAGGTTCCGACACATCTCAAATGTTCGCTTAACAAATGCGGCTCACCCTTTGAATTTTCATTGTGCGCTAAAAATTCTGACATGAATCTATCCCCCGTTGATCAATCTTTCGTAACCTTGGCTTTAACGTATCGGTTTTCAGATACCTGCAATGACGCTGCCCGTTCACTATACGGAGCTGGTAGGACAAATAGTGTCGAGGCAAAATCTAAGGCTAAATTATTTTCTAAAAGACTGAGAACTCCTGTTATCCGGGGCACAGATAAACAATTCAAAATGGCTTTACGGGTACGGCTGTTACTGCTGACGGTGAAACTGATTTTGGTAAAGAGTGGCTTCTAAATCAAAAAGGCCCTCACCGCTTCCGATTGCATTTGCAGACACACACGGAAACGATGAAGGCGCTTACTCGAAATAAATTGTAGTAAGGCGATTTATAAATATGGCTCAAACTTCGGCTTCGTGAATGTCTGCACTGTGCATCTTACGAAAAAAATTGTCCGCTTGGAAGGTCGAATTGATGTTCAACGTTTTGATAAGGAAGCACTCAGGGCTTAGATACTACAAGTACACAACAAGATGAATTTAGGCCATTGCTACGCCGAGCCGGAGCAACTAGCTGGCTAACCAAATTTACGAAATTATTAAATCTTCGAAAATATATTTAGGATACAATTCAGGCTCGCTGAGAAATCAGTTGAGCTACATCGTCGCCTTACGAATCCACTAAACACTATGAATTTCAAAACAAGAATTTTCTTATCTGCGTTGGTTTTTCAAAGCCTGCTCCTCAATGCATCTGCCCAAACGCTGCAACTCAAAGCTTCTGGTGGTGTAAAAATGGAACATACTTCCTGGGTCATGCAGGCGCGCTTTCTGCCGGATGGTCAGCAAATTGTCGCCGTTGATCTGGATGGATTCATTCGCTTTTATGAACCCAAAACAGGCTCATTGCTGCGTGAAATCAAACCGCGTGATGCTCAGAAATTACTGTGTCTCGAAATTTCTCCCGATGGCAAACGAATCGTGACGGGCAGCAATCAGGGAAAAACGCAGTTCTGGAATGTCGCTACGGCACAGCTTGAACGTGAAATCGCTGCCGATAAAAGCATCGTAAATGCGGTCGCTTTTTCAAGCGATGGGAAGCATCTGGCAACGGGTGGCTCCGAAGGAAAAATTCGAATTTGGTCAGTGGAAAGTGGCGTACTCGAAAAGGAATTAAACCCGAACGCTGGAGATATTGTTTCATTGGCATTCACGCCGGACGGCGTACATCTCGTTGCGGGTTCTCTCAACCGTCAGCTCAAAAATAACGGCGGCGAAATCGGCATTTGGAAATGGGCGAGCGGTGAACGCGTCCGCAGCTTTCCGGGCGCTCCCGGTGTCAGAGCTTTATCAATTTCACCGGACGGAAAACTTTTTGCCTTTGCTTCATTCAATCCGACGACCCAGCTATTCATGATGGCTACGGGTGAATCACAGAATTTTTCTGTAATGACGCGAGGACTGGGAGAATCTGATGAGCCGACGAATGTGGCAGTACACGAATTCGCCACTGGCAAAATTATTAGAAAGATTGAGGCTGAACTTGGAGCAAATGCTCTCGCCTTTGCTCCTGATGGTTCGGTGCTGGCCTGCGCCGGTGATCACGGCGTTATTCTTTATGATCTCGTTCGGCAATCGCTGCTCGAACGCGGCAGGTACGATACAATTAATCGCGTTGATTCCATTGCATACCATCAAAATCAGCTGATCATTTCAATCGAAAAAAACAGGCTCGCAGAGTTTGGCGAAGGCGGGCTTGAGAAGATTTTCAGCCCTGCTTTTCATGTCATCACTTCGATGGCGCGTGACGGAATGAGGTCGGCAGTGAGTGTGACCGACACCGGAAAAATCACTGGTGGCAGCACGATAGAATTACTAAACGTGACATCCCGACAGTCACCGGAAGACACCAGACTCTGGGACATTAACCGTCGCGTCATGGCGAAGGAAGATTTGGAAAAGATTCGCGCCGATCTGGAAAAATTGGTCACCGAATTCCCTCGCTTCGCCGAAGCTCGTCGCATTCTGGCGGCATTTTTTGAACCACAGGACACCACTCGTTCACGTCCGTTGATTGAAGCTGCGCTCAAAGCTGACCCTGCCTGCATTGCCTGTCTTCGCTCGCTCGGAGATATTTTGAATAATGAAGGGATGCTGAAAGAATCCATTGCGAGCTATCGGCGTGCCCTGGAATTAAATCCGAATTATGGGCTGGTGCGTGGGAGGCTGGCGGATACACTGGCACAGCTCGCTCTCAAAACACTAAATCCCGACGACGAGAAATCAATGAAAACCACAGTAAAATTATACGAAGAAGCGTTGCGCCTGCGTCCGACTGAACCGCAGTACTATTCAAATTTATCGACAGTATATTTCTTTGGGAGAGATTTTGAGACGACTATAAAATTGCTCGAAGCCTCAATCGCGCTACGACCGAATCGTGCGCGCCCCTATTACAATCTCGGACATGCGTGGCGCGAAAAAGGCAATAAAGGGAAAGCCATTGCAGCGTATAAACAATATGTCGCACTCGGCGAAATCGGTGAAGATGCCCGCATTCAGAAAGCTGTGAAGTTAATTGAAGATTTGGGGAAATGAAGTTTGCAGTAAATAGTTAATAGTTAACAGGATTTCGGCTGTTAACTATTAACCATTAACCATTAACCGCGAACTTCTCCATGCATCATCGCATAATGTTTACGGTACGATTGATACGTGCTGCGAAATAAAATCGCAGAAATTAATGAAGCTGTGCCGACGGTGATGGCCAAAGAGATGCCCACCATTTTCGGGTCTTTAAAAATATAGTCATTCAGAAATCCCGGTAGGTACGGCCCTAAAATTAAGCCAAATAAATTCAATGTGAAGACCTGTAACGCGCCCACCTGTCCTCGTACTTCATTTGGCAAAATTAATTGCAACGACGCGTACGAGCTGCCAATTGGCATCGCCAGAAAGAAAAATGCCGGAACCAGTAAAGCAATTTTCCAGTTCAGGACATCCATCGTCATCGCCAAACAAAAGAAAGTTCCGGCGCATAATGTCGCTAAAACTCCAACACGCAATGATGCATCCGTCTTGCCGCGCTTCTGCCAATAATCGCAGAGGACGCCACCGGAAAAGGCTCCGAGCAATCCGGTGACTAATGAAATTTGTCCGAGCATTAATCCCGTTTCTCTTGGCGTCCATCCGTGGACGCGAATGAAATACGTTGCCAGCCAAGCTTGCTGCGCGTAGTTGCACATCGCCTGAAACGCAAACGCGAGGCAAATTCCAGCAACAGATTGCCAGCGCAATTTCACCTGGGCGAACACTTCTGCGATGCTGAGTTTGGTTTCTTTTTCTCCTAACAAATTTTTTCGAATTGGTTCTTTAATCGTGAACATCAGCAACGCCGCGAGCAATCCCGGCGCACCGACGATTAAAAATGTTGTCCGCCACGAACCAACGCGTTGAATGACAATCCCGCCCACAATCAGAGCCAGCCCTGAACCGAAGAAAACTCCCATCGAAAAAATACTTAACGCTCGCCCTAGTTTTTCTTTGGGAAAATAATCTGAGAGCAAAGAAAATGCGGATGGCGACAGCGTAGCCTCGCCGACACCGACGCCCATTCGGGCCAGAAAAAGCCCGCTAAAATTTCGCGTCAAAGCACAAGCTGCGGTCGCCAGACTCCAGAAAAAAATTCCTCCCGCCACTAGATTGCGCCGATTGCCACGATCCACAATTCTGCCCATCGGCATTCCTAAAACCGTATAAAAAATTCCGAATGCCAATCCATGCAACAATCCTATCGAGCTGTCGCTGATACCTAATTCCAGCTTGATCGGCGTCACCAGCAACGCCAGAATTTGCCGATCAATAAAGGACAACGTATTGCACAGCATCAGCACGATGGCGACGTACCATGCATAAGTGAGGTTTAAATTTTCGGATTTGATTTCAGGGGTCATAAATTTTTTATGTTTTGAGTACAGGCTTTAGCCTGCCAAATTAGAAGGCTAAAGCCTGTACTCAAAACGGTAAGCCGACATAATTTTCAGCTAATGCAGTTGCGGCGGCGCGTGAGCTGACAACGTATTCCAATTCTGCCAATTGCATTTTTTGCTGGAACGGATTTGTCTCAGGAAAACGATGCAGCAGCGAAGTCATCCACCACGAAAAATGTTCGGCGCGCCACACCCGGCGCAGACAAATTTCAGAATAATTTTCGAGCTGATCGGCTTTTCCGTTTCGATAATATTCAGTGAATCCTTGTGCCAAAACACGAACGTCAGCAATCGCCAAATTCATCCCCTTCGCACCCGTAGGTGGGACGATATGCGCGGCGTCTCCGGCTAAAAATAAATTTCCGTAGCGCATCGGCTCCGTTACAAAACTGCGCATTGGCGTCACGCCTTTGTTCAAAATTTTTCCTTCTTTCAAAATCAAATCGCTAGCGCCCAAACGCAATTCTAATTCTGACCAAATGCGATCATCGCCCCAACTTGCAATGTCTTCGTCGGGTTCACACTGCAAATAGAGCCGCGTAATTTCCGGCGTCCGCATACTGAAAAGCGCGAAGCCGCGGTCGTGATGACAGTAAATTAATTCTTCCGAAGGAGGTTTGGATTCCGCCAAAATTCCGAGCCATCCGAACGGGTACACGCGGTCATAAAATTTCAAAACTCCCGCTGGAATGCTCGGACGACAAATCCCATGAAAGCCATCACAGCCTGCAATAAAATCACAAATAATTTCCTGTTCTGATCCATCTTTCGTAAAACGAATTTTCGGTTTGTCAGTTTCCAGATCGTGGATGCTCGTATTTTCGACTTCAAAAAATAACGGGCAACTCGCGTCAAGTCTGGCTTTGATTAAATCCTTAACGACTTCCTGTTGGCCGTAAACAGTGATCGCGCGTCCGTTCGTCAATTCGTGTAAATCAATGCGATGCCGCTTTTCATTGAAGCTGAGTTCAATGCCATGATGAATTAAGCCCTGTTTGTTGAGCCGTTCGCCAACCCCGGATTCATTAAGGATGTCTACCGTTCCCTGTTCCAAAACTCCGGCGCGGACACGGTCTTCGAGATAACTGCGATCACGATTTTCGACGACGATGGATTCAATCCCACGCAAGCGCAGCAAATGCGCCAGGAGCAATCCTGCGGGACCTGCACCAACGATGCCGATTTGTGTTCGCATAAAAATTTAAATGTACGACATTCTTCCAGATTGTCGCTCCTTATCGCGGCGGCAACCGCAGTGCGCCATCCAACCGAATGACTTCGCCGTTCAGCGACATATTCGTCACGCAATGCGCGGCGAGATCAGCGAATTCCTGCGCGGCTCCCAACCGTTTTGGAAATGGAATCGAAGCCGCCAGACTTTTCTGAATTTCTTCCGGCAAATTTGCCAGAAGCGGAGTCAAAAATAATCCCGGCGCAATCGTCATCACACGAATTCCAAATTGTGCAAGTTCACGCGCCGCAGGCAACGCCATCGCTACGATGCCGCCTTTTGATGCGGAGTATGCCGCCTGCCCCAGCTGTCCATCAAACGCCGCCGCGGAAGCCGTATTCACTATCACGCCACGCTCGCCATCTTCCAGCGGTTCAAGCTTCGACATATCCGCCGCCGCCAGTCGCAGCATATTAAAACTGCCAAGCAAATTGATGCGAATCACGCGTTCAAAATCTGACAGCGCTTGCGGGCCTTCTTTGCCAAGAATGCGTTTCGCAACACCGATGCCGGCACAGTTGATAAGAATGCGAGCTGCGCCGTGAGCCTCCCGTGCCTGCGCAATCGCAGCCTCAGCGGCTTCCGGGCTGGCTACGTCACAGACGATTGCGATGCCGCCAATTTTTTCGGCGACGGCCTCAGCGGCTTCTTTATTGATGTCAAGCACAGCGACTTTGACGCCTGCTGCTGCCAGTGTTTCCGCAGTCGCCGCGCCTAAGCCTGAACCGCCTCCGGTGACGATTGCGATATTTCCTTCAAGTTTCATGTGATGAATTCTCCTAGGTCAATTTAATTATTTCTTGATTCCCAGCGTAAATTTTTTCGACGAATTCTGCGCGTCTTTCCAATACCGCACGTTGATTCAAATAGCCTTTGTCGGTGATTTCTCCCGCATCAATGGACGGAAATTCATCCATAAAAATTGCGCGTGTGGCGTACGTCGAACTGCCGCCGCCTTGTTGTTTTAATTCCTGCATACCGCCTCTCACCGCATCGTGAATTCGTACATCTGCGAGCAATTCTTTCAGTGAATTTTCTTCGTTCAATTCAGGACATAAACTTCGACATCCGGCGAGGCTCGGGAAAATTAAAAATCCGATTTCATCGCGGTCATGACCAGTAATCACAATATCCTGCGCGACGGGAGCCAACGCCGCAATTGCTTTGACGCGCAACGCTCCGACGTGAACCCACGTACCGCTGGTCAATTTAAATTCTTCAGCCACGCGTCCGGCAAATTCAATTCCCTGCGTTGGATCATCGGGATCAACAAAACGCGCCGCATCACCCATTTTATAAAAACCTTCGTCGTCAAAAGCAGCGGCAGTCAAATCTTCGCGCTTCCAATATCCGGGCGTCACATTTTCGCCGCGCACGCGCAATTCATATTTGTCACTGACCGGAATCATTTTAATTTCGACGCCGGGAACCGGCAGCCCAAGCCCACCTGAACGCGAAGTTGGAAAATGAATCAACGTCACGCCTGGTGCGGTTTCAGTGGCTCCATAACCCGCCGTTAAATATACTCGCCTTCCGAGTTCAGCAATGGCGACGCGGTTCAAGCGTTCCCATAAATTTGCGGGCAGTGCGGCTCCACCAAAGAGCATCACCTTTAAGCGAGCGAAAAAATTGCGCCGAAGTTCTGCATCATTTTCTAAATACGGCAACAAAGC
>JAYTCQ010000150.1:0-43249 GCA_043736395.1 Blastocatellia bacterium | reverse complement strand
ACCCTGAACCTGGATCGAAAGATGCCATTACCGGAGTACGATCTGCTCTTGAAACCAAACCGGTAGTTAGCTTAGGTGAAATAAAATGGCCCATTTTCCGGCGAATCGTTGCCGTCGCCCAGTTACGTCACGCGCGGTGTTACGAACAGTTCCTTCGGTTGGCAAGCAGGTTATATGAAGAGGGCGGGTTGGCAAGTCGCTTGGGATTGTTTCTTTACGATGAAAACCAGCATAACATCAAACAAGGGCAGCGGTGGGCCGTCGCTAGTTCGATTACAGATCATCAGGCCGCTTTACTTTGCCTGGACTTTGCCGATGCCGGAGTGCCGTGCCAAGTTTTACGGGAACCTCTCGACAATCAAATTCAATTGCTTGAATCCGCCTTGGCTGTTGCCCAACAGTGGGGGCGTTCAGCAGAGATAGCAAACATTTCCGGGAATCTTGGGCTGGCATATGTTCAGCGCGGCAATCTGCCACGCGCGCTGAAGCTGTTTCAGCAGGATTTGGAAATATCTCGCCGCTTCAATGATCGCCAGGGTGAAGGCAAAGTGTTGGGCAATATCGGGAACCTTTACCGGAAGTCCGGTGACTTCAAGAGCGCCATTGAATCTCATCACCAGTCCCTCTTGATCGCGCGCGAAATTGGCGATCAACGGACAGAGGCTAATGCATTGGGAAGTCTTGGCAATGACTATGTCGAGACCGGTGAGGTAAAACAGGCCATTCCCTTTTATGAACAAGCATTGACGTTGTTAGAGGAATTGAAAGACAGGCAAGGCGTGGGTAAAGCATTGGGGAATTTAGGCAACGCCTATGCTGACTTGGGTGAGAATGACAAAGCCGCTCAATTCCTGAGCCGTTGGATTGAGATTGCGCGCGATCAGAAAGACGTGCTGGGGGAATGCTTGGCGCTTGGCAGTTTGGGAACGATCTCAGCAGCAAGAGGGGATTTTGAATCCGCACATTTGCAACTAACCCACGCGCTGGAATTGGCCCAGGCCAATGGTTATCTCCCCAACATCGCGATGGCTCATTACAATTTGAGTCTGATTTATGAACGAATAGGGAAACTGTCCAGCGCTATCGATGAATGCCAAGCCGCTTGGTTAATTTACACTTCAATCAACAACTCGCACGTAAGAGAGTTAGAGCAACGTCTTGACAGGTTGCGCAACCGCATGCCCACTTATGCGCCTTCGGACTTGTCCTGAATTTACAGAGGTAGGAACCGGAACCGCTTTATGGTTCGCACAACGAAATCGCGTGTGCGACTAACAAAGCGTGCATTTGAAACCGCCCATCACTAACCGGCTCCAACAAGCCATGATCCATCAGGTCTTCGGCTATCGGCTCGGCGTCCTTCACTTGCCAGACTGCTTTCATCGCGGCCAAATCAAAGGTTGCAGGCTTGGGCGCAAAGGCTCCCAGATAAGCAAAACATTCGCGCGTTTGTTCCGTCAGCAAATCCGTACTCTTTTGTAGCAAGGCTTTGACCGTTGGGATGCTGCCTTCTTCGGCGCGGTCAGGCGGGGCTTCGGCTTCGATGATAGCGGCCCCCAAGCGGATTTCATCCAACAGCTTGCCGACTTCGAGTCCTCGTTTTGCGCGTTTGCGCAAGAGGCGAGCGGCAACGTGCAAGGCAAGCGGCAAGTATTCCAAATCCTTCACCAACTCACGGCATTCTTGCAGATGCTGCGACACGACCGTCGGAGCGAGAATGTGCATCAGCTTCAGCGCGTCGTCTTCGGCCAGCACGGGCAGGTTGTAGATTTCGCTTTCCGTTTGCGACAAGCCTTCAGCGACCTTGTCCAGGCGTGTCGTAATGAGTAGGCCGCAATTCCCGCTGCGGGCTTTTTGGAAGAGCGCGCCATGACCTGTTTCCCAAACATCATCCACGATTAGGAGCATGCGTCGGTTTTGCAGCATCGCCCGCAACTCAGTAACGGCTTCTTCTGCCGTAGCAATGCGCAATAAATCGTCGCGGCCCAGTGCTCGTCCCCAGCTTGCGAGGATAGACATCAACGCGGGTTTCTGGTCGAGCGAAGTCCACAGCACGCCGTCGGGGTAATTGCGGGCCACGTCCGGGTCGCGCGAGAGAACGCTGACGAGCGTGGTTTTGCCTACACCCGGCCAGCCGCGCACGATGGCTTGTTTCGCGGCAGACGTTGCACCGTCAACAAGTCCTAATAAACCTTTGACATCGTGCAAAGAATTTTCGCGGCCCAGAAAAATCAGCTCAGGAAAGCGTGGCGGATAACCAATTGGCGTGGGAAAGAGTTTCTCACGCAACTGCTCGAAGGCTGTCTGACTCAGGCTGAATTCGCTTTGATTGCCCGCGCCAATCTGATTGCTCGTGCCAATCTGAATGACATCGCCGGTAATGATGAGTGCGCCGGGCGCATCTCCGCCGATGGAGACAGCGCGGTCGCCGCTGGTGTATACGATCTGCCCGGCAAGCAAGGCGTGTTGTATGGCGCGGCGGTCTGCGTCTGTTGCGGTGTCGGCGAGCAGCCGTTCGAGCACGGCTTTTAGTTTGTGCTGATCTTGCATCGGATTCCTCGGGCATGGTTACGGAAACAGTTGCCGGGCGAATTCGGCTATCTGGTAAATCATCGGCAGCAGCTTCGCCGCCGTCGAACCGATGGTTTCGGTGCTTTGCACCATAGACTCTACGCTTTTGAGCGAAGCTTCCACGACAGCCAAACGCGGCTTTTCTTTGGCTACTTCTTTTTCCACGGTCGTGAGCGTGGCGGCAACGGATTCGCGGTCGTCGGCAGGCAAGTCCGAAGTTTGCACCTGCGTGCGCAACTGAGCGAGCAACGCTGCCAAGTCATTGAGCGTTGCGCCTTGCGTCTTGGTTTTATTCACGGTCACGGTGTTGTGCGAACCGATGACGCTGCCATCGCCCTGCTGATTTACGTTGCCGGTGACGATGGTGGAATCTTGCACACTGCCGCCGATGGCGACGCTACGCGAACCGGAAGCGATGACTTGCCGGACGCCGCGCAGCCGGTCAACCAGTTCAGTTGGCAAAGCGTTCCAATCCTTGATGCCATTCACCAGCGTTTGTGCGTCGGTTCCGCCCAACTCTCCGTTGGCAACGCGCTCAAGACGCGGCGGCAAGTAATGTTCAAACAGCCAGCGGTGCAAATCGGCAGTTACCTTCGCTGCAAGCTCATCGGGATTGCTGAAAGGTGTGACGGTATGCGCGTCATGCAAATCTTTGGTCAATGAACTAAGCCGCGCGGCCTTGGCGGCATCTTTTTCCCGCCACTCCGCCAGAATGGTCTTTTCTTCTTTGGCGTAAATGAAACACGGCAGTTTCAATTCGCGCGCACGGCGGTATTCGTCTTCGGTAATGCCTGAGCCGTACCGTCCGCCGAAAATCCCAACGTAAACTTGCGAACGATCCACTTCATCGAGCGAAGCTCGCTGTGTGGTTTCATTGCGACTGCCGAAATATTCCATCCCGATGAATTTGGTTTCGCGCATCCGTTGCAGCGCGGTTTCGACGGCTTGGCGCTCTGGCTGCAAGTCAAGCCAGGTAGAGCTGACAAAGATATGAATGGTCACGGTTTTTCTACTCCTTTACTGATTTCTCGGTTGCAAGGTCAAACGATCAAGGGAACCCTCATCGTATGGCAAGGCCGGGAGTCGTTCAAGCAAAGAATCCATAGCAGCCGATTTCCGCTCATTTTGCCCTCAATTGTTCAGCGTGTTGCCGCGTGCGCTCCAGGTTTGGGTCTTGAATCGCCTCACGAATTCGCAGTGCAGTTTCGTTGCAAACACGCGCCTGTTCCCAATTTACCAATTTCTCGAAAGCGAGACTCAACGACCAGAACGCATTGCCCTCGCCGCGCTGGTCGCCGGCTGAGTGGAACAGGTCAGCCGCTTGCCGGAGCAATTCGACCGCACGCGCCAGGTCAGCCGCTTCGATGGAAAGCCGCCCCAGATTGCTGAGCGCCGTCGCTTCGCCCCGCCGATCCTGGAGTTCACGCGCCAGATGCAACTGTTGCTCATAATGGGGTCTAGCCGACATACAGGTAAAAATAGGACATAGCGGGCTGACCAGAACCTACAGGTTTCGGCCATCATAAAACGAGCGGGCAAAAACACCAAAAACATTGAGCTTTTGCCGCCCGTTTTCAGGGAGATTTTTGGCCACCCGCAAGAGGAGTGAAAAAAGCGATGCGCGTCGGAATTTATGCCCGGGTCTCCACGCACGAACAGCAAACCTTGCCGCTGCAAATCAAAGCCCTTTCCACCTACGTGAAAAAACGAAAATGGCAGCTTGTCTTCCAGATCAAGGAGGTCGGATCGGGGACGGTTCATCGTCCCCAGCGCGAAGTCCTCGTGCAAGCGGCACGACGACGCGAACTGGATGTGATTGTTGTCTGGCGGTTGGATCGCTGGGGACGCTCTTTGGCTGACCTAATTGTGACGCTCAAGGAATTGACGGAGCTGGGAGTCGGATTTATTTCTTTGACAGAGGCTTTGGATTTAACCACTCCTTCAGGTCGTGCTATGGCTGGCATGCTCGCCGTCTTTGCCGAATTCGAGCGCGAAATTATGCGCGAACGGGTGAAAGCCGGGATTGCGCAAGCACGAGCCGAAGGGCGACGCTTCGGGCGTCCACTGACCGCCGCGAAAAAAGAAAAAGAAGTGAAGAAACTTTTCGCGCAGGGCTTGAGTAAAGCGGAAATTGCTCGCCGCGTCGGCATCGGGCGCACCTCTGTTCGCCGCTTGTTGGCTTAGTCCCAACAACCCTATGTCCTATTTTTACACGTATCTCGGCTGTACCCGTACAGCGCTAACACTGCCCTACAATCCCGGGGCGGCGGAGGATTTCTATGAGAAATCACTTTCGCTTCATACTCGGAAAGCCTATCTCCGTGTCCTGCGGGAATTCTTTCAGTTGGTGAAGGGAATTGATCCGACTCAGGTCACGCCGCGTCATGTGCTTGCCTGGCGCGAACTGCTCATCAAGCGGCGGCAGAAACCGAATACGGTGGCTTTCAAGCTTTCGGTGCTGCGCAGTTTCTTTGCCTATCTCGTCGCTGGTGGAGCCGTGAAGTTGAATCCGGCAGCCAGCAAACTCGTGCCCAGTCCACCCGTACCGATGGGGCAGACAGGGAAGGCACTGAGTTTGAAGGAAGCTCGTTTGTTGTTAGCGGCTCCGGATAAAAGCAAGGTCGCCGGAGCACGGGACTATGCTTTGCTGGTGACGATGTTGCGGCTCAGTCTGCGGGTCTCAGAAGTTTGTGCGCTCCGGGCGTCGTCGCTGCACTGGAGTCATGGACGCTGGATTCTGCGGTTTGTCGGGAAGGGAAGTCGGGAGCGAACCTTGCCGCTGCCGGATGATGTCCGGCTGGCGATGAAGACGTATCTGGGTTTGGATCAGGCGCGGCGGAAAAATCTCCACAGCGATGGGGAGGAA
Source organism: Blastocatellia bacterium (assembly GCA_043736395.1). Taxonomy (GTDB): domain Bacteria; phylum Acidobacteriota; class Blastocatellia; order RBC074; family RBC074; genus JAFDVL01. The sequence goes on along the minus strand of JAYTCQ010000150.1, from coordinate 37,812 downwards.
GCCTGGCTCTTTCAGCCGCTGGTCAACTTTCGGACACTGGAATTCAACAAGCCGCTCACGACGCGTATGGTGCATCAGCTGGTGAAGAAATGGGGCGACTACTGCGGCCTGGGATCAGTTTCCCCGCATGACCTCCGCCGCACTGCCATCACCCGCGCCCTTGATCAGGGACTCTCTTACCGTCAGGTCCAGATGATGTCCGGGCATCAGGACCCGAAAACCGTCATGCGCTATGATCACGGGAGACAGAATCTCGACTTAAATGCTGTCAATTTTCTCGATTATGACGAGGTGGATAAGACTTGATGCAGAAGGTGTCGGCACTTTCTCAGTCTTAGATACTTGCTGGATCAAGGATGGTTAAATTTTGGAATCTTTTAAAATCACGAGCATTAAAGGTGAGTAATTGCGTGATGCCAAACACGTTCATGGCAGCCACGATGCGTGTGTCGTGAACTTGTTTTCCCGAGACAGTGTGCGCTACTACCAGGTTTCTCCATTCGCTATAGATGGCTGGATGATCGGGAAGTACAGTCAACATGGACTCAATTCGTTTAATTTCAAGATCGGTCTGAGAAGGAGAAAATCCTAAACCATTAAGAGAAACGTCACGTGTTGCAACATTCCAAAATTCAATCAGGCTTTGATTGAAGACGCACACTTCATCAATCGAGGTCAGAAGTTTTCTGACAGATTGGACAGCAACTTGATACATTGGGTGATTGGGTTGAGTAGCCCGTAAGAGGATGTTGGTATCCACCAGAATTTGCATAATTAGCTTTCTTCAGAATAGAGGATTTCGCGACTATCGTCAGAAAGGACGGTCTGATTGAAGGAGTGACTGTTTGCCCAGCTTTCCCACGCTTCAGCTTTTTGTGAAGCCGTCAGGAAGGTTTCAGGGCTGACTGAGAATCGCTCCGCGACAGATCGAAGGAATTCTTCCAATCGAATCCCTTTTTTAGAGACCTGCTCTTGAAGATCAAGAATGATCCTGGCTGTATCGGGTGAAACAGTGATGGTTGTTAACGGTGTACTCATGAATGTCCTCGCAGTCTTCGCTAACCAAACATCATGATACTCGGTCTTGCGTAACAAGCGAAGTCTTTTTTGCGCAAGAGAGCGGAAAACCTTCCGCGAGATTGACCGGATTGAATGCAACCCGACCCTGATTTGGGGATCTCTTACCGTCACGTCCAGATGATGTATCAGAACCCGAAGACCGCCATGCGCTATGATCACGGCAGGCAGAATCTCGACTTGAATGCGGTGAATTTCCTCGATTATGACGGCTAAATCCACGAAGTGTCAGAAAGCGTTGGGTATGGCGAAGCAGGTTCCGCTCGGCGATCCAATTTTGTATAATACCAGCAAGATGTTTTATGTTTTGAAAGGAGGGAATAATGATGAATCTCGCGACTGAAAAAATTGAAATCTCAGGGCTTCCGCTCGGAACCTTGCGAACACTTGAAAAAATCGGACATAGCAATGGGAAGAGCGCGGAAGAATACGCGCGTACCATTATTGAAGCGGAGCTCCTTTCCCACCAATCCTTTGATGACATTCTGCGACCTGTGCGCGAAGACTTCGCCGTCAGTGGCATGACGGATCATGAATTGGATCAACTTGTTCACGAGGAACGACAAATCATTTGGGAAGCAGGGAAGGGGTGCTCGGAATGACAACCAACCTGAAGATAGTTTTGATTGCCCCACATCCAGTTCTCGCGGTATTCTAAGGGAGAGGTGAAAATTATGAACACACCACTTGACTTCGTCACACCTGAGATTGCCCAAGCCGTCATCACGCAAGCCTCCGCACGCGGTTTATCGGTTAACGAGTACTTGCGACAGTTGCTCGGATTGAATGGTAATGCGACTGAGTTGGCACTCGCTGAGACACCCCAAGAAGCGCAACCACGTAATGAAGAGATGCTCGCGATCATTCGCAAAAACAGAGAACGATTAAAAAATATGCCCGTGCGCGGCTCAACCGAAGAGACACTTAAAATGATCCGACAAGCCAGAGCGGGGGAGATGTGGGGCTATGAGCCAACCGACACCGAGTAGCCTGGGGGCGGTCGTGATTGATGCCAATATTCTGGTCGCGATCTGTTCGCAGGAACCGAATGGACAAGCGGCAGAAAACGCCTTGGATGATTACGCTGCCAAAAATTGGGCATTCTATGCGCCCGGGGCAATTCTCACCGAAGTACTTTTTATTCTCTGCAAAAAACATCAGGACGGTTTACTGACTGACGCGGAACACGAACAAGCAGTGAACATTTTCAATTCTTATCTGCAAGGGATTCGCCCGTCACTACAAGGGGAGATTGGTTTTATCTTACGCAGTGAGGAAATCCGAAAAGGGTATAGCTGTCTGCATTCCGCCGACTCTTTCTATCTCGCCCTGACGGAGGAATTAGCGCAGAGCGGTGCGGCTGAATTTCTGACGTTTGATAAGCGAGCCGTGAATGTGGCGGCGAACAATGCCCCAACCGTAAAAATTAATCTGCTTTCGTAAATGCTTTTTCGAGGGTGAAGAAACCTTGCGGACAGCGACACCTCGTCCAGTCAACGCATCACGAATCGGGAAGAATTCCGGTCATCGTTTCGAGCGAAGGAAAGTTGTTTTCATCACTTGATTAAGCGAGCCAAAATAATGTTCTCCCCAAACTCATCCGCAAAAATACAGCAGCTGAAAACGATTAGAAATTTTTAATAAAAATATTTTTCGAGCGAGAAAATGCAATTTACGCTCCTTTCTAAACAGGAATATTTCTTTGAAAAAAGCCATTTTTATTGGGGAATATGGCGAAAAAGAGACGGGCAGGGGAGGGAAGTGGGAGAACATAAAGTACATTAGCAGACGCGACTTCCCCCTCTCAATTGACCACAGTAAATACTGCTAAAACTTGAATTGTTAAAATTTAACATGACAGAGAAAAAGCAGTTATAGTATTCTGCGCTGCGTCCATACAAAATACGAATTGACCGATAGTAAACACGAGACCTGACTTCTTTTTTCGGACTGCGTTCTCAGTCCTCATCAGCTTTATTCAAGACAGCCGTATCTTAGCCTTTGTTTTCAGGAATAACTGAAGACTCTTCAAACAGCCGCGTTCAGGGAAATGGGAACGCAATTCCGCCATTGCCTGACGTATAACTCGGAGACTTCTCGCCATGTCAATTACCGTGCGTCCACTGCATCAGTTCATTGTGTTTTTCGTTATTCTCAATTTGGTCATTTCGCCTTTACTAGCATTTGGGAGCAGGGCGGAAAAAACCTACCAGTTACCGTTTCCGACCAAACCAATCTTCAATGCACTGACTCCGATTGCGCCGCATGCCGAGCATCGGTTGCTCCTCAAATTTCGTGATGATGCGAGTTTGGAAGAACGTAGTCAGATTGTCGAGAATTATGGTGAACCAGAGCTGCAACCCCGCCGCGTCGGGGAAAGCGTGCTGACGCTCAAGCTGAAAGAAAATGTGAGTACTGCGTTGGCAGAGCTGAAGCGGATGGACAGAATTGTGGAATGGGTGGAGCCAGATTATGTTGTCAGCGGTCGGATGCCGGGGATCGGTGGTCGGCAGACGCTGTCGCGAAGTTTGCACAATCCGTTAGCGGCGAAGAACCTGACCCCGAAAGCGGCAGTCGTCGCGATCATTGATACTGGACTGAGTGGCAAATATAAATCGGGCTGGAACTTCCTGAATGACTCTGAGAACTTCGCCGACGACAACGGCCACGGGACGGAAATGGCGCGGATCATCACCGAGGTCAATCCGAAAGTTTCCTTGATGCCGCTCAAGGCTCTGGATTCGGACGGCATTGGCACAGTCAGTAAAATCGCCGCTGCCATTGACTACGCGACCAATAATCACGCCGGAGTCATCCTGCACAGCTTCGGCACCAGTGAACCGTCCAAGCTGGTAGAAGAAGCCATCAAGCGTGCGGAAATGGCGGGTGTCGTGCTTGTCGCCGCCGCGGGCAACGACGGCTTAGACCTCGAACAAACGCCGCAATATCCTGCCGCCTCCAAAGCCAGTAATTTGATCACCGTCGCCGCCAGCACGAAAAAGAATGAACTGGCGGATTATTCAAATTACGGCAAAGGTGTGCACGTCGCGGCACTCGGCGAAGGCGCGAATGAATTGCGCGGAACCTCCATGGCGGCGGCGCGAGTCGCTGGAATTGCCAGCTTACTCAAAGCCGAACGTCCGTGGGTTTCGGCGGGAACGATCAAATCCACGCTGATGAAAAGCGCGAAGCGAAGTGAAAAGTTGAAAGTTGAAAGCGGAGCCGTCGACGCCAAAGCCGCCGTCGCGGAATTTCAAAACCCGAAGCCAGATGACAAGGTAAAGGATGACAAAACCAAAGAACCCAAAAAGGTGAATCGCCAGCTGGAAGCGCGACGCCAGAAATTGAAAGACGAAGAAAAAGAAAAAGAAGCCAAACATCCGTACCACGACGCGGACATGCCAAACACAGCCCATCACGATCTGGATCATACACGGAATGAAAAACCGCAGGAACCGGAAGGTCGCGTCAGGACGAATTCTCTTCAACCTGCGGGGTACCACGATCCGGTTCCCACCAGCAGCGCCAATTTCAGCAGCTATTTCACTGAAATGACGAAATCCGGCAACGACATCGGAATGGCTGGCAGCAAGCCGATGCAGATGGTTGACCCAACGGCGGGGACTTCTGTCATCGGTGGCATGTCCGTCAATCTCGGTTCCAAGAATCTGAATTTCACTGCGCCTGCATTGTCGCTGGGCGGCAGAGCTGGCATGAATTTGTCTTTGGGACTTACCTACAATTCGCAGGTCTGGTTCAAAAATCCGGCAACGAATACGATGGTCTATAACGCGGATCGCGGCAACGTCGCGCCGGGTTGGAGAATTGGCTTCGGTGCGATCCAGGGCATTAACAGCAGCGGACAAGTTGGCCCGTACAGCAATTCAGTCACGGGAAAACAAAGCTTTTTGTATTTGCAACCGGACGGCACGCGGCGAGATTTAGCTTACAACGCGACGACGCTCAAATACGAAAGCTATGATTCCAGTTATTTGCAGTTTGATGCGACGACGAAGATTTTGAAGACCACCAGCGGCTCCCAAATAAAGTTCAATGTTTCCGCGACAGCCGCCGGAGAATTTCAATTGCTCCCAACCGAAATCAAAGATCGCAACGGCAATTTCATTACGGTGACATACAAGCTGTTGAGCAATAACGATACGGTGATTGACTACGTCACCGACACGCTGGGACGGCGGATAGACTTTTATTATGTCAGCAACAAACTGAAGGAAATTCGGCAGGATCGCAATGGCACGATTTTTAAATATCTGGTGATTGATTATACGGCGGTGACATTAACCAATGGCTTCACGTCTACAGCAGGTTATTACGATTATGTATATGATCCTGATACGGGTGACTTGATTTCCCAGACCTGGGTTCCTCCAACGACAATAAGTATGGATGTGAGTTCGGCTACGGCGTACCTGCCTTCACGATTAACCTATCCTACTGGAACAAATTTGCGGATGTATTACACCAGCTATGGGCAGATTCATAAGTTTGAGAAATGGGTGCCGACGATCACGGGACAAGGGACGGAGCGCATTATTGCGCGGACGCGAATTGGGATGTATTCGGTGGGTGGCGCTTCGTATCCCGCCAGCACTGTGTGGGGTGACGGCGGTGCAGGTGATGGCGTTTTCTGCCCTTATTTTACACAGCGCAATGAAAATAACGAGAACTGGTTGAATAATACAGCAACCTGGGCGACTTCGTCCTCCGATGGGGTGACATACTATTACGGTTATGGCACTAACTCCGCCGGTGTGACGGAACCAGCATCGCCTAGGGGAACCTATCCCAATTCGCACAGCATCACCAATAGCGGCTTAGTCCAGACGACGGTCATTACTGGACAGGCGACCGATGCCAGTACTGGTAGCAGCATCAACGCGACACTGAAAACTATTGTCAATACTTATACTAAAGACACAGGTATTTCTTACAACTCCAACTTGCGCCCGATTGAATCCAAAATCACTGATCAGTCCGCGCATACACGCAAAGTCGGATTGACCTACATCCAACAAGACGGTCTCTGGTTAGTTCAAAACAAAGACGATTATGATGCGGCTGGAACTGCTGTTTATCGTCGTACGACGATGACCTATACCAGTTATCCGGTGCAGAGAATTTTAGGGCTTCCGTTGACTTCCGCGACTTACGCCGGGGCGGGAACGACCTTGCTTGCGAAAACAGAAAATGTGTATGACGAAACTTCCAGTTATTCTGATTCCGGCGGCGGCGTGAATCCTTATTTTGCTAATGCCGGAGCAACTGTGCAGCACGATGATACAAATTATGGAGCCAGCTTCACGACACGCGGCAATCTGACAACAGTCAAGCAATACGCCACGAATAATGCCAGCGTGCGCGTGATTGGACGCACGGGATACGACACCAACGGAAATGTCAGAAACGCCGCTGACGCCGCTGGCAATCGCAAGCAGATTGATTACACGGATTACTTCACCAATAAACCCAGCTCGCTTGGCAGCCTGCAAGCCTATGTCAAAACCACCGCTGATCCTGTGAATATGAAAGCGGGAGCGCAGTACGAATATTACACTGGACTTCCGACCAAGAGTTTTGTCATCAATCCGAGTGTCGGTACGGAAGAACAGATCACGACGATGACCTACGATAGTGCCGATCGCCCCGTCCAGACGACGAAGCCGAACGGGTCGTGGGCAAGCGTGAGTTACTGGGATAATTTATTGCGCCAGACGACGAACACCAAACACGATGTCGTGAACGGACAAGATCAAATCGTCGCCAGTTTTCAGGACTTTGATGGCGCGGGAAGGGTACTGCGCAAGGGCAGCGATCATCCGAATGCGGTCAGTGGCAAATACAGCGGACAGAAATTTAAATACGACGAACTCGGGAGAGGTGTCGAGCAATCGCAGATTCTGATGGTCGACAGCAGCTTCAATCCTGATCCGGCTGAAACAGGACAAGGCGATTGGAAATTTACCAAAGCCAGCTTTGATGGAATGAATCGCACCACTTCTGTCCAGAAACCGGATAACACCTACATCTTTTCCGATTACAGCGTCTGCGGCTGCGCCGGAGGTCTCGTCAACACGACGTATGATGAAAAAGATAATCAGAAAGTGTCGGAGACAGATTTCCTCGGCAGGTTGAAATACGCCAGAGAATTTGAACCTTACATTTTAACGGACGATTTCGGGAATACTTATATTGACCATTATGACCTGCGTGCGCAGGTCGAATATATCTATGACAATTTGGACCGCCTCGTCACGATCAACCATACTGGCACGCCTTACTATACGGGAAACAACCCACAGGTACGAAGTTTCACCTATGACATCTGGGGGCGCCTTGCCAGCGAAACGACACCCGAAGCGGGGACGGTCACATACACGTACACCGCCAATGATCAGGTCGCGACCACCACGAATGCGCGGGGCGTCACGACCACTGTCGCGTATAACAATCGTAATCTCGTGACTGGAGTTACTTATTCTGATCCGACGCCAGCGTCCACGTATACTTACGACAATTACAGTGCCCGCACCGCGATGACGGATGGCGAAGGCAGTATGAGTTACGTCTATAACAGCTATCGCCAATTGCAGTCAGAGACGCGTACCTTTACGGGATTGACCGGTAATAATTATACTTACAACTATACCTATGGTTTAGGTGGACAATTGAAGCAGGCAAATTATGTGGCACCGAGTTTCAATACAAATGTCAATTACGCTTACAAGGCCAGCGGAGCGTTGCAAGGGATCGGAACCAACCTGATCGGGACAGACCCGAATGCTAATGCAAATGTCGTAAGCGATTTGGCGTATACTTCATTTGGAGCGGCGAAGACCTTGAATTATGGTAATAACCGGAAGATGACGATGGAATATGACTACTCATTAGGTAGACTCAACCGGCAGACATTGGCTCGACCAGACGGAACCAACAAGCTGGTGGATTATCTTTATTCCTATGAGGAAAATGGTTTGCTGAGTCAGGTGAGTAACTACGTGGATGAATATTACGGGACAGGTTTTAGATACAATTTCCGCAATCAACTAACACAAGTAGCATCAGGTTTTTCAGGTGTAAATTATAATCGACAGTATAACTATTGGTATGACGACTGGGGGAATCTGACCCGCGCGGAAGAAATGTGGTACGGGCCATCGCAGGGAACCTTTACGTTTGCGAAAATCCCCGGATCGAATTACACCCCTGTCAACAATCGTCCAACCAGTAATACAAAGGCTGGGGTGACGACGAATTTTACCTATGATTTATCTGGCAATATGACAGCTGCGGGCAGTACCACTTATCAATGGGATGGCGCGAATCGGTTGAAGAGTGTAAATACTGGCACGCTTGGCAGTTACGGTTACGATGGCAATGGTAAAAGAGTCAAGAAGACGGAAGGCGGGGCGAGCACGTACTACGTCTACTCCTCCGTCATCGGCAGCGCGGTGATGGAAGTGGCGAGTGCGGGAGTGAAGCGCGCCTACGTCATGAATGGTGGCGGAGTCGTTGCCCAGAGAAACGCTGATGGGCAATTCTATTGGCTGCATCCCGATCATTTGGGAAGCGGTAGAAAGATGACTGATACATCAGGAAATCTGACGTATCGTGCGGAATTTGATCCATACGGGAAATTGCTTTATGAATGGTCGCTCGGCAGTCAAGCCAATCGTAACAGCAGGAAATTCACAGGCTATGAACGAGATGCGGGGTCAGGATTGGATTACGCACAGGCGAGGATGTATGGCAGTGAATGGGGGAGATTTATGTCCCCTGATCCGAAGGGATTAGCTGCCGCCAATAAACAGAGTCCCATGAGCTTCAATCGGTATTCTTATGTACAGGGTAATCCTGCCAATGCAACTGATCCGAACGGCGAAGACATCGTAGTTGACCTCAGATTTTTCCTCAGCAGTCTTGGTAGCTCATGTAATATTTATAGCAGCGGGGCAGATGGTTTTTGGTCTCTGGATGGTTTGCTCCCAACACAAGGTCGAATCTATTGTGACATGCAGATCACTAGGGAGATACAAAATGCTTTAACTCAAAAGAAAAAGACAAAGGAAGATGAATATGATGTGAGTTGGGTATACGGATCTGGTCAGCGCATAGCAGATAGTAAAAAGGATCAATATGGCTGTAAAAAAGATGGGATATTCTCGGTAATGAAAAATGGGAAACCCTTATCTGGAAACACTGCATATTCAATAGAAAAAAGTATAACTGACAGCATAACACCAGCTGACTTAAAAAGCCCTTTTGATATTACAAGTAATGGGAAGAGAGTATTATTTAATAAAGATGGGGAATTTGGTGATGCTCAAGGTATCTACTTTGGGCAGTCAGACCTTCAAGGACTTATTGAAAAATACGGACTAAATGTGGATGTAATTGTTGAAGCAACGACTACTTTTAAATTTTACGATAGAACTCTAATTGGAAGTGTCACAATTAAGGCTAGGTTAGGCATGAGACTCACCGCTACTGAAAATAACGGTAAGGTGACTGATGTGAAATGGCAATGTGGAATTCAAATTACTCCGGATAATTCAAGCGAAAGTTTTACAATTACTCGCTAAACATCTTTAGCATGCATATCATGCATTAGGGAAAAGGCTACACTCAATCAACATGTGGCTAATTAAGCACCCTGATATAAATTCTGCGGTAAGCCTGATTCATCGTATTACAATGGAATCAGGCTTACCAATGTTCAGTACACCTCAGAACTTATGTTTAGGTGCTTATAATCAGTATTGTTAATAGTAAAGCGAAAATAGAAAGAAGGTTAATTTTAATGAATATTAAACAGCGAAACATCATTTCTACTATTCCAATATTGGTTATTTTTTTCAGTTTTATGGAGCTAACATGTTTTAGTGCTCCAGTGAATGAGCGATTATTATCAAAGAAAATAGCCTCGTATAACGTAGAGAAGGTAAGCTTTATTCGAGCAATCAAAATTCTCGCAGAGGAGAATAATATTCCAATAGGGGTGATAACCATAAATCAATCAAAAAATCCAAATATCTATGTAAATACTGACCCTAAGATTTTAGACCCAATTTCAATCCATAGAACAAATATACACTTAGTAAGTGTTTTAAATGAATTAATAAGACAGTCTAAAAACTATGAGTGGGTAAATATCGATAATGTAATTAATATTTATCCTAAATTATTTAGGAGGCAAACTTTTAGTAAGCTTATTGAAGAGATGATTCTACCAAGTACACTAGAAGTGGGTCTATCGAAAATACAAATTACCGAGGAGCTACTAAATTCTACGAAGAAAGCAAGGGAGAGATATAACTACCGTGCATTTATATTAGAGCCGTTGAGGTCAGAAACTCTTAAAGAGGGATATTTGCGTCAATCAATACAACTTGATAAAATTTCAATTAAACAAGCAATTAATAAGATCATTTCCGAATCCCAGTTCAAGTTTTGGCATATTTTAACTTCAGACTCTTCATTTACACTAGACTTGTGAAACTCAAAAATCAATGCTATGTCCGCTCATCGTGACCATCTCAAATATTTCTTTAACGGTTACCATTTTGACCCTTGGGACTCGGTTCAATATTTATCGCATTCTAAAACAAGATAAAATCTGCTATCGGATTCTAAAATCGCGAGTACCCAAGCACAATCCGCTGAACAGGAAAGCTCGCCAACACTTCGTTTAAATAACGACCCGATTATTCTCACCCAAATTTAATTTATTGTTGTGGCAATCACAAAGTTTCGTGATGGGACGATAGGTTCTGAACACACACACAATCTGAGGTATTCGATTGTGAGGCAACTTTCAGATTCTCTCATCGCTACGAATTTAATTGAGGTAGCAAGTGGGTTTCGTTTATAATTCTCCGTCAGCCGATAAAGCTAATCAAGCACTGGGTTTTTTTAGACAAGCGTGAACGTCGCTTGTCAGTTTGTAGTAAATATTGGGAGCTCAATCCTAATTGATCCTTACCTCTCTAGCCCCATTTCTTAGAGTCTCAGCGATCATCAAAGTTTTCCTATCAACAATGAAGGATTAGGAAATGAAATCCCTCTCAGCGATTTGTCACGCTTTTTCATATTAGGCGTTGCCTTGCCATTTGCGAAATGGTTTACGCTAAGCCCGACAAAAATGTAGGTTTAGCGTAAAACCATAATCGGGTAGGTCTTTTCAGGCTTTTTTGCCTACTTTTAGGTTACCCAAGTCGGTGATGACGTTCCAAAAGTAGGTTGCCGCTTCACCAGTCGCCGTGCAGACATTACCTCAGAAGCCTATAAATAAAGGGGATGCGAGCCTCATACAAAATTGTATGACTTACAGTAAACGGCTTCGCAAAAGGCAACGCTACCCTTGTCGCCGTCCATTTACGCTCGTGATTGCGGGTAAAGGGCCTCAAGCAGTTTCCGACAAGCTATATGAGTAATCCTGAAATTTTCTTCATCTGCAGCTTTGGAAGAATTGTCGAAAACGGCACCGCATAATTGCCGCCACTAGACCCGCTGCAGTGTAGTGCCACCAGATCCCAATTGCTCGTAAAACATGGTGAACCGGAAGAACCGCCTAGCGTACTGACGCTATGAATGATTCGCTGCGGAGAAGCGTTATGATTAAGAAAGCTACCAGGGGCTATTGAGAGTGGCTTCGCTTCAGGATGCTGAATAATAAATAGTGGTTCTCCATTAGTAAATGTGTAGGATAGGGGAGTCAACCAGCCCCTATTTACCGCGTCGTGCTGACCTGCCACAGGCATCTCGCCTGGCTTGCCCTCTACGCGTAGTATTGCGTAGTCGAGTTCGTTTTTTGGGCTGCTATCGATTAGCCAATTTTCCGCAAGCTTATATTCTTGCCCTGGCTGTACCGTTGTACCACTCTCGTCCGTTTTAAAGTCAAAGCGTAATACCACCTCTTTAGGGTTGATCGCTCCAGTAATAGCCTCCTTTATTACATGATGATTGGTCACAACAATGTCGGGACCTATCAAAAAACCAGTTCCGAAGAACGGCGATATTTCAATGCTGCAAACTGTTAACTCACATCTACTCATCCTCGCATGCCAAGCGTTGACATCAGTGATCCCTACAGAGCTGATAACAATCTTTTCCAACTCGCTTGTAACAGGTGCGAGGTGCAACTCTTCAGCAATGGTGCGCAAGGCCGCATTATCAGGGTTACTATTACGCGCTACGGCCACCAGTGAAATGGTCTTGTCCCTTGATTCAGCCCACTGCATTAACTCAAAGACTGCGATGTCGAGTCTGCTGGTGTTGGCTATAGCGTCGAGATTTTGGTTGAGACCGAATTTTACCATTTGTCGCATGCTACCGGCGTCTGGAAAGGCCCCCAGCAGCCCTTGATGTAATCTTCTTTGCTGTTCACCATTCATTGAAGGTCTCCTAAGCCCCAGAGCCTTTCGACCAAGGGTATTAACGCCGACGCACTTCATCCTGCGTATTGCTGATAAATATCGCGGTATTGATGATTGCCAGAACGTGCAAGGGTGTTTATCAGCGCCAGTGCTTCCTGTCGTGACACCTCTTGCCGTGCAGCCTTCTCAATGATCGTGCGGCTTTCGCTTCTTGGATAAAACCAAACAGTGGGCGACAATTGTTTGTGCATAAGATGGTAGAACTGAATCGCCCGTAACGGATCTCGCTCCACCTCTTTTGCTAGGTACTCTTCGAGTGAGTCCCAGCCGATGCCCCGACGTTTGAAACGAGCGACATGCGGGAGTATGCCTTCGAGTAGCGACCACATTGATCTAATTGTTTCCATTTCAAAGGCGATTAGTGGTAAACGGGCATACCATTCCATTTCACTGTCGAAATCATTTGAATGATTGGAGCGGGCTGCTTCGTCAACCCGCCATTCCCAGAAGGGGCGTACACGCAACCATATATCACTTAAATATTGCGGATTGTCTTGGCAGATACGCCACAGCAACCATGCGGCCTGACCACGCTTATCTGGTGCAGCTTTCATATAGAAGTGCACTAACAGACTATCTTGCCCCTCCGCAGAACGTAGCTGATAGTTGCCATTTAGATATTCCCAAAGTAGCTGAGCTGCTAATCCATTGCTCGACTCAGGATGTCTGCCTGTCACTACTCCTAGCGCGAGATTATTAATGGCCCGCATGTACTTAGGGCGTAACTTTGCGAAGAAGGGACGATCAAATCGGTTACCATCGTATGCTACAAACGCATCCCATGCTGCTGCAAATAACCACACCGTTTCTGCTTCGCCCCCTTCAGGGAAAATTGTATCGAGATGTTCTTCGAGCCAATTTTGATCTAGCCATCTAAGGCGGCGTAGATTTAAGCCGTAAACGCTGTGGACTGCCAAACTCGGCTCAACTTGCGGATTCATTTTACGTGTCAGGGCTTCACGCACTTTAGGCTCTAATCGTGATACAGGGAGTTGTGATGCATTATCATCGCGAGATTCCCCTTGTTCGACCTGTGCGCGATGCACGGCGTACTGGATGAGTGTCAGCAACGCACGCGGGCGTACATGATTTAGTGCAACGGTCACGGGATCGTTGTGTCCAACATAGTTTTCCGGGGGGCGATCATTTTCTGGGCTGGGGTCCGGGTCGTCCAGCAGTGTTAGTAACAGGTCCCGCACGCGTGGCAGAAATTCCATTTGTACACGATGGTCGGTTGCTTCAACACCTGCATCTGCCTTTGGCTCTTCCACAGCTACTTCTAACAAGTTGACTATCGCTTCGCGCGTGTAGCGCCAGTTTTCATCGCCCGCGTTATCTGAGGAATACCTTATATTCGCATCGCTAAGCATTGCTTCACAAAATTCAAGCGCATCTGCCCACCGCACACTCCCAATGCGAGTGCCGCTAGTAAATCCTCTTATTAGAGGGGTCGCAAAAGCCGGACCGATGAGAGCAATAGGCTTTAAGTGTTGTGCGTACTTATCGAAATCGGAGAAGACTAATCCAGCAACGGCCTGACCAAGCGCACTAAGGGTAATTCGTTCAGGGCCGAACGTCTGTTCTGGCTCAGGTTGCCATTGACGTAGGAAGTCTATGAGTGCTTCAGGCGGCATTAAGCTCAACTGCTCACGTCTGATGGGACTTTTGTCTGTTACTGAATACACACCCCCGGAAACCCAGTGAGTGTATTCAGCACGTTCCGGCTCACCTAGCTCTGCAACAAGTTCTTCTAAGAGATTGGTGAACTCACCGCTCAAGTATTTTCGCAGCATCCACAGCCGTTTGAGTTTCCAGTGTTTTATATAACCTTCTATGTAAATCTTCCGCGACTCACCAGCGTCTTTGTCAACATCATCACTAACCTGCTCAATTTCCTCAGACGGTGGTCCCTGTCGGATAAGTGCGAGAAATTTCTGTTGTTTTTGTTCGTCGAGGTGTGGATACCCCTCCTGCAATAACAAGAAATATTCATGGTGAATGCCGACGTCATTCAGATTTTTTTCGTTGAGTAATTCGCGGGCAACAAGGTTTTTGTAGGCGTCTGGTACGACGCTCAAGATGTATAGCCCTAATCGTTTCAATATTTCGTGGTTAGTTTCCAAGTACCGACGTACGAGTGCTTCAGCACTAGGTGCGTCCTGTTGTGCCCATAAACGGAGTGAGTCGCGCAGAGCAATTAATAGGCTGTCTTTGTATTCTCCATGTATGTCCTGGTCGGATTCTTCAATTGCCGTGCGCCACCAGGAACTTCGTTCATATTCCGAAAATCGTTTCGCCTGAGCTTCCAGGCGCAACGCGCAAAGTAAATGATCTTCAAGCACTGCAAGTGTTTGCCTGATGTCTAATGATCTAAATAACTCCAATGCATTTCTGAAACTGCTATTTTTGTCAAAGCTATAGTCGAAATCGGCTAGCTTAAATAGAGGAATTGCTTCTGTACCAAAGAATGATTTTTCTATTTTCTGAATCTTCGGTGATGGCTGCGGTGTCAATACAGCTCGGAATAATTCAAATGCAGGTGCACTTTGTTTCCGCTCCGCGAGCTTTACTGCTAACTCATATGTCGCGCTCGCTGTAATCGAAGCTGTTTGAGGATCACGCAACCATTGAAGCAGTTGTGGCAAAGCAGCTACGATCAATTCAGGCGGCAGTAATTGTAGGGCGTATATGACCCGTTCTCCGTACTCTGGTGCATCCTTAAGAACAGCGAAATGCTTGAGGATAATATCTGGGACGAGGGCTGCGACCGAGATCAAATACTCCTGTTCGGGCCAGCGCAATCGCACAAGTCCATTTTCCGTTTGTTGTGGCGGGGGTGGCGTCTGAAAAAAGCTAGCCTCCCACAACACTGCCGCCCAAGCTGGATGCGGGCCATTGCTGAAGAAGTAGTTTCGAAGATCCTCTTGTTCGCGGAGGGTTTGGCAAATCACTTCGAGCGCAAGCGGGTCAGCACTAGGATCGGCTACCTGCAGGTAAGCATCCAGGATCGCCGTCTGCGTGTAAAAGGGAATTACGGTCTTTGATTCGGTATTCTCATTACCCATTTAATCCCTCCCTCATGAATCGCCCACGGATAGCCTCATAACCTGGACGTCGGTATATCTTATCCATCCAACGAATCACATTTGCCGTCCTGAACGGGTTGATCTCTCCAGCAACGTCTTTAGGCATTAGTGCTCGTTCGGCGGCGTCCCTCGCGTAAAGATAGTCTTGTAGTTTCTCGTGTCTGAAGCGGTATTTCCTTCCCACTTCACACAGAATCATATCCCAGCTTATTAATCGGCTCTGCTGCAATGGCATGTCGTAGTCGAGAGTGAATGTGCGATCTTCACTATTTAATCCAAGTTTTGCCAATTGCATGGCTTCAGTAATCACCTGACGGGCGGCTTGCGGATTCCTTAGCATCAGGTCGCGTTCGACAATAGTCTCAAGATATTGCTCCCACAAATCCACATCAGACATCGCTTGTGAAAAGTCGTAATCCGGCTTTTCTTGTTTGACCTTGCCAATGAGTTCAAGGTTTAGAAGATTACAGCCTAACTTAACCAAATCTACAGAAGGACTACTAATGCCAAGTTGCTCAAGTACACGCTCGGCATCGTTGGGTCCGAGCGGATAGCTAGTATGTTCCTGAAATCCCTCGCTAGTTAGTGGCTGAAGAAGCGCCTCCTCATTCGCCTCACGCTTGCGCGAAACAACAATAATCTCGACCCCCTTGATGCGGCAGCAAACGACAGCAAGATCTACTAAAACCCGGGCTGCCTCAAAGCCAATGCTGCTATCTAACTGTTCAATAATAACTCGGCATCTTCTGCGCTCCGCAACATCTTCAATCGCAGATACGAGCGGAACAGAAAGACCTAAGTGATCCCGTAGTTGTGTCACGTTTTGGATAAAAGCAGTTCGGCGTGCATCAATAAACAATATCCCCTTCTCAGCTTTAAAAGCCGTCTCGGCCAAAATGTCTGCTATGCCACTCTTTCCAGTCCCAGCATTCCCAGTGAACAGAACAGGAACCGAATTTTGTAACTGCTCTTCTAGCCATTCAATTTCGCTTCGCGGAAGGGGATTTTCTAGACCGGGAATTGTTTTCTTAATTTGGCGGCGGGCATGTTGGGTTTCAATCTTAAAGGCTTCCTCAAATCCTCCATTATTGGAATTGCTAAGCTGTTTGGCAGCGCCCCCAGCATCCCCACAGTAGCGTTCATCAAATAAACGCAATTCATTATTATCAGGATTTACAGTTCGTGCGCCTGTAATGAACATACATACCTTATTATGAGCCACAAGCCACTCAATCAATTTGTACGCAACTGCATTTAGATCTCCACTAGGCGTAATGACATTCAAATTCTGGTCAAGCTTAAACCTAACGACTTGTGCCAAGTCTTCATGTGTGGGGAAAGCATGGGTCAAAGCCCTTTGTAGTTCTTGGTATTGTTCACCAGTCAGTTGCATTGGAATTTGAAGTAAAGGCCTCGTGTTCAGTTTTGCATTCAAAACTGGTGGTATCCCACAGCTAAATGGCCGACTGCCCTCATGGGTCAGGAGTTCAAGACGATGAGCTTAATTGCGTCCTCTCCCCATTCGTTCCCACAAAGAAATTTCAGCCAAGGTCAAAGGTTGAGAGGATTACTTGTTTAACAGCATTCAAGTAAGGATACCATGAGATGAAAACCATACACATCATCTTTTTATGCATGTGGGTAGTTGAACCTAGACACGATATTGCTATTCCTGCTCTTGCACTCTTCAAAGCAATCCATCCCGCCTTTATCCCCATTGCTCAGCCATCGCCTTCGCGATGCCGGGATAAAAGCGGGATCGCTCTTTCCAGCGGTCGGGGCCGGGCGGCATCCGATGCACGCGCGGCTCGCGGCCCGCGACGATCTCGGTCGGTTGCAGCAACGGCAGGTTCTTCAGCCAGAAGCAGGTGCGCTTCGTCTCGCCGTGCCCGAACTGCCAGGGCTGCACGCTTTGCGCAAACTCGCGGTAATTCACAATCAGCGCTTTGGCGTGCTTATGTATCACGGGGTTTTCCACGCAGATGCGTTCAATGGGAGCATTCCAGAAAGCAGAGAACAACTCCGCGCCTGCACGTAGCTCGCGTTGCATGTCTTCGACCGTACGCCGATGCGCTTCAATTTCTCCCACGCGCCCTCCGGCGCGATACAATCCCCATAGCCACGGCGCGGCTTAATTCAACAAATTGTATCTGAAATGCTCAGAAATGAAGACTGCAGTTACCGCCGAGGTTTGCTCTGAGCACTTCAGATACAATCCTCTTTGTTTGTAAATGACAATGCGCTCCTTTGTAACCAAAGAAATCAAAACATAGAGTGTCGAGTAAAAACCCAAGCTTGAACCTTACCAAAAAATGAAATTGTTAACGCTAGAAAACTCAGCAAGCCGCTTTTGTCTAATTACTGTTTTCCCACACTTAACGTTTAATCGCAAAAATATAATTTGCGATTGATTTCGTAAAAAAACTGTTATAGCATTTCTTTGCCATTGTGAAACACAATTGCCGCCAATATCTCCCCAATAAATAGTACTAAGCAAATATTTCGTTGCTTGATCTTTTGATTCAGCCGTATTTTGAATTTATCAGCCTGGTGAGAGGCTCATTTTCCTCAATGGAGTAGAGCTTCCCCATTAGTAAAAACGTTACTTGAAGTCAATATAGTTAGTGACGATTTCTCATCGTGATTCCAGCTTTGGAAATGTGGTGTTGTGCTAGAGATCATGGAATCGCTAGCAACGATTTGTCTCTCAAATTCGATCTAAAAGAATTCCTTTCAGGAAGATATTGTAACAACTCAACTAGAAAGGGATGATTGATCAAAGTAAAAGAAAATTCACATTACGACAAAACGACGAATATTGCAGACCAAACAGCGGCACTTGTTGTGTGAGCAAGAAATAAACAAAAGCAACTAATCATAATAGGAGAACAAGTATGCCCACAAAAAAAACTGCCACTAAGAAAAAAACTACAACTTCTCAAGAAACCAGTATTGTTTTGCCGCGCGTAGTCGTAAAGTTTAGGGACCACGTAAAACTTCCTTACCGTGACGGTATCGGAGCTTTGATTGAAGAACAACAGATTGGCTCTTGGTCTCGCCTTATAGATGAATTCAAAGGCATCACGCTAAAACGTCTCTACCCAGAACTGGGAGCAGACAAAATCGAAGCACTGGTGCGTCAGGCTGTCGAGCTTGACCCATCCTATCAGCCACCAAACTTACTTAACTATTTTGTGATTGATTGCCCGACTACCGTTGAGCCACAGGCATTAGCCAAAGTACTCAGTTCCTGGAATTCCGTTGAGCAGGCCTATGTCGAAGGGGGACCAACGCCACCGCCCGTAGTCAATGCTGCCAACGATCCACGCTGGCCCGCGCAAGGGTATCTTGACCCAGCACAAAATGGCATTGACGCAGAATTTGCCTGGACGATCACCGGAGGTGATGGAGCAGGTCAAAGTTTCGTTGATCTTGAGCAAGGTTGGACTTTAAATCACGAGGACTTGGTCAGCGCGGGGATCACGCTGATCTCTGGTGTTAATCAAGCGTATTTTGGTCACGGCACCGCCGTGCTCGGTGAGATTCGAGCAACTGATAATAACATTGGTAATGTTGGTATTGCTCCTGCCGCCACTGGGCGAGTGGTTTCTCAATATCGTACCGCGAGTACTTATAACACGGCAGAAGCGATTCTCAGCGCGGCTGCCGTGATGGCCTTTGGTGATGTCATGTTACTCGAAGCGCAGACTTTTTATGCTGGTTTGTCGAATATGCCAGTGGAAGCTGAGCCAGCAGTATTCGACGCGATTCGCCTCACCACCGCATTAGGGATTATCGTAGTTGAAGCGGCTGGTAACGGCGGGAATAATCTCGATACAGTGCTTGGCGGGGTGCTTAACCGCGCTAGTGCAGTCTTCAAGGACTCGGGTGCCATCATGGTTGGCGCAGCCAGTTCAAGTGTGCCCCACACGCGTTTGAGCTTCAGTTGCTTTGGCAGTCGCATTGATTGTTATGGGTGGGGGCAAAACATTGATACAACGGGTGAGGGTTGGACGGGTAACCTCACCAATACCTACACAGTCAATTTCGGTGGAACATCCGGTGCCTCACCGATCATCACGGGTGCGGCGCTGGCTGTTCAGGGGATGCATCAAGCCAGTCGTGGATATCGCCTTAGCCCACGTCAGATGAGACAAATTCTCAGTGCAGCAGCTACAGGTACGCTTTCAGGCAACCCAGCCAGCGACCTGATCGGGGTGATGCCTAACCTCAATGCAATCTCGACTTCCGTGCTGGGAGTCACACCTGACATTTACATTCGAGATTTTGTTGGTGACGTTGGGAATCCACACTCCGGGGCTATTTCTTCCAGCCCTGACGTGATATTGCGTCCAAACCTAGTCGTTAATCCACAATCTATTTATGGGGTTGGGAGCGGCACTGAAAATGATAATGGCCTCGGTTATGAAGCTGAGGCGGGGCAAGACAATTTCATTTATGTGCGAATGCTCAATCGTGGAGGAGCTGCCGCCAGTAATGTCAGTGCCACGATTTACTGGTCTGAAGTGGCAACCTTACTTACGCCAAATACCTGGAATCTGATCGGTACGGTGACGTTGCCAAATGTTCCCACAGGAGACATCTTAACCGTTTCTCCAGCTTTGACTTGGCCTAACGCTCAGATCCCTGCACAAGGACATTATTGCTTTGTGTGTTTGATTGGTACAACCAATGACCCAGCCCCAAATCCTGCCTCGTTCATGACTTGGGCTAACTTTGAGGTTTTTGTACGCAACAATAACAATGTCACTTGGCGCAACTTCAATGTCGTTAATAACGTCCCCCCAGCCAGTGCCAATCCTCCTGGCTTCCTATCACTGCCTTTCGTATTACCAGGGGCACTTGACGAAGCACTGACATTCGAGATCGCTGTTGAGGCACGTCTACCGACCCAAGCTCAAGTTATGCTTGAGGTGCCACAATACTTAGCCGACGCCTTGCGTGAAAAAGTTAAGGTTATCAAAGTGAATAAGAAAACTCATACAGCTTTTCTAGCGATTCGAGCACAAGGCATTGAACCACTTGGACCATTGCATCTGACGGCTAAATCCAGAGCTGCTTGTCGTTTATTGGTCGATTTACCCAAAGATACCCGCAAAAATGAGTATCAAATCGCAGTTACACAGTCATTCAATAAGCTGGAAGTTGGGCGAGTAACTTGGCGGTTAAGTCCAAAAAACAACAAGATCCGACTCGAAGCAGAAAAGGCGAAAAATATTTAACTCCCACTTAATTGGAATAGGGCGGATCGCACTCCGCCCTAATAATGCTTCACGATTCGCCTGTGCCAAATAAAGTGCAAAAAAATGCGCCAAATAATTTGCAAAACCCCGGTCTTCCCTCTCCCATACTATGTATGATAACGTCCTTTATACTTGATCAGAAGTAATCTAAATCGCCAATTTTTCTACCTTTATTTTCTGCTTCGATCACTTTTCGTCACCGGCAATTTTGTCGGTAATTCCAAATCATCATCAATCAAAACATCGGTCGGAACGTTCGCCAGGCGCGCATAGCGCAGCAGGATCAATAATGATGGTTCACGGAGGCCTTGCTCAAAGCCCGTAATATTGCTGCGCGCTAATTCTCTTTCACAATCCAACCGGACGATCAACTCTTCCTGCGTGAGCTCCAGTCCCACACGAATTTGCAAAAGTTTCGCGGCTAACCGCTTTGGTTTTGTCCGTGCTGCCGTTCCCATTAGTGAATCCCTCCTAATGGAAAACTGCGCCACTGACCTTGCCTGATCTTGGTTCCAAATGGTACTATGTAGGGGCTGTGGGAAGGAGCTGCCGGGAGTAGAGTGGGGAAGGCGGCATCCTTCAGCATGCGGAAAAAAGGGGAGAACGATTCATCGGTTTGTTGAAGTTTTTATGTCATTGCAAAGAACGGTAGTAGCATAACAAAGATGCGCTGTGCCTGTCATCTCAGGCACGGGCATGAGGAGCGTGACGTCTACTCTGCGACTCACGCTCTTCTTCGTTTTCGTCGGAGCAAATTTCGTTTTCGATGAGTGCCGCTTAAATTACCAGGCTTCAACATTGCCCGTGCACACAATTTAAATTATCCCAAGTAACTTGGTACATCAGCCAATCGCGTAATTTTTAACGAGGTAGGAATTTCAGCTTCGAGACACACTAAATCTGAGGGCAATGGACTGGCGTCGGTAAGTGCTAAGATTGAGCCTGCGGTATAAACAATCGGAATACCAGCTTGAGTCTAACGCCAAAATTGACGACGCACCCCTGGCACCATAGATTATCTGGCCAGCCACGGGAGTTCTTCCGGTTATTCTTCGTCACTATCAGGTATGAGTTTTGCCTTGCGTAAAATCAAATTCACAGTCCGGTAATCCATGCCAAGAATTCTGGCGACCTGGGATTCGCGGCCCCAGCGATGCCAGGCTTCAATCACGTAGCATTCGCGCAGTTCTTGCGCGGTAGGCCAATCGCCGGGCGAACGTGCCTGCATCAAACCAAATAAAAAATTACTCGTGAGAGGCTGCTCGCGCAATTCCGGATGTGGCAAATATCGTTCGACATCAGCGGCGTAAATACAGGTTCCACTGTAGGCGATAAGTTTGTGAATGATGCTTTCCAGTTCCCGCACATTGCCGGGCCAGTGATAGTGACACAGCAACTGGAGCGCTTCGTCGGTGAAGACGGTGCCTTTGCCGGCGCGTTGGCAGAAATAGTCCACGAGTAAAGGGATGTCGGCGCTGCGTTCGCGCAAGGTGGGGATAGAGAGCACCTGACCCAGACGGTAGTACAGGTCTTCGCGGAACACACCGTCTTTGACAGCCACCGTAAGATTGCGATTGGACGCGGCGATGATGCGCGCGGTCACTTGAATTTCGTGATTGGAGCCAACGCGCCGAATGGTGCTTTCCTGCAACACGCGTAAGAGTTTGGCTTGCATGGTCGGGGAAGCTTCGGTGATTTCATCCAGAAAAATCGTCCCGTTCGCCGCTTCTTCCCATAGGCCTTTTTTGGTCGCATACGCGCCGGTGAACGCGCCTTTTTCGTGACCAAATAATTCCGATTCCAATAATGTTTCGACCATCGCCGCACAGTTGATCGCGCGAAAGGCTCCAGGACGTTTGCTCAGTTGATGAATCTGCCACGCGACGATTTCTTTGCCTGTCCCGGTTTCTCCGTTCAGCAAAACGGGCAGTTCAGGAGCCAACGCAACCTTCACTAATTGCCGGGACAATTCGAGAATCGGGCGCGAACCACCAATCATGGTTTTATTATTCCCATGCAAGGCGGGTGCGTGCGTACTTTCAATTGGTGGCGCGGCGCAGAGATGTTGGCGACGCGCTTGGGCTGCGATCTCGACCATTTCAGAAGGCAGCAGCGGCCAGCCGCAATAATCCGCCGCGCCGTGTTGCAGGCAAAGTAAGGCATCAGCGCTGGCGGGCTGCGCTGAAAAAACGATGACGGCGATTGATCCCTGCGCGATTTCCGGCTGCCATTGGGCGAGCAGCGCGAGTGCTGTTTCACATCCGGATTTCTCAATGATGACGAGCAGTAAACCTGTTGCAGAATTTTGCGGAAGTAAGTTTTGTGCAGGTGATTGCTTTATTTCTATACACCAGCCAGCGTGCAGCAATATTTGGCGCGCTTGGTTTCCGCTCTCGGCATCGGCGGCAAGAATCAACGCCTGCGGTGTACTTTCGACCAGACAGTTTTCGTGCATAAAATTTTGGTGGATGACGAGTCGTTACCGAAAGGATCGTCGGGCAGGATGCGCAGGTGAAAGAGATGCGAAACATCTGTATTGACGGCAGCGCGTCGTGAAAATTCCAGCTACGAGAAGATTTTTCCATCGCTTGAATGATAGCGCTCGCGAAGTATTTCTTTTTTTGCGGTCAGTGGAATTTCTGTCAGGAACTGTCGTCTATGGAAAATGTCACTGGAAAAATAATTGGATTGTCAGTAGGATTTACACGCACAGGATACGATAGAAAATCACCGACGAATGATTTGCCCTTAGCGATTAGAAAGTTTGCCCACCTCACCGTTTCTCCCCTGCACTTATCAGTATGAATATCAATGCGCCACAAAGCATATTTCTGGCTCTATTCTTCTGTCTTTTGCTTGCCCTACAGGTGGTTGCTCAATCAGAAGAAATTGCGCCAAACGCGAACTTGGAAACACAGGGAATTCCGCGCGTACCGGCGTCGTTAGCCCCGCAGGTCAAGCGATACACCGGAGCGTATGGTTTGCCGTTGGCGGGATGGAACAACACAAAACGAGAGGTGTTACTGAAAGGAATTTCCAGCGCGTCGTGGGTGTCGCGCCTTACTGCGCCAGGTGCAACGCCGCAGACATGGCTCTACTGGCAGGAGCCTAATTTTTATGATTTTTATTTTCAACCGCAGGGAAAATATCTGGTGTACAACCGCGATGTGGCAGGCAATGAAGCCTTTCAGTTGTATCTATATGACATCGAGAAACGCGCCAGTACGTTATTGACGGACAGCAAAACCAGAAGTACGGAACCCGTCTGGTCGAACGCTGGGAAGCAGGTTATCTACAGCTCATCGCCGTCAGGGAACAACGGTGTCAATCTCAACTTGATTGATCCCTTCGCGCCAAAGAGTAATCGCATTCTCGTATCTTCAATGGGCAATTATTTGAAAGTTTATGACTGGTCGCCGGATGATCGTTACGCGGTCTACGGTGAATTTATTTCCAATACAATCAGCCAACTCTGGATGATCGAAGTTGGCACGGCTAAGCCGCAATTACTCTCTCCGAGCAACGTTGCCGATTATTACAGCGAACCGCAATTTAGCGCTGACGGAAAAGGCCTGTACGTGATTACGGATCGGGAAGCGGACATGCGTCGCCTCGCTTATCTTGATCTTGCGACCAGAAAATTTACCTACTTGAGTGATGTGAACTGGGGTGTGGAAGAATTTCAGCGCAGTCCGGATGGCAGCACTCTCGCGTTTGTCAGCAACGAAGCAGGCCTTTCGCATTTGTACGTATTTGACATTGCGAGCAATAAAAAAAAGGTCATTCGAGATTTGCCTGCGGGGATCATCTCTGACCTCAAGTGGCATCAGAATTCCGTTGATCTCGCGTTCAATTACAAATCGTCGCGCACACCGAATGATGTGTATTCCGTAAATGTCAGCAACGGCAAAGTTGAACGCTGGGCTAGTAGTACGAGCGCGGGCGTACCGTCTGAAAAACTTGCCGTGCCGTCAGCGTTTCAATGGCAGAGTTTTGACGGGAAAACGATTTCAGGATTTCTGTCCCGACCGCCAGGTTTATTCACCGGAAAACGTCCCGTCATCATTGATCTGCATGGCGGGCCGACAGAACAATATCGTCCGGCGTATGCCTACGAAGAAAATTATTTGATGAACGAACTTGGGATCGTCAAAATTTATCCGAACGTGCGCGGCTCGTCCGGCTACGGTAAAACCTTTCAGCGTCTCGATGACGGGATGAAACGGGAAGACGCCGTCAAAGACGTAGGCGCACTTCTGGACTGGATCAAGGCGCAGCCGGACTTGGATGCTGACCGCGTGTTGTTGCGAGGCGCGAGCTATGGTGGATATTTGGCGCTCAGCGTAGCGGCGAACTACAGCCAGCGTCTTCGCGGTGTGATTTCCGATTCCGGCATGACGAATCTGGCAACTTTTTTAGAGCGGACAGAAGGCTGGCGCCGAGACATCCAACGCGCCGAATTTGGCGATGAACGCGACGCCAAAACGAAAGCCTGGCTGGAGCGTATTGCGCCGCTCAATCATGCCAGCCGGATCAAATGCCCGGTGTTTTTGGTACAAGGTAAAAACGATCCACGCGTGCCGGTCAGTGAAGCCGAAGCATTGGTGCAAGCCCTCAAGAAAAATAAAACGCCAGTCTGGTATTTGCTCGGTAAAAATGAAGGACACGGTTTTGCTGATGCCGCCAATCGAGAATTTCAAATGTACGCCACGATCCTTTTTGTGCAGGAGTATCTACTGAAGTAGGTGCTTAATTATCAACCCGGGCTGTTCACGCTGAACAGGCCTCATCCGGAGATTCTATGAAAAAAACAAAATTGATCTTTTCAACATTTGTCCTGGCACTGACATTGGTGTGTACGAGTATCGCCACGACCAATACGTATGCGGATACCGGCGACCCGCAAGGGACATCCAACTCAACCAAAGCACC
Source organism: Blastocatellia bacterium (assembly GCA_043736395.1). Classification (GTDB taxonomy): domain Bacteria; phylum Acidobacteriota; class Blastocatellia; order RBC074; family RBC074; genus JAFDVL01. The sequence goes on along the minus strand of JAYTCQ010000150.1, from coordinate 12,000 downwards.
TCCGCCACCACCCCCTCCACCGCCGCCCAGCAACCCAGTGGTAGACATCGTTGAGTGGTTACTCTCTCTCGTGAGTGCCTAACACTATGAAGGCAAGAGTTCAATATTCAGTTTTAGCCGGAGGGAAGCCCTATCTCTACCGGCTTTACCTGATTTTGGTGAGCATCGTTTGGGCAATGACCACTTATGCGCAAACGACCACGCCAACTCCGCAAGAAATCCTCCAGCAGTTGCTACAACAATCATCTGCGTCAGAGCGTGAGTCTCTTCTCAAATCTACTCCGGTACTTTTGCTGCAGCCGCTATGGCAAAGATTATTGGATACCGCTGCGACTGCCTATTACAACCAAGGCTCCGCGCAGGCGATTGCCATTTATCAAATCGCTTTAGAAGTCGCGGAACGCTTGCCGCATCAACGCGGCGCTGCCATCACGTATTACAATCTCGGCAGAACTTATTCGGGGGCAGGGAAGATCAAGGAAGCGATCACCGCGTATGAAGCAAGTCGGAAGGCTTTTGCGGGAACTGAGTTCCAACGGGATTTGCTGTACATCCTCAGTGATCTGGGTGCGCTTTACCTCAATCTGGAACAATATGAAATGGCGAAGCAATATGCCGAACAGACACTTGCGCTGACAGAAGATTTAAACTTGAAAGCTTCGCCCGCAGGCCTCTGGCCGGATGAATTTGGCATTGCTGGCGCGTGGTCGTTAATGGGCGCTTTGGATCGGCGAGCAGGGAAGTATCAACAGGCGATTGCCAAACTCAAACAGGCACAGGCGCTTTATCAACAAATGGATCGGAACGGTTCAAAATTCGGTTATCAAATTGCTGACACGTTGGCGGAAATCGGGCGGGTATACCACGATGCGGGCGATAACGTTCAGGCGCTGACCTTTCTCCAGCAGGCTTTACAGGTGGCGAATAAAACTCCATCAAGCGAACTCGCCGCCAGCATTCGCAACAGCCTTGGCGTGTCGTATCTGGAGCAGGAAGATTATGAGCAAGCGGAAACGCATCTGCGCCAAAGTTTGCAAGGCTATGAACATAACAAAGCCGAAGCGGCGAGAGTCCTGCTCAATTTAGGCGTCATCGAACAGCGGCGCAGTAAGTTCGCACCGGCTCTCCATTACTTCGAGCAAGCCTTGCAACAAGCCACCAGCGCAGGCAAACAAGAAGTGATGATGGCAGCGGGCGAAGGCCTTGGCGTGATCCACCGCGAGCAAGGTAATTTCCCGGCTGCCTTCCAGGTGTTAGAAGAAAGTTTGTCACAGGCGCGAGCATTACAGGACAAAATGCGCGAAGCGGAAATCCTGTGGCGAATCGCAGAAACTCATCAGGCCCAGGGGGCATTTACCCTAGCGATGGAATTGTCCAAAGAGGCTCACCATATTGCCGTGCAACAGCATTTGCCGAAGCTTTCGTACCTTACGGCAGTCACGTTGGGGCAAGCGTATTTCAGTCAGAAAAAAATACCGCAAGCATTAGAGATTCTCACCACTGCGACTCATCAGCTGGAAACACTACGTACGCGTGTGGCGGGAGAGGCGCAGGAACGGCAACTTTTCTTTGTCAACAAAGTGACGGACTATCACCTGCTGACTGAAATCCTGTTAACGGAGGGCAAGACGTTTGACGCGCTATTGTCAGTCGAACGCGCGAAAGCCCGCGTCCTCTTTGATTCCTTGCAGCCTGGAGAGACTCAATCTGATGAAGAATTTTTTGCAACAAAGAAGCTTCCGCTTTTGTCACAGCATGATCTTCGCCAATGTTTTGAGCCGAACGCAGCCGTGCTCGAATATCTGGTGACAAAAGAGAAAACGTTTCTGTTCGTCATTCGAAAAAAGACACTCACTTCAGAACCAGAAATTCAGACCTTCACGATTCATCTTTCTGCGCAGGAATTACAAAAAAGAACGCAGGCCTTTCAGCACATGATCGCGTCACGTCGCCCGGCCTTCGCGGCAGAAGCGCGGGACTTGTATCGTCTGTTGCTACAGCCCGCTGCTGCCCTATTACAAGGGGTTGATTCGCTCTGCATTATTCCCGATGGCAGTTTATGGGAAGTGCCATTTCAGGCCTTGCAAGATGCCCGCGGACGATATGTGCTGGAAGAGTATGCGATTCATCTGGCTCCGTCGCTGAGCGTGCTATCCGCCATGAGGCAATCGTCTGTGCAACATATAAGTCCATCCTTGCTGGCATTGGGTAACCCTTCCCGGAAAGTGATCTCGACAACTTCGACAGAAAAGTTTTCAAGAGAATTCGCCCCGCTCCCCGATGCCGATAAAGAAGTCGCTTCCGTCGGGAAATTATTCGGGAAGCGTAAAGTGTTGACAGGTCAGGCTGCGACCGAAAGTGTTTTTAAATCACTGGCTGGTGACTACAGCATTTTGCATCTTGCGACCCACGCCGTGCTTGATAACCATCATCCCCTCAATTCTTACCTGCTACTCGCAAACTCTGAAGGCGATGAAAAAAATGATGGAATGTTAACGGCGCGTGAAGTCATGCAATTGAAATTAAACGCGCAGTTCGTTGTGTTGTCCGCCTGTGAAACTGCGAACGGCAGGATCAGCGCGGGTGAAGGGATCATTGGGCTTTCGTGGGCATTTTTGCTCGCAGGATGTCGGACGATGGTCGTCAGTCAGTGGCAGGTAAATTCAAGCAGTACGACAGAATTCATGATTCACTTTTTTACGCAGCTCAAAAATGGTGGGAATAAAAAGCAAGCTGCCAAATCGCAAGCCTTGCGACAGGCCGCCCTAAAGCTGCTTCGCCAACCGCGCTATCAACATCCGTATTACTGGGCGGGATTTGTCATGATCGGGGAGTGAAGCCTTACTGCCAGGCTCGCACGTCGCGGAGGAGCTTGCCTGCAATGGGTGAATTTGGATTCATCCGCACGAGGGATTTTAGTTCCTGTTCAGCCTCCCTTAGCATTCCTTCCCGCGCATAAAAGAGTCCCAGCGCAAGATGTGAACCACCTTGTTTTTTGAGCCGGGCGAGTTCCTGGACTTTGGCAAGTTCCAGCACCTTGAATTTGCTTTCGGGAACTGCGAGCGAAGGCGTTGTGACTGATTGACCATTGCGAATGGCACTCACTGTCCAAGTGTAAATTACGCCGCGCGGGAGTGCCTGAGATGGTTGCCAGGCAGCGGAGAGGGACTCGCCGCGAGCGATCTCATTGCCTCTCGCATCAGCGATCATGACTTCATAGCTGGTCGCCTCGGCGATGGGCTGCCAGCGTAAAACAGGGCGGTCAGCCACTACGGTCACACCGACAGGAAATCGTAACCGGAGCTGAACCTCGCGCATTGTGGTTCCGCGCGTAGTGATGGCCTCGCCCTTCAGATCATTGAGGATCGCGGGCTTTTTGATCTGTGGTGTCCGCACAGCCTCGTCAATGAAATGTTGCAACTCCGGAGAAGTGCCTTCGATGCCCTGTATCTTTCCATCGCGTGTGACCGCTATGGTTCCTGTCATGTCGCGCAACGAAGCAATGACCTCATTTTCTTGTTGGCCTGGATTGATTGGTGGCGTAGGCGTTGGAGTGCTTGGATCAGGCAAAAGTACGATAGTAGTTGTCGGTAGTGGCGATGAAGTATTAATTGCTTGTTCGCTGCCTTGACTCCAGAAAAATATCATCAGCACCAATAGACACGCGACCACCAGGAATCCGGCATAAAGCGGTTTCCAGGTGAATGCATTCCAATTGGTTTGCCATTGCCAGCGCTGTTTAGGGAACGACGTTGGCGCATAACGAATGTTCAATTCGGTTGCCAGTTCTTGTCGGAACGCCATAAAACTGCGCAGTTCTTCGCCGCAACGTGAGCAGCCTTGCAGGTGCGCACGAAGAATTTCTCGTTCCTCTACTCCCAGTAAATTATCCGCCAGCGCCGTCAGCTGTTCTTCATCGAGATGTTCGTGGCGCAACTGAAACTCTGGAAGTAAAAAAATTGCTGGTGGTTGGAAATTATTTAATTGCTGAAAGGATTGGTGACTGCGCGCGCGGCAGTTTTCGCAACTTTCCAGGTGTTGCAACGCCGTCACCATTTCTTTTGGTGGCAAGGTACGTGCCTGAAAAGCCTGGCTTTGTTTGTCGGTCAGATGTTCGTTCATGAATCCGGCTTCGTCCTGGGAGAGCTAGAAAACCGCAAATGCGCTCTTTTCTGATAGACGATAGATTTGACCCTGAATTCCTCTCCGCATTATTTTTCTTTTCGTAAGCGTAGCCGTAATTGTTGCAGCCCACGCCAGCGCCATTTATTCACCTGCGCGCGGGTGACGCGTAAGTGCGTAGCCAGACTCGCATTCTCCATCGGTAATTGTCGCCACAGTTCGACGAAAGCAACAGGAGTCAGCCCCAGATCATTCGCCAGTTGTGTCCCCGTAATCGCTTCGGCATCCAACAAAATGCTGAACAAATCATTGCCGTTCTGATCAGTCAAACTCAGACTCACCGCCGCGCGTTGCTGAGGCGGGAGCTGTTTGATTTCCGCCCATAAGGCTTGAAGTGCTACTCGCCCTTCCAGTAGGAGCTCACTGTCGAGCGTTGTATCAGAGGGCTGCCAATCCAAATCTTCCTGTTGCTGCTCCAGCGATTCCACGACTTGTTCTCGCGTCCCCAGCAACACGATTAACAAGTTGGTCAATGCTTCTAATTCAATTGGCCCGTCAACTTGTTGTAAGACCGAAGCGACAAGTTTGGTGAAAGGAATGCGTTGTAAATCGCCCTCTGCCAAAGTGAAGGAGGAGGGATCGGCTTGCCATTCATGCAGCTGCACCATGGCGTTTGTGTTTTTGGGTTGCCCTTGCCACACCGTGAATCCGGCTAATTTCTCTGTCCCTTCGCCATTCCATAACTTAAAATCCTGATGACGAGTCAGCAGTTCGCGCAGTTTATTTTTGAGCCGGGCGCGGGCCGGAGATTTCGCGCGTAGATAATCATGACAAGCATTGATCGAAGTGGTAATCACAAGATTGCGGTAGTTGTGAATCGGGTTCGTGTCTGGCTGTGCGAGCCATTCATTAAGGCGCTGGAGCAGTTTGGTCAGGATGTCCTGATAAAGGTCTTCGGCCTCAGGCTGGTACGGATTTGCGCCCTGATGATTGAGATAAAAACCAAGCCTTTGCCGAATCACTTTTCTCACCAATGGCGCAGTTTGCAGGATGAGAACGTCGCTCAAAATTCGCTCTCGCTCCATTTCATCCGTCGCGTGTTCCAACGAGCGCAGCTCTATTTCCATCGTGGTATCCCGGTAACCCTTGCGTGAGGGCTGGTAATCTACACAAATCATACAACTCTGGATCAATACCGAAAGCAGCGTGACTGTTGATGTTTCCCACGAATTGCGATTGAAGAAGTGAGGCAGAAATATTTCGTCGTTGTCTTAGATGAAAACTTTACGCGCAAATCATACCACAGAAATAATTCGAAACTGAAGGAGATGGCGACGAGTTGATGATGAGCAACCCTCACACGCAGAAAACGAAAAAGCCTGTCGGTGTACGGAAGAATTACGCGAGGTCAGTTGAACAACGATTTGACCTTCCAAGCGGGCAATTTTTTTCGTAAGATAGGCGGCGCAGAGACACACGAAGCCGAAGATTGAGCCATTTATAATTTAGCCTTACTACCATTTATAACGAGTAAGCGCCTTCACCGTTTCCGTGTGTGTCTGCAAATGCAATCGGAAGCCAACGGTGAAGGCGTTTTGATTTTTTCAATAAACCCCGACAGATTGAAACGACCTTGGTCAAGTTCCCGAAGCACTTCAACGCAACGGAATTTGTGAGCGTGCCCCAAAGTGAATACATAAACAGATTACGATTATCGAAAAAGCTCAGCTCTTGACTCAATGGTAACGCGATTAGTGTTTGCCCCCTTACCCTACAAAGATTGATGGGAGTGATCAGTGATGGATCACTTTTCTTGATTTGTATTGATTAAGTTTAGGTCAGGCTTGTCCGCTTATGTCGGCCCAGTGAACGAACAAAAATGCAGGGAACAATCTGCAATAAAAACTACTGAAGAAGTGAATTACTGATAGCAATGCAAAATATAAATCAATTTGAAGATAAACTTTGGGAAGCCGCAGACAACTTGCGCGCGAATTCCAAATTGACCTCCAGCGAATATTGTATGCCGGTGCTGGGCGTCATCTTTTTGCGGCACGCTACCAATCGCTACAACACCGCCCTGCAACAAATCGAAGAAGAGCAGGCCGCAGGCGAAAAACCAAAGCGTAAGTTGAGAATGGAAGATTTCCTCGAACGCCGTGCGCTGCTGCTGCCGCCGGAGTCGCGCTATGACGAAATCAGTAAGCGCAAAAGTGATGGGAAGCTCGGCACAGCTTTGAATACTGCGATGAGCGCGATTGAACATGATTTCCCAGCATTGCGCAATCAATTGCCGAAGGAATACACGGGCTTTGAGGAAAGCGTACTCGAAGACCTGGTGCGTATCTTCAACAGCGAAACCTTGCGCACGGCAAGCGGTGATGTGTTCGGACGCATTTACGAATATTTTTTGATGAAGTTTGCAATTCAAGGCGCACAGGATAACGGCGAATTTTTCACGCCGCCATCGCTGGTGCAAACTATTGTGAATGTCATTGAACCAGATCACGGTATCGTGTTTGATCCGGCATGTGGATCGGGCGGAATGTTTGTGCAATCCAGCCATTTCATCGAAGACCACGGCGCAGACACGAATGACCGCGTAACATTCTTTGGACAGGAAAAAACAAAAACCACGATTCGTTTAGCCAAGATGAATTTGGCGGTACACGGTTTAGAAGGCGACATCCGCGAAGCCAATACGTTCTATGAAGACGTGCATCGTTTGACTGATGGCAAACCCTTGTTTGGCAATTGTGATTTCGTGATGGCGAATCCACCGTTCAATGTGGATATGGTGGATGCCGAGAAAGTGAAAACGGATATTCGCCTTCCGTTTGGCTTGCCGGGTGTCAACAAAACCAAAAAAGTTTCCAACGGCAATTATCTTTGGATTTCTTATTTTCATAGTTACTTGAATGCAAAGGGGCGTGCCGGATTTGTTATGTCGTCGCAAGCCAGCAGTGCAGGCCACGGTGAAGCAGAAGTGCGCCGCAAGCTGATTGAAACGGGCGATGTGGATGTGATGATTTCGATCCGCTCGAATTTCTTTTATACCCGCAGCGTGCCGTGCGAATTGTGGCATTTCGACCGCAATAAATCCGAGGCGAACAAAGATAACGTGCTGATGATTGATGCGCGCAATATCTATCGCAAAGTCACGCGCAAGATTTACGATTTCACGCCTGAGCAATTACATAATCTGACTGCGGTTGTCTGGCTTTATCGCGGACAAAACGAACGCTTTACTGATTTAGTAAAAGGCTATTTCAAAACGCTGAAAGGCGAAGTGGTAGATTTTGCAAAGTTCGTTAGCGATCTGATTAAAAACACTTTTGATGCCAATCTTGAGGTGACGCGCCAACAGACAGATGCGTACCTCGCGTTAGTAAAAGGCGCGAGTGAAAATGTTGCTCAATTTCTGGAGGAGGCACAGACCGAAGCCAAGAATGCGTACGAGGTGTATCACAAGGATCGTGACGCATTGCTGGCTGCGCTGGAAAAATTCGCACAAAGCCATTGCGAATCGTTGCCTGCCACGAATGAACAACAGCACACAGCGCGACAAAGTTTTGAGCCGTTGGCGGAACGATGCAAAGGGCTCATTAAACAAGTGGATTTGGTGTACAAGCTGATGGCGCGTGTCGTGCAAGTGGCGGGTGAGTTGAAGGTTGAAGAAACGGTGGCTGAAAAATGGGATCGCCGCGCCGCTTCAAAACAAATCAAGCAATTAGACGAAGCGCGCAAAATCACCGTCGAACACCTCAAACGCATCGCCTATTTTCATCGTCAGATTGCCTGGTTGCAGGAACGCTTTCCTGAAGCGCAATTCGTCGCCGTGCCAGGACTTTGTCGTATGGTCACGCGGGCTGAAATTGAAGCCGCCGATTGGAGCCTGACACCGGGGCGTTATGTGGGCGTTGCTGCGGCAGAGGTGGATGATGATTTCGATTTTGAAAAAACGCTCAGTGACATTCATATCGAGTTGGCAGATTTGAATCAGGAAGCTTTAACACTAGCGGCGAAGATTCAGCAGAATTTTGAGGAGTTGGGAATATGAGCCTTGCTAACTGGATCCCTCGACCTTTAGGGCAATGTGCAAAATTTCTATCTGGAGGAACACCAAGCAAGGCACAAGCTGAGTTTTGGGATGGGGATATTCCGTGGGTCAGTTCAGGTGAGATGACACAAGACTATATTTATGACACAGAACTTCATATTAGTGAGGATGGAGCAAGTTCAGGAAGTCGCCTTATTCCTGCTAATACTGTACTTGCGGTTGTACGAGGAATGTCACTCGCTAAAGAATTTCGCGTTGCTATCACAAAACGTAAAATGGCTTTTAATCAGGACCTCAAAGCATTCGCATGTTTTCCTGGTATTGAATCTCATTTTTTATACTACGCCTTAGTAGCAAGGCGCGACCACATACGCGAACTTGCAACAGAAGCCTCTCATGGTACCAAAAAGCTCGAAACAGAAGTTCTGAATGCAGTTGAACTTCTTGTTCCGCCACTTGTTATTCAGTGTCGGGTTGTGAATGTACTCACTGCTTACGACGATCTCATCGAAAACAATCGGCGGCGAATGGCGTTGTTGGAAGAGGCGGCAAGGCTGCTGTATCAGGAATGGTTCGTCCGCCTCCGCTTCCCCGGCTACGAACACACCCGCATCGTGGATGGCGTGCCGGAGGGATGGGAGCGCAAACGACTTGGAGACCACTTAATTCTTAACTATGGAAAAGCGTTGAAGGCGGAAACGCGTGTGGAAGGGGCATTCCCCGTTTATGGCTCAAGCGGAATTGTTGGTACCCATGAAAAGCCGTTAACTAAAGGGCCAGCAATTATCCTAGGCCGTAAAGGTAATGTTGGAAGTGTGTATTGGTCGAGCAAAGATTTTTACCCTATTGATACGGTCTATTACATCAATGCTGAGATAAGTAACCTTTACTTATTCTATGCCTTAAAGCACATGCACTTCATCAGTACAGATGTTGCTGTACCAGGACTAAATCGAGATTTGGCATATAGCCGTCCATTACTGTTACCCTCAAAAAGCATACTTCAGCAATTCTTAGAAACCATCAGCCCCATACATGAACAGATAGACAAACTGATTGAGATGAATGAAAAGCTCAAGGCTGCGCGTGACTTGCTGCTGCCACGCCTGATGAGCGGAGAAATTATAATGTGAGCAGCCGAACAATCATCAGCCATTAAAGGGTATGCCCTATCCTCAGAGGGAATGTAGATGAAAATCAAATCGCTTCGAATCGAGAACTTTCGCAACTATAAAGACGAGACAATTATATTAGATCATTACACCTGTTTTGTTGGCCCGAATGGCGCGGGTAAATCGTCAGCGCTGGCTGCGCTAAATGTATTTTTTTGCGAGAAAGATTCCTCGACAACAGACACTAGCAATCTTACTGAAGAGGATTATTTTTCCAAAAATACAACAACACCTATTCGCATTACTGTAACATTTAATGCATTGAATCAAGCTGCTCAAGAAGAGCTTGCTGCATATGTACGCCAGAATGAATTAGTAGTGACGGCAACTGCAGTTTTTGATACAGAAACCTGCGTTGGAAAAGTAAAATATTCAGGGCAACGCCTCGGAATGCAGGAATTCCGAAATTATTTCAGCCAAGAAAAAGAAGGGGCTAATGCGACACAATTAAAAACTCTTTTTAATGAGTTGCGTAGTCAATTCTCCGAGATTTTGCCAGCGAATAGTAAAGAGGAACGAGCAAAGGCTCTACGCGATTATGAAGCCGCGCATCCTGATTTATGTTTATTGATTCCAAGTGAAGATACATTTTATGGGATCAATGGAACAGGAAAGCTGGCACCGTATGTGCAATGGGTTTATGTTCCTGCAGTAAAAGATGCAAGTGAAGAAGGACAAGAATCAAAAAACACTGCACTTTCGAAGCTGGTTACAAGGGCAGTTAATAATCGGTCTGATTTTCATGCACAGATCGAAGCTCTAAAACAAGATATGTTGAGGGAATATGAGAAACTGCTGGAAATAAACCGGAGCAGTTTAGGTGAATTATGCCAGTCCCTACAAAACCGAATGGAATCCTGGGCTCATCCAAACGTTCGTCTGGGGATGGATTGGATATTTGATCCCAATAAATCAGTAGTCATTCAACATCCAATGGCAGGCATTAAAACAGGAGATGGCAACTTTCTTGGCAGTCTTGAAAGAATGGGGCACGGTTTACAAAGGTCTTATTTACTTGCTCTGCTGCAAGAACTCGCTAATTCTGATGCCCCAGATTCACCAACATTGATTCTTGGCTGTGAAGAACCTGAGCTTTATCAACACCCACCACAAGCACGGTATCTGGCCGACGTTTTTTGTGAACTAGCGAATGAAAACAATCAAATTATTGTGACGACGCATTCCCCACTCTTCGTCAAGGGGGATAGCTTCGAAAGCATTAGACTTGTCACACGATCAGAAGCAGACTCATCTACATCTGTTCGTGGACTAACTCATCAAAATTTATGTGATCGTATTCGTGTTGCACGAGGTGAAGATCCACGCAGGCCAATTGAGGGATTGGTTGCCAAAATCCATCAATCACTTCAGCCTGGAATTGCAGAAATATTTTTTAGTAGCATCCCGATCATAGTCGAAGGACTAGAGGACGTCGCGTACATAACCACTCAGCTACATCTATCTGGGAAATGGCGTGAATTTAGGCGGCTTGGCTGTCACCTTATACCAGTCAATGGGAAAGACAAGATCATCCAGCCATTAGCGATCACGTTGGAATTGAAGATGCCGGCCTTCGTATTATTTGATGGTGATGATGATACTGTTAAGGCAGAACATCGAGTCAGGCAGGAAAAAGACAATAAAACTCTAATTAAACTTTTGGACGAAAATTATCCGCCATTTCCTTCAACCAATATTTGGGCTCGAAATCATGTAATCTGGCAGACAAATATTACCAAAAATGTAAAATCTGATTTTGGGAATGAATATGATCGGATAACTAATGCTGCTCGCTTGAATTATGCCCAAGAGGGGGATTTAGAAAAGAACGAATTATTCATCGCGGAATGGGTTTCAGCAGCCCACGGTGAAGGTCTAAGTTCATCATCGTTAGAAAGATTGTGTCAAAGCATAATTGATTTTGCCAGAGGGGTTATATAAGAAAATTTCGTATTTAGACATTAAGGGAGTCCTCATGAAAGCAGAAGAACGCACAATTGCAAATATTCTTACGGAGCAGATTTGTTACGAAATCCCTCCTTATCAGCGACCATACTCGTGGAAAACCGAAAACATTCAGCAATTACTGGAAGATGTGTGGGAGGCGTTTGAAAGTGATGATAGTGAATATTTTATTGGTTCACTCATTACTATTGAAAAAGTAAAGAACCTCCGTTACGACGTGGTTGATGGTCAGCAAAGGTTGACGACTCTAAATCTAATTTTTGCTCGCCTGCGAGATCATATTGAAGATTCTGCGGGCAAAGCTGAGGTCGGCAAGCGAATTTTGCCACATAATGTATTAACAGGTGAGGCTGAATCACCACGTTTGTTATTACGAAAAAAAGATCAAGGTTTCTTTCGTCGCCATGTTTTGGAGTCTCAAGCTATTTCAGAAAAGGAGAGAATTCAGTTGGAGGCCCCACAACAACGAATTGTAGAAAACCTATTGGTAGTAGATGAATTCTGTAAGAATAAAACTCAGCAAGAGATAAAATTACTAGCCAATTACATACTACACAAAGTTTATGTCGTGTTTGTAAATACTAGAGTTGTTGTGATGAAAGAGAAGAGATAGTGTAACAGGATGAAACTAGAGATCAAAGACTTAAAGAGTAAAAGACAATGGCGAGCAGCAACGGGATT
>JAYTCQ010000149.1:0-3463 GCA_043736395.1 Blastocatellia bacterium | reverse complement strand
GCCCGCAGGATGCGGGCGTTCCCAGTGAAGGCATTCCTGGTGGACCAAATAAACTATTGGCATCATCATCAAAAGACCGGATGGTCGAGTGTCATCAAGCAATGATATTTCTTCAGATTTTAATTTTGCTCCGGGCAAATAATGCGCAAGAATTTCCGCTGCCTTCATCCCGCGCCGCGCCATCACGTGCGCGCCTTCCTGACAAAATCCCAAACCGTGTCCGAAGCCACTCCCGCGAAACAAAAACGCATTGCCCTGACGCGAAACTTCGAAGCGTGAACTTTTTAAAATATTCCATCCGAGGACGCGATTCACGATGAGCGAAAATTCCCATCCACGCAATTGTTTGCGCCGATTACCTTCAATTGTCAGAAATTCGGCGCGTCCACTTTGGTCGCGTTTGGTGATCACAATATTTTCCAACTGCGAACCCATATTACTTCTCTCATCGCTTTGCAAAGCACGTCCTAAATCTTTAATTGGAATATTCTGTTGCCAGCTTTTGTGTGACATCGTCGTGCAATAATCATCTTTCACGCTCCGCAAATAACTTGGTGAAGGCGCACCCCAAACCGCGTCTAAATTTGTTGTCATACCGCCGCACGCCGCGTGAAAATATACGTCCGCAGTTTGCTTTCGATCATCGTTCAGAATTTGTCCGCGTGTAGCTTCCGAGGCTTGTAAAATAAGGGCTTTGTTGTGTTCAGCGATTTCCTGGACGTAACGTTGGCAATGTGTCAGCGAACAAAAATCGTAGCCATCTTTGGCGTGACGTTTGAGATTTTTTAGCGCGAAAGTTCGGCTAACAATGGCCTGTGCTTTTAATGCTTCGGGTTCCGTTTCAACACTGGATTCGGCGGCGAGAACTCCGCGAATGTAATCTTCAAGTTCGACGGAAAATGTAGAATTTTCGCGGACTAAATGAACACTGATGGAATGCGGATTTGGGGTTTGGGATTGCGGAGTTTTGGTTACAATTTTTTGTGAGTCTGGAAAAATTAAATGGCGATAAAATTCTCCGGCGACCTTCGCGGCTTCGGAGCCGTGTGAGCGTTTGAGGAAGACGATGACGCCGAGATTTAATTCTTCCGGTGTGATATTTTTAATGCTTTTACTGTTCAGCAAAAAACTGACAAACCAGCCTTGCGTTCTAAATCCGTTGCTTGATCCCGACGTTCCGGTTTTGCCAATTACATCGTAGGGTAATTTATTGAATGCCGCTTCTGCCGCTGTTCCGAATTGGGTACAGCCCTGCATGCCTTCGATAATTTCTGCGCGATGCGCAGGATTCACGGGAATGTTTCTTATTTCCTGTGCGACGAACTGCTCGGCTCTAGAAATATTAGGACGCAGCAAGTGACCCCCATTAACAAAGGCTGTGAATGCATTCAGCAATTGAATTGGCGTCACAATTATTTTTTCATCGTTGCCGAGCGCAGTACTAATTTTCCAATCGCTTTGTTTGAGTTCGCCGGAATTTTCGTTGGCGTTGACTCCGGTTTTTTCTCCGAACCCAAATGAATGTAACGTCGAAAAAAATCCAGCGCCGTTCATCCGTTCAGCGACAGTCCCAAAAAAATAATTACACGAATAAGCCAGCGCATGATGTAGTTTGAATGAATTATTGACGCGGGGATGCGAACAATTAATTTGAAAACCTTCATGCAGATAGGTGGTCTTGCACTGCACTCGCGTGTCGTTGTCTACGATGCCTGAACGCAGCGCCGTCAACGCCGTAAAGGGTTTGATCGCCGAGCCGGGAGGGAACGCTTGCTCAAAGGCTAAGCGTGGATTGATAACGGCCCTGATACGAGCGTCACGCGGATTCATGACGATGATCGTACCTTCGCTTTCGCCGAGTGCTGATGCGGCTGCGCGTTGAATTGCATCGTCAGTGAAGGCGGGTGCTTTGATGAGAAGCGAAGGAGAAATGTTTTCGGGATTCGAACATGAAAAAAGCGAAGAAAGAATTGTCGCACAGAAAAAAATGCTGACAATTTTTCTCACTGCGCGACCTCTTTTCTGGTGAGCAATGACAAGGAACCAACCGTTACAACCCATCCAACCAGAGCGATAAATAATCCGAGGGCAATTCTAATTCCGAGCAATCCTAAATCCAGCCACGGACTTTTGCTTGGTGTGCGCGTCGTTAAAATGAAATAAGGAATGACCGCGAAAATTAAAAATCCAAACAAATAAGTGATGACTGAAAGCGGAGCAAAGGCCCGTAAAATAACGCTGAAAATTCGTTTGAATGTCGGCGCGAAACCTTCGCGCAAAGTCGTAATCCATAACTGAATCGAAAACAGCGGTAGAATAAAATACAACAGCAAAGCCCATACAGCAGAAAATGCCCAGGCTAAATATTTAAGATTTTGCTCGGCGGATTTAATTTGCGTAGTGGTTTCGGCGGGAGCTGTTTCGATCCGCGTCGTTAGCGAAGTATTGAGTTTCGTCATACCCCAAATCGCTAACCAAGCCAGCAAAATGAAGGGTAGTGAGATCAAAAATAATTTCCAAAATTCGGTAAATCCGCGTTTGAGTAAATCGTTCAGCGTACTGTCAACATTGGTGTATTTTACACTCATCACCTGTAGCACAAAAAATAAAGCTGGGATGAGAATGGCGAGTAAAATTGAAAATCCAATTTGCCAGAGCTTTGCTTCAGGCGTAGTGAAAAATAAAAACAAGGCATACACCAGCAGTGCGTAAAGAGCAGTGAAGACGCCAAGATTTTTCCAGTTACCAAAAAAAGCCTGCGTTGAAGAGCGAAGAGAATTTAGAATGTTTTGGAGCATTTGATGAGTTTGGAAAAACTTAAAACGATTCGGAGAACTAACAGTTCACCGTACAAAAAAACTGCGAACCGCGAACTACATACTGCGAACTGTCTTCCAGTCGCGAATTGAAATCCACCAGGACACCACAAAATAATACGCTGGAAAGATCATCGAAGCATACAGTAGCAAATGGGTTGATTCAGACCAGGTATACAAAATCCATGCGACTAAAATTACCCATACTGAGCCTAAAATATTTGTGCTCGTACTCAATTTGCCGCCGTGTGTGGTGTATAAATATTTCGACGGCACAAACGTCAGCAGGGCTAAAACTACGATAATGATCAAAGCTGTTTCGTGCGGCAGATGAAATACATAAAGGTAAAACGCGACGATATTCCAATAGGATGGAAAGCCTAAAAAATAATGATCATCCGTTTTCATATTGACCTGACAAAATCCATAGACGCTGGCGAGCAAGGGAACCAATAACCAATATTGATAGGCTGCTCCAATCAAATCCGCCCGCCAGATCAGCAGCAGCGGAAGCGTTGTATAAGTATTGAAATCGATCAAATCATCAAGCCTTCTTCCATCAAAACCCGGCGCATATTTGCGTACTTCTGCCTTTCGCGCCAACCATCCGTCGGTCGTGTCAATGATGGTAGCAATCACCATTAGCA
>JAYTCQ010000148.1:0-21478 GCA_043736395.1 Blastocatellia bacterium | reverse complement strand
AGCGGGTAAAGAACTCGCTCCACAAATTACTGAAAACATCCCTTATGAAAAACAAATCTCTTCCGATCATTCAACCAACTCCGATGTCGCGCCGCGAATTACTTTTCAAGGCCGGAGCCGGATTTTCAGGCTTAGCGGCGGCTTCCATTCTCGATAAAGATGGATTGCTCGCGGCGGAACCAAATGCGAAAAATGCGAGTCCATTGGCTCCGAAGGCTTCGCATTTTCCGGCGAAAGCCAAGTCCGTAATTTTCCTGTTTATGTACGGCGGGCCAAGTCAGGTTGATCTTTTTGATCCGAAGCCATTGCTGACCAAAATGCATGGCAAGCCGTTGCCGACGACTGAAAAGCTGGAATTGTTCAATAAAAATGGCAACCTGATGGCTTCGCCGTACAGCTTCAAAAAGTACGGGCAGAGCGGTCAGGACATTTCTGAACTCTACACAAATCTCGGATCGTGCGCGGATGATCTGACATTTATCAAATCTTTGTACACGACCAGCAACAATCATTCTCCGGCGATTTTCCAAATGAATATGGGAAATATGCGCCCCGGAAATCCTTCGCTGGGTTCGTGGATGACGTACGGTTTGGGCACGGTGAATCAGAATTTGCCCGGCTACATTGTGATGTACGATTGGCGCGGAGGCCCTATCGGCGGCGCTCCGAATTGGTCTTCAGGATTTATGCCGGCAGCTTTTCAAGGGACTTCATTTCGTTCGGGCAATGTACCGATTGTAGATTTAAATCCGCCGAAGTGGGTTGATCCGCATTTGCAACGACAGGAAATTGATTTCGTCCAAAAATTAAATCAGGAACATCTGGCGAATCACAAAGGCAACAGCGATCTGGATGCGCGAATTGCGTCGTACGAATTAGCGTTTCAAATGCAGACGCACGCGCCCGAAGCCGTAGACCTCGGCAAGGAAACCGACGCGACGAAAAAAATGTATGGCATCGGCGAAAAGCATACAGATTTTTTTGGCAAGCAATGCCTGACAGCACGTCGCCTGGTCGAACGCGGAGTTCGTTTCATTCAGCTTTATCACGGCGGCGGGCATCAACAGGAATCGTGGGACGCGCATTACGGACTGGATGAAAATCATCGTTTGCATTGCAAGGAAACCGATAAGCCGATGGCAGGATTAATTAAGGATTTGAAATCGCGCGGCTTGCTGGAAGATACGCTGATTGTCTGGGGCGGAGAATTCGGACGCATGCCCATGTCGCAATCGGGAGTTGGACGCGACCACAATCACTACGGCTTCACAATGTTCATGGCGGGCGGCGGAGTCAAAGGCGGACAATCCATTGGCGAGACCGACGAATTCGGCGTGAAGGCTACGGTTGATCCGTATTCAGTGCATGATCTGCACGCGACAATTTTGCACGCGATGGGAATGGATCATCGCAAGCTGACGTATTACTATGGTGGAAGAGATCAGAGATTGACGAATTTTGGTGGTGATCCGATTTTGAAGGTGTTTGGGTGACAGCAATGAGTGGTCCGCTAATTCGTGATATTCCATCAATAAAGAAAAATTTAGAACTCGTCAGAGGTTTTAAGGCATTGAATACTATTATGCCTTATCTAAAACCTTTATTTCGGATTTTTCGTATCGATGTTAAAGAGATGGAAGCAGTGTTAGCAGAGTCCAATCAGTTGGCACAATTGGCGGAAGAATTAGCGACGATTCCAGACCGTTTTAATGATTTATTTTCTGCACGAGGCTGGATTATTTATGACGTGATGAACTTAGAAGTTGCCAAAGAAGCGATTTCGAAAGCAGAACTGAATGACTTAGATCAAGCCGAAGCCTACCTTGTGGATTATTATAGCCCAGAGAATGTCGAATGGAAGCTGACGATGATGAATGGTGTTAGTGCATTTCGTCCTAGAATGCCGCTTGCTGAAAAATCTCTTCTTGATTATCGGGAAGAGCGTTACCAAGCATGTGTACCTGTTGTACTCGCGCTTATGGATGGAATGGTTAATGACCTACATGATCGACAAATTGGTTTCTTCGCGCAAAACGCTAATCTGGAAGCTTGGGATTCTATTGCAGCTCACAGCAAGGGACTCGAAGTTTTGGCTAATCTTTTTCGCTCAAGTCGCAACAAAACTACAATAGTTCCAATTTCAATTCCATACCGAAATGGCATATTACACGGTCGGGATTTAAGTTACGATAATCGGTTAGTAGCTGCCAAAGTATGGGCGGCTTTATTTGCCACGCGTGACTGGGCTGTGAGGGCTGAGCAGGGATTACTAACTGCTCAGCCTGAAAAGCCAGAAAAGACATGGGGGGAACTTTTTAAGGGAATTCTTGAAAACGCAAATGATAGGAAAATCTTGGACGCTTGGTCGCCACGAGAAATTCAACTAGGTGTTGATGTTCCAATCACAGGAGAGCCAATAGATTATACGATTGCAACTCCCGAATATGCACTTGTTGAGTTTTTATGCTTTTGGAAGGTGCGGAATTATGGTCGTATGGCAGCTCTTGCTTGGTTGAATGACTCGCCGGGTAAAGATGCAGGACGTGTAAGAAATCATTATTCTTCAAGTAACCTAAAGTCTTTTGAGATTAAAGAACTTGTTGATTTTGCAGCAGCAGTTACGGAGATAAAAGTTTGCCTCTGGCTTGAAGGGGATATTTCATCCGAAAGAGAAGTTGTGTTTCGTATGTTAAATTTAGATTCCAAAAGTTCTCCAGTAGTTCAAGTAAAGCCTGATAGTAAATGGTGTGTCGCAAACTGGGGGCACGGAATTGAATAGTCAATGTAATTTATTTACATTTCTAAAGTATTCCTAAGAGTTATGGATAAAACCACAAGATATAGAGAAATAATTCGACAAATTATTTTTGACTACGCAAAGGGGAAGCCAATCCCTGACATTCAAACCGAAATCCTGATTGATGCCGAACGCGATCATTACAAGGTGATGGATGTAGGCTTCGATGGATCAGGTCGTGTCTATGGTTCCATCATTCACCTTGATCTCATCAACGAAAAAATATGGGTTCAGTACGATGGCACGAATCGTCCTGTCGCTGAAGCTTTGCTCGAAGCAGGCGTGCCGCGTGAAGATATTGTGCTGGGTTTTCACCCTGCGAACCTTCGTCAGTATACTGATTTTGCTGTGGCTTAAACGCGAGAACTAACAGTTCACGCAACAGAAATTCTTCCTTTTTCTAACAATTATTCCCTATAACATTTGTCATCCCCCGCCGTGTGTATATTATAGTGCGTATTAACAACACTACTATTTCAGGAGATACGCTTGATAACGAAAGCACTAACACCAGAAGAGGAAGATGACATCCTCATTAATTTATTAAATTCGACGACCAAGGGAAATCTCCGATGGGGATTCCAACCGCCTTCGACGGCGCAGGTTAATATCGGCAACAAGCATTACGTCTTGCGGTTGCGCAAGAAGATGTGCCGCTTGACTTCGCGTCGTGACGGCAGCAAGGTTGTCGGATTGACGATTGAGCGCAGAGATTCTGAGGAAGATTTATTGAGTCAGTTGTTTCGTCTGGCAACGGGTGCGTAATAGTTATTTTTGACAGAATATGAAATCACGTGATTTGGTATTTATCATCATTGTCGTAGGTGTCGTAGGTGGATTATATCTGCTGTCACGTTCCAGTGGACGAGCACCCAAGCTTCCAGCGAATGTCGCTCATCAGGGCGTCATCACACGCGATCAATGCCTGACCTGTCATACTCCCGAAAAAATGTCGGCTCTCGAAGTCGCTCGCAAACATCCCCTGAAATGGCACGACGCACGCATCAGTTGTTCGCAATGTCATCAGCCCGCTACCCCGCAAAAAGCATCCAATAATCAAGCTCCCCTTGAGACTTATTTGTCATGGCAAAAGCAGCAGTAAAAACAAACCGCTACAAAAACTTCATTGGCGGCCAATGGGTCAAGCCAAGCACTAACAATTACCTCGAAAATTTGAACCCGGCGGACACGCGAGAAAGCATTGGATTATTTCCCGCTTCCGGTGAGGCCGATGTTAATGCAGCTATAGATGCGGCGCGTGAAGCGTTGCCGAAGTGGAAAGCATTTCCGGCTCCAAAACGCGCCGAGATTTTGTATCGCGCCGGTGAAATCCTGATGCAGCGCAAAGAACAGTACGCGCAGGAAATGACCCGCGAAATGGGCAAAGTGATTAAGGAAGCGCGCGGCGATGTGCAGGAAGCCATTGATATGATTTTTTATACGGCGGGTGAGGGCAGGCGCTTGCATGGATACACAACGCCATCGGAGATGCCGAGCAAATTCGCAATGTGCGTACGTCAACCTGTGGGGCTGTGTTCATTGATTACGCCGTGGAATTTTCCGATGGCAATCCCTTCGTGGAAGATGATTCCGGCTTTGATTTGCGGGAATACTTTAGCCATTAAGCCAGCCGAAGACACTCCACTTTCGACGATTAATTTAGTCAAAGTTTTAGAGGCAGCCGGATTACCAAAAGGTGTTGTGAATATCATCATGGGCACTGGAGTTGAAGTTGGTGCGCCTTTGGCTGTTCACGATGATATTCGACTTGTGTCATTCACGGGTTCGACTGCGACGGGAACTTCGGTCGCGGAAAATGCGGCACGGACGGGAAAAATTTGTTCGCTGGAAATGGGCGGCAAAAATGTGATTATGGTGATGGAAGATGCTGACCTTGATCTCGCGGCAGAAGGGACGATTTGGGGCGCATTTGGGACTTCAGGACAACGATGCACCGCTTCATCGCGTGTAGTTGTTCATAAAAAAGTCTACAAAAAATACATCGAAAAGCTGACCGCTAGAGCAAAGGCTTTGACGATTGGAAATGGGCTGAATGAAAAGAACGAAGTCGGCCCGGTCATCAATGAAAATGCCGTCAACAAAATTTTAAGCTATATCGAAATTGGCAAGCGCGAAGCGAAACTTCATCTCGGTGGAAATCGCCTGAACGGTGGAAATTTGAAGCACGGATTTTTTATTGAGCCAACAATTTTCACGGAGGTAAAACCGAACCACAGAATCGCACAGGAAGAAATTTTTGGCCCGGTCGTCAGCGTCATTTCTTGCAACGATCTGGATGATGCGATTGAAATCGGGAATGGCGTGAAGTACGGCTTATCTTCGTCAATTTTCACTGCCGATGTAAACCGCGCCTTTTACGCGATGGAGCGCATGAATACAGGAATCTTTTATGTGAACTCCGCAACGATTGGCGCCGAAGTTCATCTACCGTTTGGTGGTACAAAGGCGACAGGCAACGGTCATCGTGAAGGCGCGATGATTTCTTCATTGGATATTTTCAGCGAATGGAAATCCATCTATGTGGACTACAGCGGAAAATTGCAGAAGGCTCAGATTGATGATTTTGTAACATAGAAGCAGGGAAAATTAATGTCAAAAAACATGAAGATCGTACTGATAATTCTGGGCTGTGTCCTTTTGCTCTGCACAGGGATCGCGGGCGCTGGATTTTATTGGTTTAGCACCAACGGCAAGGATTTAATTGAGCAGGTCAAAGGCAATACTAAAAAAGCAGTGGAAGAAGGTCAGGCGTTGGGAGCGACCAGCGATGAAAATGCTTGTCTGGCGGCTTCAATCCAGCGAATGAGTGAAGATAGTTCAATTACCAGCGCGATTACCGGATCATTGTTTTTGAATGCCTGTCTGGAGCAAGCGAAGCCAACACCGGGATTTTGTGACGGAGTTCCAACAAAATCTGAAATCTTGAAAACTTCAGAATGGATTGCGAAGAAATGTAAAGCGGAAGGAATGTCAGGACAGGGCTGCCAGCAGTTAATGCAGGTCGTTGTTCGCCATTGTGAAAAAGGCGCCAGCACAATGCCGACGCCGTAAATGCAGAAGCCCGCACGCAGTAAGGGCGCTACTGATTCACACGGAATTTCGAAACAAATTACGACGCTAATTTCAAATGTAAAGGCGCCCTTACTGTGTGCGGGCTTCTGCATTTACGGTCTAAACGTAAAAGTTCTTAGCTCTGAAGTGAGCAAAGTATTTCGTGAAGTTGACACACGGCTTCGAGGTCCAGCAATAATTCTGCTGGCTACTGCTTCACAAATGGTGCTTTGTTTTAGCCACGCCAAAGCGCCGTTAGCTTTCAGAGTAATGGCAATATCCATATTGCCGTCCTGATCTACATCCTGACCATCGATCAGTAAATTCGCTGATTCGGTGGATGTCGCAAGAGGTGCGGCGAAATCTGTATTGCCTCGATTAGTAAGAACCCAGACTTTCCCGTCAGCATCCAGTCCAATTAAATCCGTAGCCTGATCGCCATTCATATCAACTGCAACAATTTGCTTATAAGTCTGAATAAGTGAAGGTTCGCGCACTGAGAAGTAGCCGTACGGATCAGATGTATATAGGAACACTCGCCCGAGATTTGTTAACACTGCGAGATCGGGTGATTCGTTTGCAATAAATTTTTCGTTAACGAATTCGCCGTCAAAATATCCAGCGGAAATAAATTCCGGGTATTCATTTTCGTCCCACCGGTTCGCTGTATATCTGCTGCTGATCGGAAGATAAAAACCACCGTATCCATTGGTCAGAGCCGTATACCCACCGCCATCAGGATCAAGTGCCATCAAATCAGAAAAGCCGTCATGATTAAAATCTACGGCGGACAGGGCGTGTACTTTCTGTTCCACTACCGGCGTCCCGCGAAAGCTGAAATAGCCGTAATCATCGGTGGTCAAAAGATAGACTCCGGTTGAAGTAGCCACTGCAATGTCCGGGCGATTATTCGCGACAAAATTCCCTTCAATCCAATCCCCGTCGAAATAACCCACTGTCATTGCGAGTGGAGAATAGATGCCGCTGAGATAGTCGCTGGAGACAGGTTCAGCGTAAGTCCCGTCAGCCCGACTAAATCGAATGCTAGGAACTCCCGCGGAGTTCATCGAGATCAAATCCTGAAAGCCGTCCTGATTCCAATCAAGTACTTTATCAAATCGCCCAAGCTGTGGACTTGAACCGGCAGGTTGAGATAATTGAAATGTTGATGAGCAGCCAGGCGACGAAGAATTTTGCGCCAATACGTTGAAGCAGAAGGCTGAAAAAACACAGAGGAAAGAAAATTTTTTTATGAGGTACACGGATTCTCCTTAAGAAAATTGACGGGGTTTTTGATTCACTGGAACGAATGCGAGCCAGTGAATTCAAGGTTCGGAACGCATAACGGGCAGAAGAATTAGTAGTAGTTGTTGTGGGTGTTTTTTAATAGCTTCGGGAGGGCTTCTGTAAAGGCTCGTGGGACGTGAGGCGAGCAACTGTGAATACACTACCCAAAATGAGGGACTTGCGTCAATAAAAAAATACTGGCAACGCAAGCATCATGCTTGCTTTGTGAGCGCGGGCAACGCCGCTCGCTTAATGTGGCGAGGAGTGCTCATGATCTTTTGGGGGCTTCTGGCGCGAGGTTCTTTTGCATCGCTGCGCTGGCGGCAAGCAGGATGCTTGCGCTCCCAGTAGCCTTCAAAATAGCTAATTTGAATAGAAAAAGTGTAGAATGCCTTTTTTCAAATCAGAAACTTAATTATTTATAGAGGACAATAGAATGATTATCGGGCTGCCAAGGGAAATAAAAGATAAAGAATCCAGAGTTGGTTTGACTCCCGCCGGAGTCAAAACCCTACACGATGCAGGACACTCAATTCTAGTTGAAAAAGACGCAGGCGAGGGAAGTGGAATTCCCGACGAACAATACCGTGGCGCCATGGGACAAATTGTTGATAGCGCCGATGAAGTCTGGCAACGTGCCGAAATGATTGTCAAAGTCAAAGAACCTGTCGGCCCTGAATACGAACGAATGCGCGAAGGTCAAATTCTTTTTACCTATTTGCATCTCGCGCCAGACCCGCATTTGACGCAGGTCATGCTTGATCGCAAAGTCATCGGCGTAGCTTATGAAACGATCACGAATGCAGAAGGACATTTGCCGTTGTTGACTCCGATGTCAGAAGTCGCGGGAAGAATGTCCGTTCAAATCGGAGCGCATTATTTACAAAAATCTGAAGGCGGACGCGGCGTATTAATGGGCGGTGTTCCCGGTGTATTGCCAGCAAAGACTGTCATCGTCGGCGGCGGAGTCGTAGGAGTCAACGCTCTCAAAATGGCTGTGGGTCTGGGCGCCAACGTTCATGTGCTGGATCGAAATCTTGACCGCCTGCGCTATCTTGACGATATTTTTGGTGCCAAAATTCGCACTCTCGCTTCAAATCCTTACACCGTTCAGGAAGCCATCGCCAACGCTGATTTAGTCATTGGCGGAGTTTTGATTCCTGGCGCTTCCGCCCCGAAATTAGTCACGCGCGAAATGTTAAAGACAATGCACAAAGGAGCTGTCATTGTTGACGTTGCCGTGGATCAAGGCGGATGCATTGAGACTACGCGCCCGACTACGCACAGCGACCCGACGTATTACGTTGAAGATGTGCTGCATTATTGTGTGACGAATATGCCAGGAGCCGTCCCGCGCACTTCGACTTTTGCTTTGACGAACGCGACACTGCCATACGCGTTGAAGCTTGCGAATAAAGGCTTCAAGGGCGCGATTTCGAATGATGTTCACTTGCGCAATGGCGTGAATACATACAATGGAATTTTGACCAGCGGCGCAGTCGCAGAATCACAGGGGTTACAACATACAGAGCTTGAGAAAATCATTTGATTTTCTCAAGCTGCTTTTTGATAAATTCTTGAATTCAAGATTCTTAATCTGAAGATGAAGAGCATAGTCATGCTGCCCGACTGTACTTGTAGAAGTGATTGTTTTGGGTCTCGTCTTTACCAACTAGAGACTTGAGTAATATGAATGCCAATTGGAAACACTGATGTTCGATTGACGTGACGACCCAACCAATGGAGGCAGCAGAATGATGTTACTAAAAATCCCAGCTTTTCTTGTTCCGCGATTTAAGGAAGATATAAATAACTTTCCCCGAATACGATCATTTGCATTCGCCGTACTTTTTTTGTGGTTGGTCTCTCCGCCAATGGCGCAGAATCAATCCATCGAGAACAAGCCACTCGTTAAACTAACACTGGTGCAAGAAGTGGACGGTTTATTCGTGACGTCTACTGATGCCACTAGTGAATTTATTTTCGAAGTATTTCTCCTGTCGGGGCAGCGCGTGTATGCCAGCGAACCGAGCCGTGCCGGACTCGTCAAGCTTCCAAACGCCGAAGGGAAGCCGCTTGCCGATGTGCAATACTTGTACATCGCAACCAGCAAAGTCTCTCCCACGGCACTGATCAGGTATTTCGGTCGGCTAACAATCCAATCCGGCAAGGCGGAAATGCATGATTCCAGCGAAGTCCTCAGCGCGTATGAGCGTCATTATTTTGCGCAGCGAAATTTGTCTCTTGAACCGGACACGAAGCAAGAAGCGATTGATGCAGAGTTCCGCCTTTTTCAGGCCAAGGCCAACGCCGCCGTTGAATTCTTTAATCTAGCAGTAAAATTAATTCCTAACAGTGCCGAAGCATTGCTAGGCCAGGGCTTTGCCATCGCGGCTACGTCTGGGCTATCCGGTTCTCAGATGGAGGAAATGATGGATCCTCCCACCCCGCCACCGCCACCGCCACCCGCTCCACATGGCAACGCCGGGAAACAGTCAACAACGCCATCCCCGAAGGCTCGAGAACTGAAAATCAATCGGGAAGGTTTGCTGAGTGCGATTGATGCCTTCAAGCAAGGCATTCTGGTAAGCGATTGCGAGAGCCGATCCGAGGCGGTTCTTTTTCTTTCCGCCATCTACACGAAGCTAAACGCCATGGATCAAGCGCGCGATTGGCGGCTGAAAAGCGTCGAAATGGATTGTGCCACGGCCATTACGCGAGCGATGGCCTACTATTCCTTGGCCGTAGAAAATTGGCAGTGTGCCAATGCCATCACCGAGCGCTATACCGATCAGAAACGTAGTGATCCCTGGCATCCCCGCCAAATAACTGCTCCCGCCGATCAGGAAAAGTTAACTACTTGTCTGGCGCGAGGCTTGGAATACATCGAAAAAGCCTTATTTGATGAGCCCGATAATCACAAAGCCGAGTTTTACAAATCCATGCTGTACCGCGAAAAACAAAAAACCGCCAAACTCAAAGCTGAACGTCTGAAGTACGCAGGACTGGCCGAAAAATCCACGCAACGTACGATGGAACACTTCGAACGAGCGAGCAAGCAGCAGTAACCGAATTCGCGCTGGGGGTAGCAGGCGAAAGGCTCAGAGTTTAAACTTTAGTTTGTGAAACACCGCACTTCGCCTGGGTTGCCACGCTGAAGCGCAAACTCTGAATGGCAACCAACCACTGCTCATTTTGCATTCAAATCAGGCTTGGGTTAAATTGACGTTCTTTAACCAAGGAGCAAATCTATGACACCCAGACTTTTCAATTTTAGCGCCGGCCCCGCAGTTCTTCCGATTTCAGTTCTTCAAGAAGCTCAGGAAAATCTTTTGTCGCTTCCCGGCGTCGGGATGTCTGTCCTCGAAGTCAGCCATCGTTCTACGGCGTTTGAAAATATTATTCATTGTGCTGAAACTGATTTGCGGACGCTGCTGAAGATTCCGACTAATTACAAAGTACTATTTTTACAGGGCGGCGCGACACTTCAGTTTTCAATGGTTCCAATGAATTTATTGAGTGAAGGGAAAAGCGCTGATTACATTGTGACTGGAAGTTGGGGCGAAGGTGCAATCAAGGAAGCGAAGAAATTTGGTACAGTTCGCGAAGCCGCCAGCACTGCGGAAGGGAACTTTTCGCGTGTCACATCGCAGGATGAACTGAAACTCGATCCAAGTGCGGCGTACGCTCATTACACCTCAAACGAAACAATTTTTGGTGTGGAATACAGCGAAATTCCAGAGGTTGGCGACGTACCGCTGGTTTGCGACATGTCGTCTGATTTTCTGAGTCGTCCGGTAGATGTCAGCCGCTACGGTTTAATTTATGCGGGGGCGCAGAAGAACGCCGGGCCAGCTGGTGCGACGATTGTGATTATTCGTGAGGACTTGTTGGAACGTTCGCAGAAAAGCTTGCCATCAACTTTGAATTATAAAAATGTTGCGGACAAAGAATCCATGCTGAACACACCGCCGTGTTTTTCGATTTACATTTGCGGATTGGTTTTCAAATGGCTGTTGAATGAGGTCGGGGGACTGGAAAAGATTTTTGAAGTAAACAAGGCGAAAGCGAAAATTCTCTACGATGCGATTGATGCTTCGAATGGTTATTATCGCGGACACGCAGAGCCTGGAAGCCGAAGCTTAATGAATGTGACGTTCCGTTTGCCAAGTGAAGAACTCGAGAAAAAATTTGCGAAAGAAGCTACGGCGGCGGGGCTTGACGGGCTGAAAGGGCATCGTTCTGTGGGCGGCATGCGGGCTTCGATTTACAACGCGTTTCCTCCTGAAGGCGTAATGGCTTTAGTGAATTTTATGCAGGAATTCGCCAGTCAAAACGGTTCAAATGAATAAAAAATTAGGCGTCTGGTTAATTCTCTGTTTAATTTGGGGATCAACATGGCTCTTTATCAAAATTGGACTCCGGGATTTGCCGCCGATTTCTTTTGCTGCGATGCGATTTGGATTGGCGGCAATTATTTTGTGGGGAATCGCCTGGTATCGTAACGCAAAACCACCAAACACTCGACGCGATTGGATCACATTATTTTGGTCGGCGATGCTCGGATTTAGTATTAACTACAGCCTGATTTTCTGGGGTGAAGCGTATATTAGTTCGGGCTTAGCGTCTGTTTTGCAATCTATGATTCCAGCGTTTGGGTTAATTATGGCGCATTGGTTTTTACCAGCTGAAAAAATTACGATGCGAAAATTTCTCGGAGTTGCCGTCGGGATTGGAGGCGTAGCCTTAATTTTCTCTGACCAATTTCAACTTGAAAATAAAATGGCTCTGGCGGGAAGCGCTGCACTTTTGGCCAGCGCTTTTTTTGTTTCCGCCTCGAATATTCTGATCAAATCCAGAGGAGTTCATTTAGACCCGGTTGTGACTTCGGCGACGCAAATGTCAATGGGAGCGGTTCCGATGTTTTTAGTCGGAATTATCTGGGAAGGGAATCCGACGAATTTTCAGTGGTCGTGGGATTCATTTTTATCATTGGTTTATTTAGCCGTCTTCGGTTCGGTCGCCGCCTTTACGCTTTATTATTGGCTGCTCAAGCACTGGGACGTGACGAAGGCAGGAATGATTTCTTTAGTGACTCCGGTGATTGCGGTCGCGTTGGGGATGCTGACTTTGAATGAACAATTAACCTGGCAAATCGCAGTCGGAACAATTCTTATTATTGGCGGAATCAGTACGATTATGGGTGACGAGATTTTACCTCAACGTAAAGCTTTAAGTTAGTTGACACAATTAGTCTGATTGCGTATCATCGCCGCTTGTTTTCAGGAGCCTCATTTCAATTTATAGAAGGTAGGGAACAATCGTGATTTACGTTTTATACGCAATTTATATTTTAGCTGCATTATTTTTGATTCTTGTTATTTTGCTTCAATCGGGTAAAGGTGGAGACGTCGCGTCAGCCTTCGGCGGAGCTGGAAGTCAGACTGCATTCGGGCCACGAGGCGCACAAAAACCGCTGGAGAAGGCAACGATTTATTCGGCTATCACATTTATGCTGATGGCCTTAATATTTTCATTACCTGGAGTCACAACGGGTTCGTCAGTTGTGAAAGCCCCGGGCAAAACTTCCGCTCCCTCACCGTCAGCAGCAGCTGTCGCGCCTTCGATTGCGGTCACCGGTTCACCGGCTGCTCCATTAGCTGTTACTGGTGAAAGTGTGAAACCCGCCGCGACAGTCGCCGGGAAGGATGAGAAAAAAGCCGAACCAGCAAAACCTGTTGCTTCCGCTGTACCCGATAAGAAGTAGTAAAATTTTCCCTAGCCGAAGTGGTGGAATTGGTAGACACGTACGTTTGAGGGGCGTATGGGGTAACCCGTGGGGGTTCGAGTCCCCCCTTCGGCACCACCTTTTTTTAGCAGCCTAAATCCTGTAAGTCTTTTGTTTGTATCGGTTCCAATTTTGTCTCAAACTTCAATTTTGAAAATTGGGACAAAATTGGGACAAAACTTATAAAATTTCCCTTTTTGCTCCTGGATTGCACCACACCTGAGTGAGGTAGGGTAAGGAGTTCACCGCACTTCTGACCCGTTCGAGCGAAGTGCGGGCATAAATCCCCGTGGTCTTAATATTGGCGTGGCCGACTGCGTCTCTGGCGGTAAAGCCGTCGAACCCAGCCTCCAAAATGCGCGTCACGTAGGTCGCGCGGAGATCATGAAATCGCAGCCCCTTGATTCCTGCTTCTCGACAAATCGTTGGCCAGGAATCTTTAATCCAGTCAACACCTCCAAAGATAAGTTCTCCTGGATCACCGCTCAAGGACATCGCACTCTTCAAAGCATTTCTCACGACGATACTGATGGGGACGATTCGATCTCCAGTTTTCGCATCGAGGATCATCAGCCATTCATGGGCGACTTCGACGTCACGATTCCGTAGATTGAGAATTTCCCCTTTTCGCAAACCTGCATGTAAGGCCAAGAGAATACAAAGCCGAAGCATTTTTCGCGCGGGCAGTTGTAAACACGCCGCTAATTGTGCCTCCTCTTGCGGACTCATCACTCGTTTTCGAGCGGTTTCTCGAAAATGTTTGACCCTTCGAAACGGATTGTACTCATAATCCGTCCACTCCGCGACTTTCGTA
This sequence comes from Blastocatellia bacterium, assembly GCA_043736395.1. Classification (GTDB taxonomy): domain Bacteria; phylum Acidobacteriota; class Blastocatellia; order RBC074; family RBC074; genus JAFDVL01. The sequence goes on along the minus strand of JAYTCQ010000148.1, from coordinate 7,720 downwards.
TAAATCGAACCACCCAGTTCCAACAACCGATTCACCGTAGCTCCTGATTGCTTTCGTTCGTACTGATTAATCGTATTGCGCTGGAGAGATTTAAAAGTCTCGACCATGGGACGAGAAATTTGATTGAGTGGCGCATGCCCAAAATACTCATTCAAGACTCTGAGCCGCCAGGCATCAGATTTACAGGTACTTGGTCGTTTGTTGAGGGTAGACCAAGGTTGATACCAATTTTCAATGAACAGGGTAAATGTATCTGTGGGTGAAGGGGCTGGTTTTCCCCCTAATAAAATTCGACTGCTTTCGGCGTAGGAATGTAACTGTTTGCTTTGGGCTTCGGCCATCAGGCGGTCACGCTCGCTTTCTCCGAGTTTAATCGCCTCACGTTTGCCTTTTGCCTGACAACCCTGTTTTATTCGTGATCCATAAAGCTGTACGAATTCTCCATCGTGAATCGAGAAATACCAGTGTTTCCCGCGTTGAAAAGCTGTAACTCCGCTCATAATACTCCTTAATTTGAAGGTTACAGCTTCTGTGACCGAGATAGATTGTAATCTTGAGAGAGGGGGCGAGCAACTTCTTTCTTCAAGGTTTCGCAAACTTCACTAAGGCGAAATCGAATCACACCGCCTTTGATAATTTGGTAATACGGAATAATTCCAGCCTCTTTATACAGGCGAATTCTGCGAATGACGGTTTCGATTGGTTCGTCAGGACTTCGTAGTTCTTGCGCGAGTTGTTTGATCGTGAGAAAGGTATCCATAGACAACCTATTTTAAAAGCAGCTAATACCGCAGTGTCATTGCCTGTTCTGCTCGCCGTGCCAGATCGCGACTGAGAGTCGTTACGATTTGAGAGACCTGTTCCAACTTGACGGCTTGTAAACCGGAACCCTTGATGATCTCAGCAGCTTTGAGAGCACCAGCAAAATTGACTTGATTGGCTTCGAGATTGAGTTGATACGCGGAGTTCACGCCATGGACTTGTTGATGGTAGCCGCGTTCGACACCGCCTGCGGCGAGGTCGCGATTGGCTCGCGCGGCTGCGATATTCGCCGAGGCTTGGGTGTCGGTAATTTTGCTGCTTTCTTTGGCATACTGGTCGGCAGCATCCAGACGCATTTGTCCGGTGAATTCGTAATTCTCGACGTGGTCGCGGCGAGCGCTTTGGAGATTGCCAACGCGAGCTTCAGTAGAGATATTGTTAATGGAAATCTCGTTGGTAGCTCTGACGGGCGCGGTCACGACTTGAGTGGCATCGCGGACGGCGGACAGGAGCGGCATGGATTTACCGCCCAGAGCGGCGCCGGCGCCCACGCCATGTTCGAGCGCGTCGGTCGTGCGATTCGTAAGGGTCGAGATATTGCGCTCGGCTTGATTCACGCGCGTATCGTTTTCTTCCCGTCGCAGAGAGATATTGGTTTGCTGTTCTCCGAAGCTGCGATCCGCAAGTAATCCGGTAACCTGTTGCTGTCTGCTTTGTTCAATCATGCCGAGGGAAGCGGTGCGCTGTGCGTTCGTCATTTGCACCGACATCGTATAGCCACCGGCAATCGCGCCGAGGGACTGCGAACGGCTGGCGGCGGCAGATTGCAGACCGAGAATTTGTTGTGCTCTCCCAGTCAGATTACCTGCATCCTTGATCGCCAAAGCGCGGGCCTGTTCGGATTGATATTGTCCTTCTATGCGCGTTTCACTGGCCTGGCGTTGCAGCGCGGTGCCGTATTTCATTCCGGCGATTTCAAGACCCGTTGCGGAAAAAGCGCCCATCCAACCGGAAGCGGTGGTCGAGACCGCTTCAAAAATCTGACCGAAGGCGAGCTTGTAACTGATGTACGGGGAAGCCAATAACAAGAGAGAACCGAGCGCCATCAAGACCATCAGGACAATGCTGGCATAGACGGCCTGGGTGATGAGCGAAGCATCGCCCGTGATTGCGCCATTGGCGTCTACTGTGAACAACCCGGTTTCCGGTGAAATAATTTTGAACGCAAAGTTGCCGGTCGTGTAGACGACTAAGCCGAGGATATGACTGACGAGTGGCGTAATCAAAGTGAACACACCCGCGCTCCAGGCAAAGGGATAGGAGATGCGCTGCGCCAGCGTCCGGTCAATCGCGAGGGCGATGGCGAAGGGTGCAAATAAACGGAGTCCAATCGTGAGCAACGCACTCAGAATCGCGAGAAACAGTTGCGCGAATTCGAGCAGAAATCGGCTGAGCGTGACACCAATAAAAATATTGGAAAGCTTCCACGAAGAGACATCCAGCAATTTCGTGATGTCGCGGAAATTTGGATTTTCACTGGTCAGCGCGCCGATGACTTCATCGGGATTGTTGGCGGGGGCTTTGACGAGAAACATCCCTTCGGTAAATTTCTCGTAGTTCACATGAAAATTCAGTTCCGCGTCCCAGAAGATTTTTCTGAATTCTGTGACGTTGATGATTTCATAACCGATCTCGCTGGCGGTATTGATGATGGTGCGTCCGGTGCCAAAGAGCGTGAAAATAACGGCGGAAGCACCACCAGAAGAGGTCTTTACTGGCCCATCGTTTTCGCGAAAGAGCCTTGCAAAGGAGAGCAGCATGACAATGACTGCAATCCAGAACGCCAGATTTTCCAAACTCTGGACGAGCGGGCTTTCTATCAATTCCTGCAATTTCGGAATCAAGGTTTCTGCCACCACGACCAATTTGACCAGCGGATCAGGTGGATCGTTCGTCGGAACTTGTGCCAGGGAAACCAAGGCGTTACTCAGTAGAATGGCAACTGTTAACAGGCTCCGGCGGAACCTGATTTGTTTGCGGCTATGGTTGCGTCTTCACATCTTGTAACCTCTCTCGTAATTTGACGGTTGCTTCGGTAATGCCGTGCCAGGCTTTGTTCATATTGCGAACATTACGCCCGAAATGCGTCCGCTCTTCTTCCACCTTATAAATATGGGTAAAACCCAACAAATGGGTGAAAAGTGTCATAGGAATCGGGCTTGATAGATCACTTTCCCTTGTTTTAGCCCATGCTTTTTGAGCCAGTTGTGCAGATTGGCTTCGGTAGTTTTGTAGCGTTTGGCGATGAACCGCTGCGTGGCGCCATTGGCTAACAAGCCCTCAATCTCTGGGCGATAGACATCCAGCTTACTTTTGCCGGGGCCTTTCGGTCTTCCTAACTTTATTCCCTGCGCCTTCCTGAACCGCAACGCTTCCTTTGTCCGCTGCGAAATCAAATCGTGCTCAATCTCCGCCGCCATGGAAAACGCCATCGCAATGATTTTGCTCTGAATGCTCTGATCCAGCCGCCAGTTGCCTTTGACAGCATACACACGGATTCCTTTCTGTGCTGCGATGGAAAGAATCTCCATGCACTCCAGCATACTGCGGCCCAGTCGTGACAACTCACTGACGATGAGGCAGTCCTGTGTCTGAAGCGTCTCGATCAGTTCGGCGATCCGGCGCTGACGCCACGAGACCTTGCCAGAAACTTTTTCCTCCACAAACTGCACCTTGCCGAGATCGTTGTGATTCGCCAGACGCAGGATGTCGGCTTTGTTTTTCTCGAGTTCCTGCGCGCCGGTGGAGACGCGCAGATAACCAATCGTTTTGTGTTGTGCCAGCGGCGTCTTTTTTGCCATTTGCTCAAACTTCGATGAAAACCTCAAATCTGGCGTTATTCTATAAACTCCCTTATCTTTTTACCAGTGTCTTTCGGTTCATTTACCTTATTAGATAAACGTTCGTTTTAACGCTCAGCAGGTCGGGCAGGAGAGGCTAGAGAATGTCTACCATTAAGATTTTCAACGCGTCTGAGATCAAGGCTTTCGAGTCTCCACCGCTCTTTAATCATACCGAGCGCAAAAAGTTCTTCACCCTTCCCGCCCATCTCCACAGGCTGAGCCTGAGTTTCCGCACCTCCACCAATCAGGCTTGCTTCATTCTCACCGCTGGATATTTTCGTGCTCGCCACAAATTCTTCGGGAACCAATTTCATCCGACTGACCTGATCTTTGCCGCCACACGACTAGGCGTGAACGAGACTGACATCAAAGCTCGCCTGTATGACAAGCGAACTACCATCCGGCATCAGCAAGTGCTACTGGATTTCTTTGGCTATCGCAGATTCGATGAAGAAGCACGTCGTCTCTTGACCCGTGCCATTGCCGGGCAAGCCAGCGCACAGGTCAGGCCGAAAGTGATGCTGCTGGAAGCGATTGAATTCCTGCTTGAGCACCGGGTTGCGCTGCCAGGCTATACGACACTGGCGGATCTCATCGGGGATGAAATCAATCGCCACCAACGCAGTCTGATCAAAATCGTCAGCACTCATCTCACTGCCGCACAGCGCCAAAGACTCGATTTATTGCTGGAAAAGGAACCTGCGACGGAAGCCGCTGGAACCGTCCCACAAGTGCAGCGCTATCGGCTGACACTGCTCAAGAAGTTCCATCAGTCAACGAAACCTGGACGCATCAAAGCCAACCTCGCTGACTGGCAACTGCTCTCCGGTCTGTACGAGGAAGTTGAAGCTGTCATTACCGCGTTGGGCTTGTCGCACGAAGGACTGAGCTATTACGCCCACGCCGTCATCAAGGCGGAAATCTTTCAGGTCACGCGCCGCGCCACCGCCGACCGTTATCTGCACTTGCTCGCTTTCATTGCCTATCAGACCTTCCGCTTGCAAGACGTTCTGATCGATACCTTGCTGCAATGCGTGCAGACCACGCTTAATACCACGCAGCGCGAACACAAAGAGCAGTACTATCAGTCACGCGGGCAGCGTCATCAGGCCATCCAGGGGATGCTCGCCGGATTGGACAAGCATCTCTTGACAGCCTTCACTGAGATTCAACGCATCATCGCAGAACCGGAACTCGACGCGCAGGAGAAAGTCACCCGGATCGCGCAATTGATTGAGCAACAGGAGCCGGAACGAAATCACGTGACGGCCCAAGTGCGCGAACTCCAGCACGCCGTGCAAACGGCGGAACATGATCACGACTATTACGCGATGCTGGGAAAGAAATCACTGAAGCTGCAAAACCGTGTGGCGGACATCGTCCGCTGCGTGCGCTTTGACCAGGGTTCCGCAGCACCGTCTTTGCTCAAGGCCATTGCTTACTATCAGGAAAAAGAAGGGGAGTTAGACAAGCACGCGCCCACCGCGTTTCTGCCCGCACGGGAACAGGAAACCATTTTTGACGACAAGGGCAAATTGCAGGTTTCGCTTTACAAAGCTTTGCTTTTTGTCGGCATTGCCGAAGCCATCAAAGCCGGGACACTGAATCTGCGGCGCTCGCACAAGTACCGCTCCCTGGAAGATTATTTGATTGCCCAGGACGACTGGCAAGCGACGCGCAGCGATTATCTCCAACGTGCGGACCTGACCAAGTTTGCGGATTGTCACCTAACGCTACGTGAACTGCGGCGCACCCTGGAACAGCAGTACCGTGTCACCAATGAGCGTTATCTGGCAGGCCACAACCTACTGCTCAAATTTCGTCCCGATCAGACGTTTTATGTCACCACGCCGAAGGCAGAAGAGCAGGACAATGAAACCTTTCTGCCAGCCTTCTTCCCAGAGCGCAAATACATTTCGCTCTTGGAAGTGCTGGCCACGGTCAATGAGGCGACGCATTTTTTAGCTGAATTTACGCACTGGCAGCAGAAGCATCAACGCCGCCAACCATCCGAAAAAACCTTGCTGGCTGGGATCGTCGGCCTCGGCTGTGACATCGGCGAGAAAAAGATTGCGCAGATCTCCCAGCAGATTAACGAACACGAATTGGAGAGCACACTGAACTGGTATTTCTCCATCCCGAATCTACATGCAGCCAATGACAGGATTCTCAGTGTCCTGGATCAACTCGAACTGCCGAACCTGTACCGCCGTGATCCGCACAAGCTGCACACTTCAAGTGATGGCCAGAAATTTGAAGTCGCGGTCGAATCGCTCAATGCCAGACACTCGTTCAAGTATTTTGGGCAGAACAAAGGGGCCACCGTTTACAGCTTCATTGATGAGCGTCATTTGCTGTGGCATTCCACCGTCATCAGTTCTGCCGAACGCGAAGCGGCTTACGTTATTGACGGGCTGCTCCATAACGAGGTCGTCAAAAGCGACATTCATTCAACCGACACCCACGGCTACGGAGAAATTATCTTCGGTGCCACGTTCCTGCTGGGCTTCGCCTTCGCGCCCAGAATTGCGCATCTTGATCGGCAGCGGTTGTATGCGTTTGAAAAGCGCAAGGTGTATCAGGAAAAAGGCTATGCCATTCTACCGGATGCTTACATTGATACCACCCTGATTGCTGCGCAATGGGATGAGATGCTGCGCTTCATTGCCACGATCAAACTCAAGCACACGACCGCTTCGCAGCTTTTCAAGCGCCTCAACTCCTATTCCAGACAGCATCCGTTGTACTGTGCCTTGAAGGAATTCGGGAAGATCCCCAAGACGATCTTCATCCTCAAGTACCTCGATGATGCAGCCTTTCGCCAAGCGATTGAAAAGCAACTCAACAAAATCGAGAGTGCGCAGAAATTCTCCCGAGCCATTTCCTTCGGGCACGGGCAGGAAATCATACAGGCCGATAAAACGGAGCAGGACCTGGCCGAAGGATGTCGCCGCCTGATTAAGAACGCCATCATCTGCTGGAACTACCTGTACCTGACGCAGCAGCTTCAAGAAGCCCAGACAGAAGAACGAAGAGCCGGATTGATTGCTGCCATCAAAAACGGCTCCGTCGTTTCCTGGCAACATATCAATCTACACGGAGAGTATGATTTCTCGGATGAAAAGCTGCGTGATTCGGTGGGCTTGAACCTGTCCGAAATTCTGGGCTTCAAGAGGAGGGAAACTCGGGAAGGGTAAAGCAGCTAGAAGCCTAATGTTAGTAAGGCGTTGTCTAAAATCCTATGACGCTTTTCACCCATTTGTTGGGTTTTACCCACCTGTGTCCCACGCGTTGCTTGAGAGGCGTGATAGAGCTTCACGATCTGCTCCACGACCGCATTGAGTTTGGACTGCGCGGGCGCTGGCGTACCGGGCAGCACCAGGCGAATATCAAGCGCCGCCTTGCGCCCTTCATTCGTAATCTTGAGCATGTTGTCCACCTCCGGTGCGACCCGCCTGCTTTTGATTTTCTCGACGCGCTCCGCCAGTCCCTGCACGAAAGTTTTCAATTCTTCGCTGGCCGGAATGCTGATGACCTGCGGCCCGCCGCCGATGATGCCCGGACGCGGCAGATTGAGTTGTTCTGCGGTTTTGACATCCAAGACTTGTCGCCAGAGCGCGGCCAGTTCCGGCAGATTCGTAAATTTATTGAAGCGCGTATTCATCCGAAAGCCGGAGCCGTCCGGCTTCATTTCCAGACTCTGCGTCGTTTCGGCAAACATCTGCACCCACGCGTCAAAATGTTCGAATCCCATTTCTTTCAGGTAGTCGAGTTGCAGAAACTTCATCATCACATACACCTCGGCTAAGGTATTGCTGACGGGCGTGGCGGTCGCGAAAATCACCCGACCATTATTTTCCAGCAGTGACTGCACCTTAATGAATGCATCAAAGGCTCGCTGTGAATCGCTGTTCGGGAGTCCCGCGACACGCGTCATTTTTGTCGGGATGTATAAATTTTTGAAAAGATGCGCTTCGTCCACAAAGAGCGCATCAATGCCAAGTTCCTCCCACGTAATCGTCTGCGACGAATCACGCTGAATCGCTCCCGCGGTT
>JAYTCQ010000147.1:0-4004 GCA_043736395.1 Blastocatellia bacterium | reverse complement strand
GCTTCGATTCGAAGAGTTGATCGGTTGACCTTCGCCATTTTTCCGGTCGTGGGTTACAGCCTGACTTCGGATACACGTGATCCGGCAAGCTTGAATGATCTCGTGGTCTACACGATTAAGCCCAGACTTGCGCGTGTTCCAGGTGTTGCTGAAGTAAATGTCGCAGGCGGAAAAGTGCGCGAATTTCATGTGACGGTTGATCTTCAACGATTGAAGGCGCGTGGCGTTTCAGTCCAACAAGTTTCTGATGCGGTTCGCAATGCAAACATTCTCGCTTCGCCGGGATTGATTGAAGAAAATCATAAACTGGAACTTGCTCTCGTCAGCGGTCAGGCGAAAACTCCGGAAGAATTAAATGGCATCGTCGTCGCCACAGTGAGCGGTGCGCCGATCACTGTGGCTGATGTCGCGACAGTCGGCGCGGGTGTTGAGCCGAATTACACCATCGTAACAGCTGACGGACACCCTTCAGTGCTTCTTAATGTAGCGCGTCAGCCATACGCTAACAGCATCACCGTCGTTGATGACATTAAGGCCGAGCTTGATGTCTTGCGCACGCAGCTCCCCAAAGATATTAAAATTGCTCCGTTTTACGATCAATCCTTGTTGGTGAGAGAAGCGATGAAATCTGTGCGCGATGCTATCCTGGTTGGACTGGCACTTTCAGCGTTAATTTTATTCGCTTTTTTGCGCAATTGGGGAACTACGTTTGTGGCGACGTTGGTGATTCCGGTCACGATTCTCGCTACATTTTTAGCGATGTGGTTGGTGGGATTGTCATTTGATTTAATGACGCTGGGAGGCGTCGCCGCCGCCATCGGCTTAGTCATTGACGATGCCATTGTCGTGGTCGAAAGTATCTACACTTATCTGTCGCGAGGACTCTCGCGGCAGGAAGCAATTGAGAGTGCCATTCGTGAAATCACCATTCCGATTATCGGCTCGACAATTACTCCGGTCGTTGTTTTTTTACCGCTTACTTTGTTGACCGGAGTAACAGGAGTTTTCTTTCGTTCTTTAGCGTTGACGCTGTCGGTAGCGTTGTTGACTTCGCTGGTTCTGGCGCTCACATTTACTCCGGTGCTGGCGCGTCGGTTTGTCCGATTCAAACCTCGTAAAGATGGAGAAGCCGAAGGAGAATCAGGCGCGTTTCTGCGTGTCATTATTGAGCAGTACGAATGGGTGCTTGGTCACGCGCTCAATCGTAAAATTTTGGTAGGGCTCGCAATGCTCGTCGTCCTCGGATTTTCGGGATGGATGTATCAAAAATTAGGTTCCGAATTTTTGCCAGCTTTTGATGAAGGCGCGTTTGTGCTGGATTATTTTGCACCTCCCGGAGCCTCGCTCGCCGAGACAGATCGTTTATTGCAACACGTCGAGAAACTATTAAAAGAAACGCCCGAAGTCGAAAGTTATTCACGGCGCACCGGACTCGAACTCGGCTTCCTGATTACGGAACCGAACAGCGGCGATTTTTTGATCAAGCTCAAACCAAATCGAAAACGTGCGACGGAAGAAATCACCAAAGAATTGCGCGAACAAATTGAATCCAGCCAACCGGCTTTACGCATCGAATTTGTTGGCATTCTTGGCGATTTGATTGGTGATCTCGTCAGTTCACCAGAACCTGTCGAGATTCGGCTTTTTAGCGAAGACACGCCAGCGCTTGAGCGTAAAGCCACTGAAGTTACCGAAGCTATCGAAAAAGTTCATGGCGTAGTCGACACCTTCAATGGAATCACGGTCAGCGGTCCTGCAATTACTTTCAAAGTGGATCCGAAACGCGCTGCACAATTCGGCGTGACGGCAACTGACATTGCGAATACTGTGACGACGGCGATGACGGGGGATGCGGCTTCGAGCATTTTGCAGCTCGGACATTTGATCACCGTACGCGTCGTCATGGCAGGTGCTGCGAAACAATCGTTGGAGACGTTGCGCGGTCTTAATATTCGTTCTGCGAGCGACGCCAATTTCCGTCTCGATCAGGTTGCGGAAGTTGAATACGATAAAGGACAGACCGAAATTGGGCGCGACGGCTTACGTCAATCGTTGTCGGTGACAGCGAGATTAGAAGGCGTAGACCTCGGCACTGCGATTAATCAAATCAAAACAAAACTTGCGCAGGACGTGAAATTGCCACCAGGGATGACGCTTGAATACGGCGGACTTTATCAGGAACAGCAAGCGAGTTTTCGCGAGCTGGCACTCGCGTTAATTCTGGCGATTTCGTTAGTATTTATTGTACTGCTAATTGAGTTTCGAACGCTCGCCGCTCCACTGGCAATCGTCACCGGAGCCGCACTGGCATTGGGCGGAGTGCTGCTTGCATTGTTGATTACAAAATCCACCCTCAACATTGTTTCGCTGATGGGAATGATCATGGTCGTCGGCATCGTAGCGAAAAATGGAATCCTCATGCTCGACGCCGTCGAAGATCATTTAGAAGCCGGAGACACTTTGCGCGAAGCACTTTTACGATCAGGACGCCGAAGGTTTCGCCCCGTATTAATGACTTCACTCGCCGCAATTTTAGGGATGTTGCCCCTGGCATTAGCCATTGGCGCAGGAGCCGATTTACTCCAACCCTTAGCCATCGCCGTCATCGGCGGATTGTGCGGCGCACTGTTACTTTCGTTAGTCGTGACGCCCGCGGTCTATGCGATGATTAGAGGCGAAAAAAATGCCTCAAGCCAGTCTTAGCTGTTAGAAGGTAAAATCAGACTTGATAGAAACTTAATGAATAATTATAGACGCCAAAAAAGGCCAGACGGTGTACGAGCTTGAATTGGAAATTGACGGACACAACAGAGATATGATGATTGATGAGTCCGGCAAAATTCTTTCCGTAGAAGAACAAGTCGAACTCAAAGATTTATCAGCCGCAGTTCAATCAACCATCATTAAGCAAGCAGGCAAAGGAAAAATCGCCATCATTGAATCTTTGACGGAAGGTGGAACTTTAATTGGTTACGAAGCTGTGATTAAAACCGGTGGCAAATCCAGAGAAGTGAAAATTAGTCATGAGGGAAAATTGATGGAGTGTATTGCGGAGCAGAGAATATCTAAAATAAGAAGACCCTCTTACAAGTAAAAAGTTGAGGGCATTAATAGTTACCCTAGCTGATTAATTGTATAGCAAGGTCTTCTTTAAGTAATGATTTGATTAGCTCACGGATTATGGTCTAACCCGTTGCTGTAACCAAAATAGCCTAACCCGCAAGGACTAAACCTGCCCATAGGATCAATATTAAGGTCAAGGTCAAAGATACTACCTTTAAGAGCGTCATAGTCTCCTGTTTTACATTTTCTAACTTCAGCTCTGAGATGTTTTAGAACATCTGGTCGACCGGATAGTTGAAATAGAATTTCCTCTTTGCCTATTGGGCGGGCAAAGGTTTCATTTAAAAAATTCAAATCAAGATTGTTGCTATCAGACATCGAGCCACAATCATTTTCAAAAATAATATTATATTTCTGACCTGAGAAAAGAAGCCGCGGAATACCTGATATTGAAACACTCCCGAAAGGAACTCCGTGTGGGAGATCAACCGGAATCTCTATATCAGCCGCGATAACCTGAGAAATTTGGATGGGAGATGTACTTCCCATCATTTTCTCAATCAAAGGAGTGCGGATCAACGTATGAACAACGCCATTTTGCAAAATAAATCGCGGTGTAATCTTATTGCCATATTTTTTTAGGTGTGCCTTATTTTGGGACTCCCCGTATAAGTCCTCATAGTCAAGGATTGAATCAAAATCATGATTCTTTTCATCCTCGAGAGAATTAGTGCTTGCTTTGAATTTTGCTAATAGGGGTGCTAATGGGTGGAATAATTGAAGCGTTACTTCTTCACTTTTTTTGACTTCTACCTCAAGTACTTTTTTATTGCTTGTTAAATTGTAAGTACCTAAGCAAAATTAATCTGGTATTTTGAGCCAACCTCGACTAATACTTTTTTCAAGGCACGGTATAAGGTTTGACAAGACTCGTAAGCCGA
>JAYTCQ010000146.1:0-8620 GCA_043736395.1 Blastocatellia bacterium | reverse complement strand
GGGTGCCAGTACTCAGGAAAATTTATATTAAGTACTTGCGCCCTTACTGCGTGCGGGCTTCTGCATTAGCTGACTAATTCGCGGGGATAATCGTTTCGAGATTTCCTTCCGCAACGTTCGTTCCGCCGTTGGCTTTTAGGAATTGCTGTTCACGAATTCCACCAACGTAAGAAGACAGCGTGTTCTCGCGGAAAATATTACTCTTTGTAAATTCGCTGAGCGCAATCGCATAGCCAAAACGCGCGATGTGATTGTTGTAAATCAAATCGCCCGTCGGACCTGCTGAACCACCGGTTGGCGCGGGGTTGTAGCAAATGCCAAGCAGGCTGTTTGCCGCAGTCGCTCCGCCAACGACGAGGTTTTCAAAAATACGATTTCCGGTCGAACCGCCACCGCGCACGAAAATACCAAGGTTAACCGCACTGATGGTATTGCCTTTGATGAATGAAGCGCGAGCATTTAGCAGGACGATTCCCATTTCGCTGGGGCCGCCGCTGGGAGCTAAATCAGCTCCGACGATTGATAAATCTTTCACTGTGACATTGGTGGAATTCATCAATCTGACGTTCATCATAAATCCGCCGACACGGCCATTTTTGATCGTGACCCCGGTGGCGCCTTCAACGCCGACGCCAATGCCTGCGCCTTTGGTGGAAGCGGAAAGTTGATGACCATTGAGGTCAAGCGTCACGCCGGAGGCAAGAATGCGAATGGGTTCCGTGCTGGTGAGGTCGCGCAGCAAAATATACGAACCAGGTTCGGTAATCACGGCACTGCGGACAATCGGGCGATCACCAGATTTGCCTCCCCAGTTGTCATCGGCAAAAACCGACGTTGAAAAGGCTGCGACTGTAAGCAACATGAAAAAAGAAACTGAAAATTTACGAGTTAAGGTTTTGATTTGAGAATACATGGAGACCTCCAAAAAATTTGGTTACGAGTTAAGAAACACACTTCGACCAACACCAGCTGTGCTGATCTGTCTTTTGAAAAGTTGAATTTGGAACGTACGTGAAGTAGCTCGACACGTATAACGCAGCAGGTTTCGGATTTATTCCCGGAGCTTTAGAAAATAATTTTTTTAGAATTAGACGTAAGGAGATTAATTATGAAGAACAAACTATTGAAGAGTTTTATAACGGTACTTTTGATTTGTGGAATGAATTTGAGCCTCGTCATGGCGCAGCAAGTCAAAACGGCAAAGCCCAAAAAAATTGCCCAAAACAAAGCCAAGGTCGTTTCCTGGGGCGTCAACAAACAGGTCAATATCCAATTGTTTTCAGGTGAGAAAATTGGTGGTCGGATCGCAGACATCAAAGATGACAAGTTAGTTATTCAGTTAGCTGAAAATGGACAAATTATTTCGCGTGACGTGCCGTACGAAAATATTAAAAAGATTACGGACGTGGTCGGAGCTGGCAAAATTGCCGGATTTACTGCGCTTGGAATCCTGGCAGGCATTGGTGGTACACTTGCAGCAATAATGATAGCGATATACGCTAACGAACACTAAAAACTTTTAAGGAACCATGAATGCTGAAAAAATTTATTTCGTTATTTTTATGCCTGCTTGTGGTAGGAAACCTACCGCTGCTCGCCAATCCTAAACAAACCAAAGAAGAAAAGCTCAAAACGCAAATCACGAATTTGGGAGTTAGTAAAAATATAATCGTCAATCTGAATTCCGGAGAAACATTTGATGGGCAGATCGCGGAGATCAAAGATGCTGTCTTCACCGTACAGGTTTTAAAAGAAGGAAAAACTTCAAACCGAGAAATTAACTACACGGAAGTAAATAAACTTTCCGAGAAAACTGCTAAACCAGGTAAAATTCCTGGTAAAGTTTCCGTTGGATTGATTGCAGGAATAGCCGTTTTTGCAGCAGTTGTAGCAATTGCTTATATTAAAAATGATCGCGGGAAGTAAGCTTAAATGCAGAAGCCCGCACGTAGTAAGGGCGTTAGTGCTTAATGTGGACTTTCCAGAGTACTAACGCCCTTACTGCGTGCGGGCTTCTGCATGTTTCAATCTTTAATAAACAGGACGATTTCGACAGCTGGTCTAAGCGTAAAGGTTTTTGTAGTATATCTTCCTTTTAATTTAAGAAATGTTTCTTCTTCCTGATTTTTGGCAGCAATTAACAGCTTCCCTTCAAAATCTTCGGGAGCTTTGTCTTCATAGCCTGAAACTTCATATTTTCGTAGGTACCACGGCAGCGGCCAGTAATCCCTGGTGATATAAAATATCTTATCAGGGTTAATGCGTTCAACTTCCGCAAATAAGTCTTTTGCCGTGTCATTCGTCTGCGCATACACATAGCCATACTGCGTATCTGTATAAGCTGTTAGGTTTCTGGCTTTTCCAAACTTAGCAAAATACCCTGTCTCATTATTGTTATCTTCGTACTTAATTAAATTCACCGTATAGCTCATTTTAAAAACAGGATATGTTAAGAGCAAAAGCACCGCGATAAAGATTAATCGTGGCGCACGAAGTTTAAGCAGATCAAAAACTAGCTGTCCGACATATCCGCTGAAGACCGCCAGAGCTGTTATCATACTCACCATTAACCACGGAGTTTTATAAGGAATTCTCGAATATCCGATCACCATTCCGTAAGCCCAGGCCATTAAAAAAAGCCCGAATCGAGAACCGCGCCACAGAGTTAATCCAAAACCGATTATTCCTGCGATGACTAATGGCAATTCCAACTTTGCTAATATTCCAAGGTAATATGACCAGACGTGATCGTGAATATGTTCGGTGAATCCTCGCCCAGTCCATTGAAATACTGATTTTAAAAAATCCAGCGGGCCTGAAGGATTTGTAAAAAACGATGTATAAAAGACCAGATAAATTGTTACAAAGATTGGTAAGAAAATAGATAGGTTAAGAAACCCTTGATACAGCAGAGGAGATAGCTTAAATACCGGAAACTGATACCTTCTTCCAGTTAGATAATTTCGAATTTCATCCCATCCAATTGCGCAAAAAACTGAAACGATTAACACTAACGAAGTATGAATTGAAGTTTCTTTTGTCGTAAAAAGTAAGCCGGTGAAAATCGAAAACCAAAATATACTCGAAGAATTTTTCCAGTTATAAGCCGTGACAATCATCCCGACCATAAAAAAAGCAAAAGAAGATTCGTGAATGAAATCACGTGAAAAATAAACGAGTCCGGGCGACAGAGCCAGGCTCCAGGCAGCAACAGGAGTTCCAACTAAACCTAAGCCTCGTCGTAATCCCCACATTAAAGCCACGGTTAAAGCCCCGCAAAGAGCCGGAAAAAATCGTAAGGCAAATTCACTTTCACCTAATAATTTCACACTTAAAAACGTGAAATAATAAAGGGATGGCCCGTGATAATTGTTGGGATCGTATTTATACTGCCCCTGCCGCAGGAGATTCAGTAAAAAATGTGAATTCACGCCCTCGTCGTGATGTAGCGGCTTAATTTCCAGCAGGTAAAAGCGGAGATAAATAGCAACAATGACAGCTAAAATAAAAGCGGCAACGCTCAAGATTTCGGGATAGTTTTTTGTTTTTTCGGGTGCTTCAGAGGTCATTTAATAATAGCTTAGAGTAAGCCGCGAGCCTTTACTTCCAGATACTTATTAACTAACTGAAAAGATAATTGTCCGGCTGGAATGTCAAGAACTAAACCACCTAATTCCGTGATTCCAGCTAATGCTTCTTCTCTCTGTAGTAATAACTCTTCGGCGACACTTTGACGATAAACTTCTTCGATTTGCGACGGTATCTCAGTGATTAATGATCGTAAATCATTATCTCCGATAGTGACAATTAATGGTAAATGTCGGGGGATTAAATTAGCCGTATATTCCAGCAATTCTGATGAAGCTTCACGATCAATTAAATCGGTTAAAATAATTACCAGTGAACGGCGCTTGCAATGCTGTGATAAGTACTGAAAAGCTTTGGCGTAATCCGGTTCGATCATTTGCGGTTTCAGATTATACAAGGCTTCCTGCATCGCATTAATCTGCGCATTACCAGATTGGGGCGGCAGATACGTCACGATTTCACGAGTGTAAGCCAGTAAGCCAACATTGTCGTGACCGCGATTAGCAACAAACCCAACCGCCAAAGCCGCATTGATGGCGTGATCCAGCTTCGACATTTTCTCAATGCGCGAAGTCATCAAACGTCCGGCATCAATCATTACTACAATATTTTGGTTGCGCTCTTCTTCATATTGGCGTGTGACCAGCTTGCCACGCCGTGCCGTCGCAGACCAGGAAATATGGCGTAAGGCATCGCCGCGCACATAATCACGGAGGCTTTCAAATTCTCTTCCCTGCCCTTTTAATCGCATCCGGCGAATGCCCAATTGCAATGCGCGATTGCGGTACGCCAATAATTCCTGCTGTTTCGCAGGGCTTAAATTTGGATAGACTTTAACATTTTGGGCGGCCTTAATCCGGCTCTGTTTCGTTACTAATCCCCAAGGCGCAGCCCAGCGTAAAATCAAATCTCCGAAATGATAATCACCCCGCGCCCCGGCAAATAAATTATAATTAAGGATCGTCGAGCGACGTGCCCGGCCTGGAATAATTGAAGTTAATAAACGCTCTCCGCGCAACTCTAATTCAGGCGGATACTCATCTTTCAATTGCAATTTTATCTGCCGTTTCAAGCTTGAAATCACTTCAATTTGTACTTCGTTTTCTTCACCAATAATAAAACGTTTGGGTAACTTTCTGACTATCTCAAATAGTTCTACATCTTCCGTCCGATAGTAATCAAGAAACGCGAGCAAGCCACAAAATAAATTCCAGCCAAGTAAATACCATTTCCCCCAAACAGGCGACCACGCCACCAGAATAGGAATGACGCCGAGCGCAATCAGAATAATAAATCGTAGGGTAAACAGCATAAGAAGTTCGCGGTTCGCAGTAAGAAGAAGTTCGCCGTTTACAGAGGTGATAATTCGCAGATTACTGCGAACTGTCTTTACTGTGAACCGCAAAGTTCTTCCCGCTGCGAACTTTCTTACCGAGGTACTTCCACACTCACCAGAATTTCATCAATGACCTGATCGGCGGTCATTCCTTCAATTTCGGCATCAGAGCGCAGCACAATGCGATGGCGCAGAACGGGACGCGCTACATCGCGGACATCATCTGGCGTCACAAAATCACGGCTCCGCATCGCGGCCAATGCCTTGCTTGCCAACAGGACGCCCACCGAAGCGCGAGGGCTGGCTCCCCATTGTAAATTCGGATGCTCACGCGTTCGACGAACAATGTCGACCAGGTATTTCTGAACGCTTGGCTCCACAGTGACCCGCCGCACAAAAGCCCGTGCGTGGGCGACCACTGCGGGATCGCTTAAAACGTGCAAATCTACGGCTTCAAGCTTACGTGCATTGAATCCGGCCTGCCAATTTGCAACGACTTGCAGTTCCTGATCTGCCGTTGGGTACGAAATGATAATTTTTAAAAGGAACCGATCAAGCTGCGCTTCCGGCAACGGATAAGTGCCTTCGTATTCAATTGGGTTTTCCGTGGCCAGCACTAAAAATAACGGCGAGAGCGGATGGCTTTCTCCATCAATTGAGACCTGTCGTTCTTCCATCGCTTCCAGCAAGGCAGCCTGCGTTTTTGGCGGTGTCCGATTGATTTCATCGGCTAATAATAAATCCGTAAAAACCGGCCCGTACCGCAAAGAAAACTGCGATGTATTCAAATTAAAAACATTGGTCCCCGTAATATCAGACGGCATCAAATCAGGTGTAAATTGAATTCGATTAAAGGAGGCACCAATAATTTTGCTCAGGGTTTTGACCAGCAAAGTTTTGGCTGTACCGGGAACGCCCTCCAGCAATGCGTGACCTTCGGCAAAAAGACAGATCAAAATCTGATCAATAATATCTTCTTGTCCAACAATCACTTTATGAATTTCCGTCCGAATTTGCTGAGCGAGATTGGCTACGTGATCTGACATAAATTAGATTTTCAGTGGTTCCATTATCAAATGCCGGTTGAAAATCCCATCAAGAAAGTATTCTCCGCTAATGATTATTCAGGCGGAAGCTACATAATACGGACAACGGGCAAGTGAACAGTCGCAAACTATAACTAAAGATGGAATTTACCTCAAGTTCGGTATATGTTTAAATTAAGACATTGCACTATGTGACAAAAAACGTTACTCTTAGTTCGTGTCCCGCCAAAGTAAAGATCCTAATATGCCGAACCTCATCATCGGATCTCGTGGCAGCAGGCTAGCTCTCTGGCAAGCGAACTGGATTAAATCTGAACTAGAACGTTTGCACGACGGCCTGGAAGTCGAAATCGAGATCATCAAAACTACCGGGGATTTGTTAACTGAAGCATCGCTGGCGCGAATGCCTGGTAAAGGCGTGTTTACCAAGGAAATCGAGGAAGCCCTGTTTGACCAGCGCATTGATCTGGCGGTTCACAGCCTCAAAGATTTACCAACAGTTTTACCGGAAGGTCTGCACCTTTCTGCCGTCACCAAACGTGAAGACCCACGCGATGCCTTAATCGTGAATCGTCGGCTGGCAACGCGAGTCAATTCTTTGTTAAGCCTTCCCGTTCAACCTGTTATTGGAACCAGCAGCCCACGTCGCGCTTCGCAATTAAGATTGCTGCGACCTGACGCGCAAATTCTTGAACTTCGCGGCAATGTCGAAACACGACTTAGAAAACTCGAAGACGAAAATTTTGATGCCATTATTTTGGCGGCTGCCGGATTAAATCGGTTAGGTTACAGTTCACAAATTTCTCACCTGATTCCTCCACATCATTTGTTACCCGCAGTCGGGCAAGGCGCACTCGGTATTGAAACACGCGTCGAAGATGAACGGGTTAATTATCTAGTCGAAGCCCTGAACCATTGGCCGACGCGCAATGCCGTCGAAGGTGAACGCGCCGTCCTGCGTGGTCTTGGTGGAGGCTGCGCCGTTCCGATTGCAGCTTTTGGCGAAGTGAATACTGAAGAAGGAACGCTTAAACTTGAAGGTTTGGTGTGCGATGTGGCAGGAACACAAATTGTTCGCCATGCCGTCAGCGGAACCCAGTACAAATGCGAAGAGCTGGGCAGCCTGTTAGCTCGTCATCTGATTGCGGCGGGTGCGCATCGCCTGCTTAACGATACACCTGAACCGGTTGAGGAAATTGTTTTACAATCTTCATATCAACCCATAGAAATTAATTCCTCTCTGGCATCAGGAACAGCGACCAAAACAATTGAAGCCAGAGCACAGGAACCGGGCTTGCATCAAATCTCCACGCCTCCTGTTTCAACTGCGATTGGTTACGCTGAACCGCTGCCAGCAACTCCTGCGGCAGAGCCGGAATCCCCTAAATCAACCAACGGGCATCATTCTCACGGAGCGTATAAAAACGGTAATGAGAACGGCAACGGCAAGGTTGAGTTGCCTCTGTTAGGTAAGCGAATTTTAGTAACGCGTGCGAAAAGTCAGGCGGATTCTTTAGTCTATTCCCTGGAAAAAAATGGCGCGAAAATCGTCCTCTGCCCGACCATTGAAATTCGTCCACCGGATAACTGGAAGGCTCTCGACCACAAAATTGAGAACCTCAGAAATTATGACTGGCTGGTTTTCACGAGCGCGAACGGAGTTTTTTACTTCCTCCATAGATTCGACACATTAGGTCACGGAAGAGCGGAATTGGCGGCTCTGAAAATTTGTGCCGTCGGAAAAAAGACAGCGGAGAAATTGACTGAAGAACGATTACAGGTAGACCTTCTGCCAAACAAATTCACGGCAGAAAGCCTGGTCTCGGCATTTATCAAAAAATTCGGCGTGGGACAAAGATTGCGCGGAACGCGAATGCTGCTCCCGGCAGCGAAAGCCACGCGTGATGTCATTCGACCGACGCTTGAGAAACTTGGCGTAGAGGTTGACGTTGTCGAAGCCTATCAAAATACGTTGCCGGAATTTTCTGTCACTGAAGTTCAGGAATTAATTACGAAGGATAAAGTGGACTACGCTATCTTCACCAGTCCTTCGACGATCACCAATTTATCGTTGTTACTTGATTCCGAAAATCTCGCGGCGTTTCTAACAAAAACGAAAATTGCGTGTATCGGTCCTGTCACGGCACAGGCTGCGCAACGCTGCGGCTTATCCGTACACCTCCAACCACAGGAGCATACTGCTCCGGCAATTGTTGATGAAATTGTTAATGATTGTCGTCCGAAGGGATGAGTAACCCGGCATAAACATCATCCTCCGAATTGTCCCAAATTTCGTCCAAAGATGAGGAGCTTGCTGCTTGCCTGAAGTCGGATTCGTCCTCAACCAATAACGTCACTAAAGCTCGCGTGCTTTCTGGTGCGTCAACCTTGCCAAGCGTTTCGATTTTGCCTTCGTGGACAACGACCCAAACTGTATTCATCATAAAATTAGACCCTCACGCCAAACAGTTTATAGCAGGCGAAGTAGTGAGGCAAAGTGAATGTTATAAACAAAATTTTTAGCATGCGGTATTGTGGACTGTCAGTTCACTTCCACCCACAAGCACATACCGCGCCCACTATCGTTGAGGGAGTCATCAATGATTGCACTCCGAATTCGTAAAAATGCAGAAGCCTGCACGCAGTAAGG
>JAYTCQ010000145.1:0-5706 GCA_043736395.1 Blastocatellia bacterium | reverse complement strand
ACAGGAACCGATGAACTAACAGTTCATCGCACAATCGTAGCGTGAACTATTAGTTCACGCCGTTCCCGCCGGAAGAACTTTCCACGGGAACCGATGAACTGACAGTTCATCGTACATAAAAATTTATGAGATTGAATTTTCTTCTCTTGCTCACGGTTTCAATTTTCCTAACCTCAGCCTGTGGGAAAATCGGCGATCCACTTCCACCAATTCCAAAAGCTCCGTTAATCGTTAATGACCTGACTGCGATTCAGCAAGGCACCAATATCATCATCAACTTTCCCGTCAGTAAAGCGACCTTGACGGATAAATTAAAACGCGTAGATATTTATCGCGTCACTGAAACCGTAGACGATCCGCAGGGCGTAACCGTAGACGATTTTATGATTCACGCCGCCTTGATTCATTCATTGACAGTGAATCAGCTGCCCGGTTCAACCTCACAGATTTCTTACACTGATCCGATAGATTTTAAGATCACGAACGAACGTACCAGATTCAGATATGCCGTCCGTTTAGTCAACATGGAAGATCGTCCCGCTGACCTTTCAAATTATGGCCTGGTTGCGCCGTTGAGCCTGGTAGCCGAAGCTCCCGGTGCTTTACGCTACGATGTCACCCAAAGAGAGTTAACGATTCAATGGCAGCCTCCGAAAGCCAATCTTAATGGCTCGCAACCGGCGAACGTGCTGGGCTACAATTTGTATCGCAAAAGCGATGCGGATTTTATCAAAGTCAATAAGTCACCATCGCTCCAACCTTCGTTAACCGAGACGCAATTTCAATTCAATACGAAATACGAATACTTCGTCCGTGCGCTTTCATTGCCTCGCACTGGAGCGCCTGCCAGTGAAATCATCGAAAGCGATCCCAGTGAAATTTTGACCGTAATTCCGAAAGACACCTTCCCGCCTGCCGCGCCGTCTTCGATTACGATTGCTTCACGCGGCGGACTTGTGAGTATTTTCTGGCCAGCCAGTTCTGAACCTGACGTGATCGGATATAATGTTTATCGCAGTGATGACGAAAAGACCTGGACGAAAATCACTCCCCGTCCAATTACCACGATTACTTTCAGCGACAAACAAGTCAAAGCGAATCAAAAATATTTTTATCAAATTACCGCGATAGATAATGCCGGAAATGAAAGTCCTCGTTCCGAAACACTTTCAGAAACCGTTGAGCCATCCTAAGCATTCCTTTAACATCATTTAATTCAATTAGTTAAGTAAAATATTTTGCTTGCAAATCTCGATTTCTTCGCTTACGCTTATAAGGCCTGATTAGTAAAAAATAATCTTCTTTGTCCGTTCCTCTCCAAAACAATCCTGTGAGCGAAGTTCGTACTCCAGGAAAAATAATGATCGCAATTCTGCGATTTTAAACTTTAGAAAACTACTATTTTAGGAGGCCGTGAAAGCTATGGGAATGATTAGCGAATTTAAGGACTTTATCAACAAAGGTAACGTCATGGATTTAGCCGTAGGTGTCGTCATCGGCGGCGCTTTCGGCAAGATAGTTGATTCATTTGTCACGCATTTGATTAATCCGATTGTTGGGATGTTTACTGGCGGAGCTGACTTGAGCCATCTCGCCGTGAAGCTTGGAACTTATACGAACGAAAAAGGTGAAGTCGTCCCAAACCTTTTTCAATATGGCAGTTTTATCATGAGTGTTATCAATTTCCTGATTTTGGCATTGGTGATTTTTATGGTCGTCAAAGCCTACAATAATTTCAGAAAGGCAGCACCCCCGCCACCGCCTACGCCATCAGAAGCATTACTGGCGGAAATCCGTGATTCATTGAAAAGATAAATCATTTCAGCAGTAACAAAAAAAATGGCAGGGATAACTTCCCTGCCATTTTTATTTTCCTAAACTACAGAATAATAAATCATTGCAGAGTAGGAGCTTTCAACGCTTGCTTTGAATCCGCGTCCTAAGTTTCTCTGCTGAGGCAGCAAGTTGCTTTTTGACATGTGTGTCTTTTTCCTCATTGCTGTGTTTATCCAAAGTCTTGAGAACATTTGGGTCTTTAGTATTAGCCAACGCCTCTGCCGCCTCCAATCTAATGCGATAATAATTAGATTTATTTTGCAAGGCATCAAGGAGTATTTGCTTATTACCTTCTAAATCAATTTGGCTAAGTGCCCTAGCAGATAGCGCACGGACAATATCGTCAACTTTTTCATCGTTTAAATTTTCTTTTAATACTGCGACAGCCTGAGGCTCCTTTAGTGCGCCTAAAGCAAATGTAGCTGCCGGGATAAGCATCCCCTGTGGTGATCCAAGCTTGGCATACTTTCCATCTTGAACCATTTTCAATAAGATTTCGACGATTTGCTGGTGTTGACCAATTTCTTCTAACTTACTTTTTATATCATATTTTTCTCCCTCTGTACCTTTGTGAAGAAGTACTCTTTTAACAAGTGTTTCTGTATCAGATTGAACAGCTATTCTACCAAAAATATCTAATGACCCAGTAATAAGTAAACAAACTATTATTAGGTTTCTCATAATTATTTCCTCCATATAAATTAAAATTCTGCGATTTAGTTGGATGTGAACCTTGTGAGTGCGGTGCACTGATTTAGCCTAATATCTGCCTCATAGTGGCTTGTACTAAAATACATGACATTGATAAGAGCGTTGTCTTCTCCTGTTAACCCCATTGCATGACCGAGTTCATGCGCGGTTGTTCTTGACTCACTATTGCTTCTAACAATAGCTCCGTCAATTGTCGTTAACCCTACAGTACCAGCTTGATCAGGAAAACTATTTACATAATACAATTCTATCCCTCCTGTATTAGTATTTGTGTTTCTCAATTGGTTTCTTACAGTTAAGCTCCCAGGGTCAAGGAAAGCTGAGTTATCAATAAATAAAGTGTTCACAAGATTGAAATGGATACCACATTGTTGCCAGATTAAATTAGAGTCGGCGATGTCGCTATCTACACGATTCTGGTCAACAGCAGCATTTGCCCCATTACTATCCCTAACAATCCAAACTGTGACATTAACTTCTCGCATGTTTACGACAGGCACACTAATTTGAGCAAACTGATTCCCCGCTGTTGTTGCTCTTAGTAAGATTGTTCCAACAGAATTTCCAAGTAACTGCGATGTAACAGAGTTCACACCACCCAAAAGACTTCCCGGTCCCGAAGTTACACTCCATGTTACTGGGCAGGTTGACGGGCTAGGAATTGTTTCAAAGGTATGAGATCGCTGCACTATGAGTTGGGCAGGGTTACGAATAGGAAGCGTAGGGATCGTAGTTGTACCAGGCGATATTGTTTCCTCTTGAATTGAAATCGTACATTGCTGAACAGTACAACTCGCCGTCGGTTCCGCCGTAAATTCGTACTCCGAACAATAGCTCCCCTCATCAGTGTAAGTAAACGCTTGAAATGGATTGCGAACATTGCTACTACCAACTCCGACCGCTGTAGCAAGTCCGTTTTGGTTCACCGTCGCGACAGATGGATTATCGCACGACCAGTTGTATGGAGAGTATTGCTGCGTATAGCGGTTTCCAAAGCAATCAACCATTTCACGAAAAACCGTGAACTGCGTCGTGTCGCCAATGAACCCACTGGCACTAGCAGGAGTCATCCAGGCATATAAAAAACTGTCTGGACAGTAGATTCCACAGGCAGATGTCATACTCATTCCATTGGTAATATCAGGCTGCTCGGCGCGACCGATCATTGGCTTGGACGCGCCGCGAGCTGACCAATGCGCCTGACCATTGGTAATATTCAATGGTATCACGTTGCCATTTCCGTCCGGTATTTGATTATCGCGCAAGCTCCGAAGATCAAAAGATATAGACTGCCCAGCCAAAATTGTCTTTTCCTCCAACACATAATTTCCACCAGCAAAACGCACTGACAGCCCGAATTGTTTTGGACTATTCGTCACATTCTTGAGGTAAACCATGGTTGAGGTCGTACTACCAATACTCCAAGGGTAAGTTCCCGTGCTGCTTGCTTGTACCTGCGCATCGCGTAACGGAACGCGAAACACTTGGTTGCGATCATTGCTATAGCTTAACGCTGAACCAATCACGCTGCCGATAGTCCCGGTGTAATTGAATTCTAATCCTGCTGCCGTGATTTGATCAGGGGATGCAATCGAAGGCAGATTCATTTTCTTCACATCGCCTGGCGTGAGTTGAAAACTTTGAATCGTCGCTGTCGCCTGAATTCCATTTGATAACGTGTATGGGACGCGACCACTGACAGTGACCGGAGCGTTGCTAATATTGCGCAAAACTACGATCTGATTTAGTGGCTGCCCACCAACTGATCCAAAACGTAATCCAGTTCCATCCAATCTGGTTAACTTCGATTTTTGTGGATCGGCAAAATCAATGACATTAGAAAATCCCTTTGAGGGCTCCTGAATTAACCCGTGCGCAACAACTACTCCAGGA
The DNA here is from genome assembly GCA_043736395.1 of Blastocatellia bacterium. Lineage (GTDB taxonomy): Bacteria > Acidobacteriota > Blastocatellia > RBC074 > RBC074 > JAFDVL01. The sequence goes on along the minus strand of JAYTCQ010000145.1, from coordinate 1,266 downwards.
GCGCCTGTGTAACTGATTGAGATTCCACCCGCAGTGCCATTCAGCGGAAGTTCATCGTTGCCGTTATGATCTTCAGTAGTTAAAACACGCGTTGCACGCGCGGCGAGCGTCACCGTTTTGGAATTGGAATTCCCTGGGCCTTCGCCTGACGTCTGAACTGTCACTGAAACTGCTGCATTGCTGTTATTTGACACAGCAACACGGACTTCTGAACTTCCAGTAGGTCGCCACCACACTCCTTCCAAGCGAGTAGAATCTGCCGCCCTTGCTGGCTCAGTCAATTCTTCTTCAAACATTAGACTTTGTGCCGGATTCATTAAGGCGACTACCCCGCCAAGTTCCAGGGGACGCCCGTCGTAATTCACCTCAAGACTCCCTTCCTCGAAGGCTGATCCGGCGGGAATGGATTGCCGCAAATCCACCGCCCTGACTTCGTTTCCGCTTAAGGTAAAGGCGGGCAAATCAAGCGCGGTGCCACTTTTACTAAACAAATGGACGCGCACGGAAAGTTGCGCCAGCCCTTGATTACTGAGCATGAGCGTGGCATTCAGATTTTCTTTGACGCTGTAATACGAAGCTACCAGCTTATGTGTAATGGCTGGTACTTGTCGTACTTTACTGCTGTTCGCGGCGGTTGCGGGAGTCACCGTTTTAGTGAGTCCAGTCATTGCAAACCCAATACCTATTGCGATGAGTGCCAGTAATAAATACCGGAATTTTGCGCTTATACGCGTCTTGACTGTCGTGTATGACAGGTGTAATTTAGACATGACATTTCCTCCTTATGGAAATTGTTAATAGATAGGGCGAGCTTGCTGAGTGACCAAACTGAGGCAAGCTTGCCCGTTTTGTTGTAACGGGAAAATTCCGGGGGACGCCAAATTATAAAAAGAAGTTTTTGAGGAGATGAGGCTAAACGACGGAAGGCCATTTTGAGTCGCCGACGTTCAAATCTAAAATTTGTCGAGCCAGTTCGTGAGAGCATGAGAGGAAACCTCACATTCTATGAATTCTTTTCTCAAGCAGAATTCATACGATTCCTGAAACAAATTATTAGGTAAGGGAAAGGCGACAATCTTGTTGACGCTGTTCTTTTGATTGACAGCTTAATAGGGGCGTATCTTACCACATGGAATTATAATGCCACCTAAAATTAGTTTTAATTAATAGAGTTGTTGTGACATTTAAAATCAACGAGATAGCTGGAAATTCCAAAGCCCAGCGCAGACTTCCAGCACATCATCGTAGAGATCGAAATCGTGCATG
>JAYTCQ010000144.1:0-52054 GCA_043736395.1 Blastocatellia bacterium | reverse complement strand
TGTCTTCCAACTTCCCAGTCGTCACGCGGCAACGGATGCTGCCATCAGATGCCAATTCCAAAATTTCCTGCAAGTCTTTGCGCGTCCCAACCGTAGAAGTCACGATGCGAAATTCTCCCGCCAGCATTGCCTGCGTCGAAAGTGGAATTGGTTCGGGCGACATCCCCACAATCACCAATGTTCCCGCACGTCTGAGCGATTTCAAGGCAGTTTCATACGCCACGCGAGAACCGGATAAAACCAGCGCGACGTGAGCGCCACGATGGGCTTTAATTTCTTTATGTGCTGTCGTAGTTGCCGCGTTCACTGTCCAATCGGCGCCGCACTCGGTAGCCAAATCTAATTTATCATCCGTGACGTCTACAGCTCCGACTTCGAGTCCTAATTTTTTGGCGATTTGCACGGCGAGATGACCGAGTCCGCCGATGCCGAAAATGACTAAACGCTCACCGGATTTGATCCCGGATTCTTTGATCGCGCGGTACGCTGTCAGTCCCGCGCAGAGCAACGGAGCAGCTTCATCAAAACTGATCGAATCCGGCAGCTTCGCCGTGTGAGACGCCTTCGCTTTCACAAATTCAGCATAGCCGCCATCAACCATCACTCCTGTAATTTGCTGCTTACCGCACAGCGTTTCCTTTCCTGCCTTGCAGTATTCGCATTCGCCGCAACTGTAGTGCAACCACGGGACTCCGACGCGATCTCCGATGGCGAAACCTTCTACGCCATCGCCGATCGCAGCAATGGTTCCAGCGATTTCGTGTCCGAGAATTAATGGGAGTTTTGTCGCCGGTTTCAATAACGCCCAGTCACCGGTAGCGAGATGCAAATCAGAATGACAAACACCACTCGCGATGACTTTGACCAGGACTTCATCAACGGCGGGAACAGGAGTTGGGACATCTTCGATGGTGATTGGTTCGGCGAAATTGTGGAGAATTGCTGCTTTCATATAAATTGTTGATAAACCTCTTTAATATTACTCGTGCTCGTTTAGTTTGCTGACTCGTTTTGCCATTAAAATGTCCGGCTTTCCAAATCCATTGGCGTCTGGAATAACTCCCACAATTTCAAACCCCAGTTTTTGATAAAACTCAAATGGGTGCTCACGCAAATTTTTAATAGTTCGAAGTTTTTCCAGGACATCGGGATAAATGTCTATGCCACCAATTGAGGTTCGGGAATTTTCATCGTCTGTTCCCAACTGAATTAATGCAGCTCCTCGCCGACTAACTTCACTTTCAAAATCCTCAACTAAAGCTCGACCTATTCCCTGCTTTCGGCAATCTGTGCGAACGACCAAAGGGTGAAGTTCCCAAACGTTTCCATCGTATTCTTCAATCCCGCCAATCCACCCTTGCACATCTCCTGCTTCATCAATCGCTACTTTACTGATCCGACCTGCCAGTAATGACTCTTTTACTTCCAGCAGAGCATCATCAAAATTAGTCCAGGCCGCTGAACCAGATTCACGAAAGCCATCCACAAGGAGCTTTGCGGTTTGCTCGACCGCTTGAATGTTTTCAACTGTCAGATCAATAATTCGCATAAACCTACCCGGAAATTGTGACACCTCCATCAATCACAATTTGTTGTCCCGTCATCCAGGAACCTGCTTTGGAGCCAAGAAAGACGGCAGCTCCCGCGATGTCGATGGATTCGCCAATTCTGCGTAGCGGCGTTCCGGCTTCGACTTTGGCAAGCGTTTCAGGATTGTCCCACAACGCCTTTGCAAAATCAGTTTTGACCAGACCCGGAGCAATCGCATTGACGCGAATATTATGCTCGCCCCATTCAACGGCGAGGTTTCTTACCAATTGAAAATCTGCTGCTTTGGAAATGCAATACAATCCCAAAACAGTCGAGCCTTTCAATCCGCCGATGCTGGAAACAATAATCACGCTGCCGTCTTTGCGCTCCGCCATTTCCGGCATCACCATATTGCAAAGCCACAAATTGCTCTGAATATTCACTGCCATAATTTTCGTGAAGACTTCATCGCTCGCACCTGCCATTGGGCCGTAGTAGGGATTCAACGCCGCATTACAAACCAATACATCAATTTTCCCGTAGACCTTACGCGTTTCGGCTACAAGATTTTCCAACTCCTCTTTCTTGCTGATATTACAAGCAATCGGAACTGCGTCGTAACCTTCAGAGCGAATCGAAGCGGCAACGTCTTCGCAGACATCGGCCTTGCGCGATGAGATCACAACTTTTGCACCAGCACGCGCCATTTCTTCAGCAATCGCGCGACCAATGCCTCGTGTTGAGCCTGTAATAACCGCTACTTTTCCGGTGAGATCAAATAGTGAACTTGCCATTTATTTTCCCTTTTCTTTCCACGAAGGACACGAAGGGACACTAAGTAAAATACATAAAAACTTGGAAGAAAGAATCTGAATTTTCATCGTGTCCCTTCGTGTCCCTTCGTGTCCTTCGTGGATAAATTACCTGTAAGTGTGAAGCCTCGGATCATCCAAATGCGGGATTGCATTGAATGAATCCAAGCTAAATCTGTCTTTTGAGAAAATCATTTCATTTAGTGAACAATTGCGGATGCGCCAGTTGTATTCAATCACGACATGCTCTGGAGATTTCGCCGCAAGCTGTACCGAAACCGAAATTGCTCCGCCGGAACTGAAGACAGCCACGCGGCGTCCGCTTCCCTCGCCTGCGGTAGCGCGAGCCAGTCCGCGCCGCACTCGCGCATGAAAATCTGCGAACGCTTCAACTTCAGGCGAAAGAACTTCGCCGCGTACCCATTTCGCCGTGATCGCCTCAAATAATTTCTGAAAGTTTTTATGCTTGTCCGCACTCGTTTCAGAATTAGAAAAGGCCTTCTGCAATTGACGATAACGATCATCCGCTTTCATCAACTGAGGTAACAAATGCTTCATAATTCCGTCGGCGTCGTACTCATCAAATTCTTCCAATAAAATTAATTCAGGAGCCGTCAATCCGGCCTTGCGATAACGATCAACGACAATTTCTCCGGTCTTGATTTGACGTTCGCGCGGCCCCGTAAAAAAAGCATCAAATGAAATATTTCGCTGCGTCCAGAAATCGCCGAGTAAGCTTGCCTGCTCCTCGCCGAGAGGTGAAAGTTGATCGTAGTTGTCGCTTAAAAAAGCTGCCTGTCCGTGGCGTACCAAAATCAATTGACTCATATCGTCAAAACCACCTTGCCAATTGTTTGGCGTGTGCCGAGAGCCTTCAACGCCGTGATTGCATCTGCTAACGGGAACGTTTGCGAGACAATTGGTTTAATTTTTCCGGCTTCGTACAGCTTAAATAAATCCGCTTGCGCTTCCGCCATGTACTCAGGATATTTCTCGCAGTATCCACCCCAATACGCGCCGATGATCGAAATATTTTTTAGTAAAATCCGATTCGCGGCAATTGTAGGAATCGTCCCGCCAGCAAAGCCGATCACGATCAACCGACCTTCAGGAGCAATACATTTTGTCGAGAGATCAAAAATTTCGCCGCCGACCGGATCGTAAATTAAATCCGCGCCAGATCCGGTAATTTTCTTCACTTCATCCACCCAACTAGCATCGCGATAATTGAGTGCATATTCTGCGCCTTGCGCCAAACACCAATCCAATTTTTCCTGGCTTCCTGCTGTAGCGATCACGCGCGCGCCCATCGCAATTCCAAGCTGCATCGCAGACATTCCAACTCCGCCCGCCGCCGCATGAATCAGTAGCCATTCGCCAGGAATTATTTTTGTGCGCTTCGTAAAAGTGAAATACGAAGTCTGATAAATCACGAGCATCGCCGCCGCCTCTTCGAAGCTCATCGCCGCCGGAATCTTGAAAGTTTTTGCCGATTGAGCGAGTGAATATTCTGCAAAACTGCCACCTTGTGCAGAAGCCTGCACACGATCACCGACAGAGAAATTCGTCACGCCGTCGCCGACGGCATCTACAATTCCTGCCACTTCAGAACCAGGCGTGAACGGGCGCGGCGGCTTCACCTGATATTTGCCCTGAATCATTAAAATATCAAAAAAATTCAACGCCGCCGCGTGATTTTTGATACGGATTTCTCCGGCTTTCGGTTCAGGAACTTCAATTTCCTGTAATTGCATTTCTTCCGGTTCGCAAAATTCGAGGACGCGCCAGGCTTTCATTAATTCATTACCTTTCTAGTTATACTTGTATTTAATGTGGGCGGATTCTAACCGACCTACCGACAGGTCAGCAAGTCATCCAAAGCGGGGCTAGACAGGAGTGTCAAGATAAACAGGATTTTCAAACATTTTGTGTTTCATTCTCTTTGTCTTATCCTGTCCATCTTGTAAATCCTGTCAAAAAATCTGTTTGAGTTTTAAATGAACCATTCAATGATAATTCGTGAGATTCGTCACAAATTACAAGCTCTGGCCAATCCTGAGAAAGCTGCGATCCTCCAACGCTTTTTCAAAACCGCTCCCGGAGAATACGGCGAAGGCGATATATTTCTTGGCATAAACGTACCTGTACTCAAAAGTCTCGCCAAAGAATTCAAAAATATTTCTGTTGCCGAAGCTGAAGATTTGTTGCACTCAGAGATTCACGAAGAACGCGCTCTGGCTTTGCAATTCTGGGTGCGCCTTTACGCCCAAAAAGTTCCTGATCAGAAAGACCTGATTTTTAATCGCTATCTGGCGAATACCGAATGGATCAATAATTGGGATTTAGTAGACGCGACGGCTCCGCATATCGTCGGGCACTATCTTTTTCAGCGTGATCGCAAAATTTTATATCTTCTCGCGAAGTCTGGATCGTTATGGGATCGCAGAATTTCAATGATCGCTACTCAGCACTTCATCCGAAATAATGACTTCGCTGACACGTTGAAAATTGCGGCGATGCACCTCGACGACCGGGAAGATTTAATGCACAAAGCCTGCGGATGGATGCTGCGCGAAGTCGGCGAACGCGACATTGTTCCCAAAGAAGAATTTCTCGAAAAATATTATCAAAAAATGCCGCGCACGATGTTGCGTTATGCAATTGAAAAATTCCCTGAACCGAAACGAAAATTCTGGCTGAACAGGAAATAGACCGCTGATGAAATGGATTTGGCTGGTCTTCGCGGATCAGAATTCATTGTTCGCATTCGCTGACTAGCCTCAAACTTTAATTTGTTGTAATTTGTGTCTTTCTATTTCGAAATCCAATCAACTGAAAAACAAGCACAGGATTTTCTTCGTTCAAAAGGAAAATTCTTTCTCAAAACCTGAATGGAACACTCAATGAAAATCACGACTTTTTTCGTCGCTTGCCTGCTGCTCTTCACGGCTTGCGACCAAACTTCTGAATCAACAAAAACTGGTATGAATGACAGTAAAACCACTTCTACATCAACAGCGAAATATAAATTGCTCACGCTTGACCCCGGACATTTTCACGCGGCTCTCGTGCAAAAATCAATGAACGATCTGGTCTCGCCGACTGTTCATGTGTACGCTCCCGACGGCTTCGATTTGAATGAACACAAGAAGCGAATCGAAGGCTTTAATACACGTAAAGACAATCCAACAAAATGGGACACTAAGGTTTATAAAGGCACGGATTTTGTCGAAAAAATGCTGAGCGAAAAAGCCGGAAACGTCGTCGTCGTTGCCGGAAATAATCAGCACAAAATGGACTACATTCAAAAAAGCGTGGCCGCCGGATTGAATGTGCTTGCGGATAAACCGATGGCGATTGATGAGGCGGGCTACGATAAATTGAAAGCAGCGTTTGAAACCGCGAAGAAAAATAATGTTCTGCTCTACGACATCATGACCGAACGCTACGAAATCACGACGATGCTGCAAAAAGAAATCGCGAATCTTCCAGCTGTGTTTGGAGAATTGCAGAAAGGAACTCCGGCTGATCCATCAGTCACAAAAATCAGCGTTCATCATTTGTATAAAATTGTCGGCGACAAACCGCTTGTACGTCCGACCTGGTTTTACGATACCGCCCAGCAGGGTGAAGGCATCGTCGACGTCACCACCCATCTTGTAGATTTAATTTTCTGGGAATGCTTTCCCGACCAAACAATTGCGCTGAATGATTTGTCATTGCTCAATGCGAAACGATGGACAACAGCTGTGAGCAAAGCGCAATTCACAAAATCTACTAACGCTCCTGAATTCCCCGACTACTTAAAATCCAAGCTTGATCCAAAGGGAAACCTGCAAATTTATGCCAATGGAGAATTCATATTCAAAGTCAAAGGCGTCCACGCGAAAACTTCCGTCATCTGGAATAACGAAGCGCCCGACGGCACAGCCGATACGCACTTTTCGGTGATGAAAGGAACCAAAGCCATCGCAACGATCAAGCAAGGGAAAGAAGAAAATTACAAACCGGAACTCTATGTCACTCCGACGAATGCGAAGGACAAAGCTGCCGTCGGCGAAGAGCTGAAAAAAGCTGTCGAATCCTTGCAAGGAAAATTCGCAGGCATCGCTTTGAAAGACACGAAAGACGGGTGGCAAATTACGATTCCTGAAAAATTCCGCGATGGACACGAATCGCATTTTTCTCAAGTCGCGGCAAAATACTTCAGATATCTGGAAGCTGGAAAACTCCCGGACTGGGAAGTGCCAAATATGCTGGCGAAATATTACGTGACAACGCAGGCACTGAAGTTGGCGAGTAAGTAACTGGTAACGCCCGCATCCTGCGGGCAAAGCCGTGGCGGGGGAATTCCTGCGATGAAAACTGCAACTTATGTGAGGCTCGCAGGCGTTCCCAGTGCAGGCGCTCCCATTAGTTTTTGACGTTCGCCGTTCAAATTGTTAGAGTAAAGATTGCCCCCTTGGTTGGTAATTCTAGAACTCAAAAACTTTTATTTCTCACAAAGGAAAATTCATGACAAAGGACAAAATTTCACGCAGAAAATTTGTGACTGCTACGACCACCACCGCCTTAAGCGCGATGATCGTACCGCGTCACATCTTAGGCGGCGTAGGCTATCAGGCTCCCAGCGATAAAGTTAATTTTGCAGTCATCGGCGCAGGTGGACAGGGCGCATCTGATTCGATGGAACTGGTCAACGCCGGAGAAAATTTAGTCGCGCTCGCCGATGTAGATTTCGGTTATGTAGACCGCGCTACTCTTGCTCGGACGAAGGGTCGCGACGGCACACCAAATCCTCAAGCGCAAAAACTATATGATGCCTATCAAAAAGCGAAGCGTCACACCGACTATCGCAAAATGCTAGAAGAGCAAAAAGATATTGATGGCGTCATCATCGCAACTCCCGATCATCATCACGCGATTGCAGCTAAGACCGCGATGCAACTTGGCAAGCATGTCTATGTCGAGAAGCCGCTCACTTGGTCAGTACAGGAAGCGCGATACTTACGCGATCTAGCAGTGAAAAATCCCAAACTCATCACGCAAATGGGAAATCAAGGACATTCCAGTGAAGAAGCTCGCCTCATCAATGAATGGGTGCAGGCAGGATTAATCGGCAAAGTAAAGGAAGTACAAATCTGGACAAATCGTCCCGTGAATTATTGGCCGCAAGGCGTTCCGCGTCCGGCAGCTCCAGCGGGTGCAGGCGGTGGTGGCGGATTCGGAAATGACTGGACGCAAAATAAATTAAATCGCACTTTGGCGGGCGGGATGGCTGGCAATTATCCAGCTCCTGACACGTTACATTGGGACTTATATTGCGGCCCCGGCCCGTTGATTGAGTACCATCCGATTTACCATCCATTCAATTGGCGCGGCTGGGTAGATTGGGGTACGGGTGCGATTGGCGATATGGCGGCGCATTTGCTTGACGCTCCGTATTGGGCTTTGGGATTGACCCAGCCAACAACCGTCGAAGCTACGTTCACGAATTTCGGATTAGATGCGAATCGCAAAATCGCTTCGTATCCATTGGCGAGCAAAGTCATTTATCACTTCCCTGCTCGCGGCGGTCAACCACCAGTAAAAATCACCTGGGTAGACGGTGGATTGATGGGAGATCGTCCCGAAATTTTACCTGACAATATACCGTTACAAAGCGGCGGCGGTACGATTTTCATTGGCGAAAAAGGAATTTTGACGCACGAGACATACGGCAAAAATCCGCAGCTTTATCCGCAGACGCTGATGGAAAAAGCTAAAAAACTGCCGAAGAAATACGAACGCATTATTGCTGACGACAAGGGCAATCCACTCCATCGTGTAAACTGGGCGCTCGCCATCAAAGGCAAATCGAAAGCAAGTTCCTCTTTCGATCACGCGACACAATTGACGGAGACCATGCTGTTAGGCGTAGTTGCGATGAAAGCTGGGCAAGGAAAGCTGATCCGCTACGATGCTGTCAAAGGCGAGATCACGAACATACCCGAAGCGAATCAATATTTGAAACGTGAATATCGTGAAGGTTGGTCGTTGTAAAATCGAAGAAAAACGAGACCGCAGCTTTTCCGTTGAAAAGCTGCGGTATACTTAATTTATATGCTAAAATCTCAATTAGGGGTTATGTCATGGAAGAAACATTTACTTTTAAAATGACCAGCGCAGAGGCTAAATCCTATCAATCTCAAATTGAGAAATATTTACAAGAAATCCGTGGATTACGCAGCACTCTGGATTCAGATCAAGTTGAAATAACGCAATTACGCGAAGAAACACGGCGAAACCTTGACGAAATCCGGAGGCTCGTGACCACATGAATTGGCTCAAGCAGATGGTGGAGATGGCGCAAACACTCTTACGGCTCACTGACGATGTAAAGCAAACAAAATCGGAAATTAAAGAAATCCGTAAAGAACTCAGAGAGTTATCAGATGCAGTCAAACTATTAGCCTACGAAGTTCGTCGAACACATGAGCGCGAATCAAGTGAACGTGAAAAACTCTTGTTAAAAGTAGAAAATCAGCTTTTGAAAGCCGGGCGCCAATTTCCTCCATCATCAGAAAATAATTAGCTTTCCATAAAAATTTTTTATTTCACAGAATGACTTTACTAACTTTTCTGAGCAGCTCTGAAAAGTTAGTAATAATACTTGATTTTTCTCTCACCCATTGAAGGTCTTTCACAGTTAATTTCTCCTGTCGATCTAAAGCCTTCATCACCTCCTTCGGCGCAGGCCCACCAATCACAGTTCGAACTTCTACAAAATTCATCGGACACAATGCAGCCTCTAATTTTGCGCGTTTCGACTTCAATGGAATTCCTAAAACTTCCTCGGCAACAATCAATAAATTATCAATAATTTCAGAATGAGGAGTCTCCAACGAAGTCAATCGTTTCCCTGTCAAAGCTACTAAGCGATGCGCCATTTTGAAGCTGAGTTTTTCTTCACGCACAAGCGTATCCGCCAGCTCAGTCATCGTCAGGAAACTACCGGAGGCTTTGCGCTTCAATCCTTCGACATCCACAGTCACGGAACTCAGCGCACCAGCTAATAATCCTACCGCCCGTTTCGCATCTACGAATGTATTAAATACTAATGGCTGCAAATCATCTTCGGAATCAACAATGTCGCCGAACGGTGTATTGTGAGCGGTCATCATCACCGCAACCGCCTGTGAATAGGCTTTGCTCAAGATAATGCGCGTATGTTCGAGAGCAACCGGATTTCGTTTCTGGGGCATAATCGAAGAAGTTTGCACGTAGCCATCACCAAGCCGAAGGTACGAAAATTCCTGCATCGCCCACAGCAATAAATCCTGCGTAAATTTTCCGAGGCTGATGCACGAAGTCGCCACTGCGGTGACAGTTTCGAGAATGTAGTCAATGCCTCCGATGCAGCCGTACGAATTTTCTAAAATGCCTTCAAAGCCCAGTAATTTCGTCGTCATCATCCGATCAATTGGAAACCCCGTCGTCGTAATCGCACAGGCTCCAAGCGGATTATTGTTCACCGTTCGAAACGCATTTCGTAACCGATAAATGTCGCGAGAAATAAATTCAATCGCGGCGCACAGATAATGCGCCAGCGTAGTCGGTTGCGCAGGTTGTGTATGCGTATGCGCCGGCATCACCGTTCGGAGGTGCGTCCGAGCCAATGAAATCAGGGTTGCGCGTAGATTCATCAGTTCACCAACGAGTTCTAAAATCTCTTCGCGCAACGTCATTCGATACAACGTGATGTCAATATCGTTGCGGCTGCGAGCAATGTGGAGCTTGCCTGCGATCTCTTCTCCAATCGCTAAGCCCAATTCCCTTTCGACGTAAAAATATAAATCTTCGACCGTGCCATCGTATTTCGCTTCTTTGATTTTTTTCAGATCGAGTTGGTCGAGAGCCTTCAGAATTTTCTTCGCTTCACTTTTTGTAATGATGTTCTGCTTCGCCAACATCAGGCAATGCGCGTAGTGAATCTGCATCAACGGCTGCAAAAAATATCGCAATCCATCATCGAAGTTGTGCGACAAAACATTCGCAGCATAAATCGCCGCAGGAAATTTTTCGGGTGAGAGTTTTTGTTTAGATTTCATATTGGTGTCGCGGATTGTAACGCATATCGCCGTAATTACGACAGTGATCACCGTAGCGCAATCCAGCCCTGGTTGCGACAGCTTTTTTGCCGTAGCAAAAAAGCTAAGCTATGACATTTCTGAAACCGTTAATGGAATTGAATACGTGCGAAGAAAAGGCAGAGAATACGGAACAGACGGAATTTCTCTAGATCAAACTACCTGAAAAGCTGAATTCTTTTTCCGTTTGTTTCGTTATTTCCGTCTGTTCCGTTTTCTTTCTTCTGCTAACATTACTTTTGACTTACGAAAATATATGATGCCCCTTCAAGTTGTCATAGCGACATAGATTAAGCTTTATGCCAAAACCTGTCGCAACCATGGCTGATTACACTACGGCGATCTGAGTTTATTCTTATCGTTCGTATTGGTCTTCGCAGATATTTACGGTAAATTTATAGCGTATAAATCAATGGAATAATTTTAAATTCAGGATTGCACCATGAAAATATTTACGACTGTCTTGTTACTCAACATCCTCATGACTACGATTGTCATGGCTGACACCAAACCCAAAGAGAAAAAATCTATGTTCAAGCACGAATACGCTGAAATTAACGGACTGAAATTGCACTACGTCAAAGAAGGCAGGGGCAAAAAGACAATCATGTTTTTGCACGGCTTTCCCGAATTCTGGTATGAGTGGAAAAATCAATTGAAGGAATTCGGAAAAGATTACACAGCCGTCGCTTATGATCAACGCGGTTACAATTTATCTTCCAAGCCAGAGAAAGTTGAGGATTACGCTGTCGCGAAAATTGTCGCAGACATCAAAGCGATGTTCGATAAATTTGGTGCTTCCGAAAAAAATAAAGGCATTCTTGTAGCCCACGATTGGGGCGGCGCAGTCGCGTGGGCTTTCGCGATTCGACACCCTGAATATCTCGATAAATTAGTCATTATCAACGCGCCGCATCCCGGCGTCTTCGCGCGTGAATTGCAATCCAATCCGGCGCAACAAAAAGCCAGCGCCTACATGAATTTTTTCCGTTCACCTCAAGCTGAAGCAACGCTCAGCGCGAATAATTATGCCACTCTCCAAAATGTAATTTTCAAAAGCTCGACAAAACCCGAAGCATTTACTGAAGAAGTTCGAAAAATGTACGTCGAAGCCTGGTCGCAACCGGGCGCAGTTGCCGGCGGATTAAACTGGTACCGCGCGGCGAATGCCGGACCTCCAACTTCAGCTGAACCTAACCGAGAAACCAATCTCGCGGCAGGATTTGATTCGTTAGCAGTGAAGGTTCCGACACTGGTAATTTGGGGCGAAAAAGATATGGCATTGCTCACTGGAAATCTGGAAGGGCTGGAAAAATTCGTTCCACAATTAACGATCAAACGCATCCCGAATGGCTCGCATTGGGTAATCCATGAAGAGCCGGAATTGGTAAATAAATATATTCGTGAGTTTATAAAGTAACGGTGCTTTATTGGAGTATTGTGCAATTTTCGATGTTAGTCGCCAACGGCGACCAACAATATAGCCTAGCGAGAATCGCTAGGTTTGCATTACAAATTTCTTTCGACGCTGAAGGCGTCGCACAGAGTGTGTGTTGCTCGCCTACAGCGAGCCAAGTAGCTCCTAGCGATTCTCGCTAGGCTATATTGTTCATCATTTTCAATGACCAGAAATAGTCATGCATAATTTTCGACCATTCTTGAAAATAATTTTTATCTCGGCTTTCGCGTTTCTCAGCGCAACAAATTTGTTTCCATCGCTTACGAACAAACAAGATGAACAGCAAAAGTTGGCGCAGCAAGCCGTCACAATTTTCCAAAATAATTGCCTCCGTTGTCACGGCGCAGACATGAAATCAGGTCTGGATTTGCGAACGCGCGAAAGCATTCTCAAAGGTGGTAATCGCGGAGCCGCAATCATCCCGAATAACAGCAAAGACAGCCTGCTATATCAATTCATTTCCGGTAAGAAATCTCCGCGCATGCCCATCGGGGGTGAGCTTGACGAAGATGACATTGAAACGATTGAAAGCTGGATTGATAAGGGCGCAGTATGGCCTGCGACGATTGCTTTTAAGCTTTCAGCTATTCCACTCAAAGAAAAGGAACTCACCGCAGAGCAGCGTAAATACTGGGCTTTCGTGAAACCCGTTCGCCCCGAAGTTCCAAAGATTCCGAATGTCACTAATCCGATTGACGCGTTTATTATTTCTGAACTTAATAAAAAAGGGCTGGCTCCTTCGCCGCGCGCCGACAAGCTTACGTTGCTCCGTCGAGTAACTTTTGATTTAACCGGACTGCCGCCAACGCCTGAAGAAATCAAGGCGTTCATGGCTGATAAATCTCCGAATGCTTATGAAAAAACTGTCGACCGTTTGCTAAGCAGTCCACGTTACGGCGAACGCTGGGCGCAGCATTGGCTCGACGTTGTACGATTCGGTGAAACTAATGGATTTGAGCTTGATGCCGAACGTCCGCAGGCTTGGCGTTATCGCGATTACGTAGTCAATTCGCTCAATGCCGACAAGCCTTATGACCGCTTTATTCAGGAGCAAATTGCGGGAGATGAAATTGATTCGGAGAATTTTGAAGCGCAAGTCGCTACCGGATTTCTTCGCGCCGGGCCACAACATGTCGTGTCAGGAAACCTCGACAAAGCTGAATTACGGCAGGAATATTTAACGGAAACGATGCTCGGACTCGGCTCAGGAATTATGGGATTAACGGTCGGATGCGCACGTTGTCACGACCATAAATTCGATCCGATTTTGCAGTCAGATTTTTATAAAATGCAGGCATTTTTCGCGGCTACGGATAACGATACATTTTCAAAAGCTCCGATCAGCGATTTCGAAAAATTCCAGGCTTCAATGAAGTCACACAAAGAAAAAATAAAACCAATCACCAATCAAATCGAACTCATCGAGAAACCTTTCAAAGAAAAACTCAAAGAAAAAAAGCTGTCCGAAATTGAGCCAAAATACGCCGAAGCTCTAAAAATCCCGAAGGAATCCCGCACGCCTGAACAAAAAGAAATTGCCAAAGATGCCGAGCGAATGATTGACGTGAAATACGAGGAATTGCTGATGGTGATGGCTGATGAACCCAAAGCCAAACGCGCCGCGCTTCGTCGTCAAATTCACGATATGGCTTGGCAGGAACCAACTCCGATTCCAAAAGCTTTAGTCGTAGCCGATAAATTATCACCCATTCCTCCAGCCTTTGTTTTCAAAGGTGGCGAAGTGCATTCGCCCATCGTGGAAGTTCAGCCAAACTTTCCCAAAATATTTTTGGCGCCGAATTCAAAAGAAACGCCAAGCATTATTCCCACAAAATCATCTGCAGGACGCCGCACAGCTTTAGCGAAATGGCTGACAAGTCCGGATAATCCGCTCACGGCGCGGGTCATGGTAAATCGTTTATGGCACCAACATTTTGGACGCGGCGTAGTCGCAACACCCAATGATTTCGGGCGTAACGGCTCCGGTGTCACAAATCAGGCGTTGCTGGACTGGCTCGCGATGGAATTTATGAATGCGGATTTCGGATTTCGGACTGCGGAGCTGAAGACTGCGCCGAAATCCGCAATACCCAATCCGCAATGGAAAATGAAGGCACTACATCGTCTCATGGTAACCTCCGCGACATATCAACAATCTTCTGCAATACCTCTGCAGTCCGCGCTCCCAAATCCGCAATCGATTGATCCCGAAAATAAATTGTTATGGCGTGCGAATCGTCAACGATTGGATGCCGAAGCCTTGCGAGATGCAATTCTGGCTTCGTCTGGCGTCCTGAATGAAGAGCGCGGAGGCCCGTCAATCCGCGCCCCGATGGAGCCGGAAGTAGTCGAGACAATATTCACGGAGTATGAACCAGACAACCTCTGGCCTGTCCATCCCGATCTCAAACAACACACGCGGCGCAGCCTGTATTTGCTCCATAAACGAAACGTCAAACTGCCAATGCTCGTCGCCTTCGACACGCCCGACCTGCAAAGCGTTTGCGGCGCGCGCAACGTCAGTGTCCACTCTTTGCAAGCGCTGACGTTGATGAACAGCCAGTTCATGCAGGATCAAGGCAAAGCGCTAGCTGGACGAATCTTGCGTGAAGAAAAAACTGCGATGACGCGACTGAAAAAACTTTACGAATTGACGCTGGGGCGTGCGCCGCGAAGCGAAGAAATAAAGGCAGCCAATATTTTTATTCGCACACAATCCGCCATTCTCAAAACCAGAAAATCAAACGGAGAAGAAATCATCACCGTCAACGAACTACCTGCAAACATTGATCCAATCACGGCTGCGGCCTGGGTGGATTTATGCCTGGCGACTTTAAATTTGAATGAATTTGTGTACATCAAGTGAAATAATAATTTCGAATTGGCATTACTTAATGCTCCATTTACTTAAACGACATTTCCTCCCCATCAAAGCCCATTTCGATTATTCATTGGTATTAACTTATGCCTTGCCACAGGAAATTCTGCGACCGCTGCTCTCTCCCGGACTCACGCTTGATACTTTCGGAGATTTCGGATTTGTCGCCATTGCGATGGTGCAAACAAAGGAACTGCGTCCAGTTTTTTTACCTGCGTGGTCTGGCAAAGATTTCTTTCTGACGGGCTATCGGATTTTCACGCGTTACCAAACCAGCCACGGAAAACACTTGCGCGGATTACAAATTCTGCGAAGCGATACTGATAAAGCGATGATGGTGAGATTTGGAAATCTGATGACAGGATACCATTACAGCCTTGCAAATATTGAGGTTTCAAATCAGCTTCCACAAAATTTTGAAATTAAAATTACCACTCCAAATGCAGAAGCTGACCTTCACACTTGTGCTGATATTTCAAAGCCTGCAACAGGTCTGCCGGAGACTTCCCCGTTCAAAAATGACCGCGATGCTCGTAAATTTGCTGGGCCGTTGCCGCATACTTTCAGTTATGAAAAAGCGACGAATTCAATCGTCATTGTTCGCGGATTGCGAGAGGCGTGGAAGCCGATGATGGTTGATGCGCGTGTCCTGAATTGCACATTTTTCAATCAGACCAAATTCTGCGGGGTTACTCCAATTTTAGCGAGCGCCTTTTACATCGCCAACATTCCATACCAATGGGAACGTGGCGTAGTCGATCAATTGCCCGGATGAAAACAACACTTAAAAATTTTCGCGGTGCAGTGCAAATTCTAAAATTTAATTGGACGTTTTATGCGGCTGCAACTATTGTGATATTTGCGGGAATTTTACTTTTGGTAAATATACAAATGCCGTCGTGGATGTTCGTATTCGGCATCTTCGCAATTTTTCTGACGGGTTTCTGGTCGGTAGGTTCTCTCGCGGTTTCGCATTATGTTTATGACCGCTCCAAGCTCTACCAATTATCGTGGTTGGATTCGTTACTTGATCAACCCCCAACAAATTGGATCAATGTTCACGCGGGTTTGGACGAGTCCAGTATTTTTCTGCGAGCATATTTTCCTGCGACGAATTTTCAAATTTTAGATATTTACGACCCGGCGATTATGACTGAACCGGCAATCGAACGCGCGAGAAATTCCACCGAACCGGAACTAAAATCCATCTCTTGCGATTTCCGCCATCTTCCGATTTCTAACGAAAGCTGTGAAGTAGTCTTTGTATTTTTCGCAGCGCACGAACTCAGAACAGCTGAATCAAGAATAAGTTTTTTTCGAGAGGTTTATCGAATTCTAAACGAAGATGGAAACCTGATTATTGTCGAGCATTTACGCGATGTTCCAAATTTCATAGCCTTCGGGCCAGGATTTTTACATTTTCTAAAATATTCTGATTGGATGAATGCTGCCAAATTTTCAAATTTTCGCACGACGGAGGAAATAAAAATCACTTCCTTTGTCAGCGCCTTCAAATTCTCAAAATCATGGCGTTAAATTTCCATTTAAAATTTGTCGGGCTGGCGTTAATGGTTCTGGCCGTGGCGCACATCCCTATTCATCGGCATTTTAAATGGAAAGCTGAAACCGCTGTACTCACTCTGTTGACGCGACAGATTTTTCACGTCCATACTTTTTTTGTCGCATTAACAGTTTGGATGTTTGGCGCTTTGACGTTCTTTTTCACTGACGAACTTTTAAAACCATCAAAACTTTCAATCATTATTTTGCTGGGATTTGCTATGTTTTGGGCGATCAGATTATTCGTTCAATTCTTTGTCTACGATTCAAAATTATGGCAGGGAAAGAAATTTGAAACGACAATGCACATTATTTTCACATGTTTTTGGGTGTATTGTGTGGCGGTGTATAGTTGGGCTTTCGTAACGACGGCAGATCAATATTTAAAATTAAAGCTCGAATCAATTCTTTGAAATTATTCTTTAGGTTCAATGAGGCGATACATGAGATCAGTCCTCGCCACATATTTTATTCCTTTCGTGACAAGACTTCCTTCGTGAATAATTGGATGCTGAAACAGCAATCCCATCCCGGTTTCGGGTTCAATCGAAACTTCAGGCTTGGTCAAAAATGTAGTGTTACCTCCCTCAAATTCATCGTTCAAATAAACGAGAAAAGAATAGAAGCTTTGTTCGAACTCATCACGAAGAAATGAACCATCAGTATGAGGGGCAAATCGCATCCCTGGCTTATAGCGATAACAACGAAAACGCTCATTAATTCCTATAAACGTCTTTCCATGAATTTCCTGAGGGGCTTTATGCCGAACTCGCTTCAGGAGAATCTGAGCAAGTTCTACATGTTCAAAAATAACGCGATCATTATTGCGAACTTCAGCTCGTACCCGAGTACCAGTCATCGTATTAATGGTAGCAATCTCTGGATTCAATGCTTCAATTTTGGCAATCAAAGCTTGACAATCAGCAGGGTCAAGTAAATCAGGAACTGTGAATATATATGGCTTGGATTTATCAACGTCTTCCATGTGTCTCCTACTCCCTCGTCACCACCTCATCCAAATTCAAAATAGCACTCACCACCATCGTCCACGCCGCCATTTCTGACGCATCAATTTTTCCATCATTCGGAGTCTCACCAACCTTTATCAACTGTTCGGCAGCCTGTCGATTTTTAGTGAAATTCGACATCTGTTGTAACAGCAGATCGCGCAATAAATTCACTTCCTTGTCGCTTGGCTGACGGGCGGTTGCTTGTCGAAAAGCAAAAATAATTCGCGCATCAAAATCTTTTCCTTGCGTCAATGCTTTAGTTGCCAGCACTCTTGCGGCTTCGATGTAGGTTGGATCATTCATCGTGATCAGCGCCTGCAACGGAGTATTTGTCACAGGTCGCCTCACTACACATTTCTCGCGATCCGGCGCGTCAAATGTAGACATCGCGGCGGGCGGGACAGTGCGCTTCCAGAAGGAATACATGCTGCGGCGGTATAAATCTTTACCTTTACTTGGCACGTACGTTTGTGCGGTGAACCCGTCGCCAAATGCCATTTCTTCCCAGAGTCCCGGAGGTTGATAAGGAAAGACGCTCTTGCCACCGATTTCTGGATTCATCAATCCACTCGCCATCAACGCCGTATCGCGAATTACCTCGCCTTGTAAGCGATAGCGTGCGCCGCGTGCGAGCAAGCGATTTTCAGGGTCTTTTTCTTTCAATTCAGAATTTGTTTTGGAAGTCTGACGATAGGTGGCGGAAGTGACAATGAGGCGGAGGAGTGTCTTTGTGTTCCATTGCGAATTGTTGATTGCGGATTGCGGAGCGGATTGCGGAGCGGATTTCGATTCCGCAATCCGCAATCCTAAATCCGCATTACCGTCGCGGTACGTGACCGCGAGCCAATCCAATAATTCTGCATTCACCGGCGGTTCTCCTTGCGATCCAAAATCTTCGGACGTCTTCACGATGCCAAGTCCGAAAAATAATTGCCAGAAGCGATTGACGGCTACGCGGGCGGTCAATGGATGCGAAGGAGCAACCAACCAATTTGCGAGGTCAAGGCGATTTGGAATTTTATTTTTAGAATTTATCGCAGGTAATACTGCTAAGACTCCCGGCGTAACTTTTTCAGTTTTATTGCGATAATCGCCGCGTCCGAGGATGAAGGTGTCACGCGGTTTTTCCATCTCACTCATCACCATCGTCGTGACAATTTGTTTTTCAAGCGCGGTCTTTTCTTTCTTTAATTGATTCAACGCGGCGTATTCATTCTTGAGATTTTCCGGTGCGGCATAGGTCAGAAAATAATTTCTAACGGATTCTTTTTCGTCCTTGGAAAGCTGTCCGTAAACTCCCGACAGGTACGTTTGAATCGGATAATGAATAGCCAAATGTTCGATTTCTTTATTGCTCAATACTCGATTGTAAAATCGTAAATCATCAATGACGCCGTTGAATGGCCTGCCAAAATTTTTATTTCCTATCTGAAAATCAGCTTCGTTTCCGAACGATCCAGATAAATTATCTTTGATGATTTCCAGCCCCATCGGTTTCTCATCGAGGAAGACTTTGACACCTGCTGCACTGCCGGAACCATCATAAGAAATCGTGACGAGTCCACGATCTACGACGTTGACCACTGTGCGCGTTTTCACTTCGATAGCGCTGTCTTTATTGGTTGCGAAGCGGATTGTCATTTTTGCAGCGCGGCGCTGGATGCCGACTAATTGCCAACCATCCAGCGTGACTTCAAATCCCTGTCGCCTGTCAGGATTATCAAGTTTTTGAAATAACGTAATCGGCAAATTTTTGTTGGCCCGGTACCAACCGGTAATGGTGAACGGCGCAGAATTTTCTTTCGCGACGATATTTCCAAACGTCACCTGCGTATCACCATCGAAACTGGCTCCGCGTCCGATTTTTCCTGTTTGAAAATCGGGGTTTCCCTGCAAGCGCCGAGCGTGCAAATAATGACCTGAAACGTCGCTCAATGATCCATCAAATTCATAATGCGCAATTAAACCTTCGCGCGGCGCTTCGGCGATTTTTCCAACAAATTGCTTCTCCCACGCTGTTTGATCGGGTGCGATAACTTTTTCATCCAACAATTTTTCTTTGGCTTTTATGGTCGCGGTCAATCTATCCTGAATGGATTTTTGCTCAGTTGTTGGCAAAGCTAAAAACGGCTTCGCGTTGCCGTCACGGCCGTCTAATCCAACTTCGGGAACAGAATTGAAGAACGCCGCAAACTGATAAAATTCTTTATGAGAAATCGGATCGTACTTGTGCGTATGACAACGCGCGCAGCCCATCGTCAAAGCCATAAACGCATTCGAAGTCGTCTCAACCCGATCAATCACATATTCAGTTTGGTACTCTTCAGGAATCGCGCCGCCTTCAAAATTGATCATGTGATTGCGGTTAAATCCTGAGCCGATTTTTTGATCCAGCGTAGCATTCGGCAATAAATCTCCGGCGAGCTGTTCGATGATGAATTGATCGTACGGCTTATTACTATTGAACGATTTAATCACCCAGTCGCGCCACGGGTACATTTCACGATGCGAATCAATGTGAAATCCATGCGTGTCGGCATACCGGGCAATGTCCATACAATACATCGCAAAACGTTCACCGTAACGCGGGCTGCTGAGCAAACGATCGACAACTTTTTCATAAGCGTTCGGTGAATTGTCGCTCAGAAAATTATCTACTTCTTCTGTCGTCGGTGGCAGCCCAGTTAAGTCATAACTGAGGCGACGAATCAACGTTGTTTTGTCGGCTTCAGGCGATGGCTTCAGATTTTCTTTTTCCAAACGAGCGAGAATAAAATTATCAATTGGATTGCGTACCCACGCCGAATTTTGCACGGTCGGCGGTTCAATTTTTTTCGGAGCGGTGAACGCCCAATGCTCATTCCATTTCGCGCCTTCTTCGATCCAGCGTTTGAAGGTGTCAATATGCTGTGGCGTCAATTTATGCCCGCTCTCAGGCGGCGGCATGACCGTATCCGGATTCGCGCTCTCGATGCGTTTCATCAAACGTGAATTCGCTGAGTCACCGGCAATGATGACGCCAACTTTGGCGAATGCGCCTTCCTTCGTATCAAAGCGCAATTTCGCCTTTCGCTGTTGATCGTCAGGGCCGTGACAACTGAAGCAATTGTCGGAAAGAATTGGACGAATTTCACGATTGAAATCAATTGGTTTTTGTGCGGAAGCGGAATAAGAATTGATAAATATAGTCAGCCCGAATACCGCTAATAGAATGATTGTAAGTTGAGGTTTAATTACCATATATTCCTAAACCAGTGCGCTATTGTTTCAGTAACTCAATTTTGAAATTGGAGGTACAAATACCAGTTTCCTTCGATGTTTTTAAAAGCTGTAAATGATTTGCCATCTTTCGACCAATACTTATCCAAATCATCGACAATAAGCTTAGGCTTTATTTCGAGATAAGCATATCCCTTGCTTGACCCACTTACGGCTAAACCTTGTGTTGAGGAATAAAACCAGATCGTGTCTCTTTCATCGTATCCTTCAATCCCTGCTGTCAATCCGAGCTTATTAAAATAACCCTTGTACTTATTAACTCTCTCAATGCTAATCCCAATTTCATCGGGATGTTCAGGGCGAGTGAAGTCAAACGACACTCTGCTAAGTTTTTTATCAGTCTGGAACATCTGAAGAAGTTGATCGAAATCGGTTTTGTGAGTTTGCCAATTGCCAAGTAATTCTTCATCGGTCGGATGACCATGCTTCATATAGCAACTGGTCAGTAGGCCAATAGAGAAGATTGCTACAATGTGTACTTTTACTTTCAGATTTCTAAACATTGTAAGACCAAACCTACGAATTCACGATAAAACGCACTAGAATTGAATTTTCTTTAGCAACTTCAGAGCGACTAAACAGAACGAATTAACAGTTCACACTACATCAGATCACACGATCCAACAATTCTTCATCATTCTCAAATCGTTTCAGATTTTCTAAAAATTGCTGCACGATTCGAATAAATTCATCGTGATGTCCGCCTGCTGTATGCGGTGTGATGTAACAATTCGGCACCTTCCATAATTCATGATCACTCGGCAGCGGCTCCGGCGAAGTCACATCCAAATACGCCGCTGACAAATGACCGGAATTTAATGCATCCGCAATCGCCCTTTGATCCGTAGTCGTGCCGCGCCCGATGCTGTAATAGATTGCACCGCGTTTCATCTGATCAAACTTCGCGGCATCCATATAATTTATCGTATCGTCACCGCCGGGCAAAATATTAACGACATGATCGGCGGTTGGGAGAAATTGGCTCAGCTCATTTTCGGTGATGGCTTTGATGGATTCGGTCCCGGTGACGTTGCGGCGAACAGCAATAACGTTCATGTGAAACGGAGCCAGCATTTCGCAAAGCCGTTTCGCAATCGCGCCATAGCTCAACAATAAAACTGTTTGCCCTTTGAGCAACCACGTATCTTTGCGTTCTTCCCACTGCTTCCATTCACGCGAACCGGATTGATTCGCGCACGCCTGTGGAATCCTCCGCGACAATGCCAGCATCATCGTCAACGCGTGCTGCGCGCAGGGTTCGTTATAAATATTTGAGCTGTTGCTGACCTTGATCCCGCGCTCATTTAACCACTCGCGAATTTCAGGTTTATCAAAACTGTCATAACCCGCGGATGCCATCTGAACCCATTTAATATTGGGGGATTGGCGTACTGCTTCCGGCGCGGGCAACCCGACTGCGATGTCGGCTTCGTTAATATCTTCGGTTAATTGATGAGCGCCAATTCCTGCGTGCAGGACGTCAAGCGCCGAGGTTGGAAATTTGAAACACTGATATATTTTCATAGTCTAAAAGTTTGCAGCAATGAACGTCACCGCGTAAGATGAATCCTATTTATTTGTCAGACCAATTCAATCATAAGCGAGGATAAATGAAAACTTCTTCTGTCACACTTGAGGATTTACAGGGCGTATTTCCTGTTCCACCGTTAGCCCGGAAAAATAATTCGAAACGCGAACTTGATCTTGATCAAAATGAAAATGTCGTCCGCCACCTTGCCAATGGCGGCATGACCAGATTTTTGTATGGCGGCAATGCGTTTCTTTATCACATTACGCTGGCCGAATATGAACAGATGCTCGACTGGCTAACCGGATTTGCGGATAACCTTTGGGCGATCCCAAGTCTCGGCCCGTCGTACGGACGTTCGATGGATCAGGCTTTAATTCTGAAGAAATATAAATTCCCTGCCGTGATGCATCTTCCCTGCTCTGATCCACGTGATGCGGCAGGACTCGAACACGGCTTACGCGAAATTCACGAAGCCGCGCAGACTCCATTAATTTTATACCTCAAAGAAGAGCATAACTTCGGAGCCAATAAAGAAGCGGGTCTCGATGTCGTAGCCAAGCTCGTGGACGAAGGCATCTGCGTTGCCATCAAGTACGCCGTAGTTCGTCAAAATCCTAAAGAAGACGACTATCTCGCATCTCTGCTAACACGCGTAGACAAATCTCGAATCGTCAGCGGCATCGGCGAGCGACCTGCCATCATTCACATGCGCGATTGGAGCTTGCCGGGATTCACGACCGGTTCAGGCTGCATTGCGCCTTTATTGACCAACAAATTATTTGCAGCCTGCGTGAACAAAGATTATGACGCGGCTGAAAAAATTCGCGAGCATTTTATTCCGCTGGAAGATTTGCGCGACGCATCAAGTCCCGCCAAAGTTTTGCACTACGCAACGGCATTGGCAGGCATCGCCGATACGGGCGCCGTACCGCCGTTTTTATCGGCTGTCTCATCGGAAGGATTAGAAGCGATTGCGCCGGTTGCAAATGCATTGCTAGCACAAAACCACAGCTAGAATATTTCAGGCTGTCATAATTTTTCTGCAAGAGGATTATCTGTATGACCCCTGATAACACAGGTGATTTTCCTTTAGTCCCAAACGTCACACGTCCTGAATTTTTATCCGCCCCGGGTTCGCTCGGCGTGACTGAATTGGTGGGCGAGGTTCCCGTACTCGCCCAAAATACACCTAAGGTTCGACCCGAAGCCGAACTCTGTTTTAAAGACGCAGTGGAGCTGTCACGCCTCATCAATAGGCGTGAAGTTTCCTCACGCGAAGTGATGACCGCCTTCCTCGCGCAAATCAAACGCGTCAATCCACAGGTCAATGCAATCCCTACGTTGATTGATGAAGGCGTAGCGCTGCGCGCCGCGCAAGCTGCCGATGAATTGATGGCGAAGGGACAAGCATCAGGGCCGCTGCACGGCTTTCCGCACGCAGTCAAAGATTTAGTAAATACGGCGGGAATTCGCACGACGCAAGGCTCACTGATTTATAAAGATTTTGTGCCGACCAATGACGCGTTGATCGTCGAACGCCTGAAAACAGCGGGCGCAATCATCATCGGCAAAACGAATGTCCCGGAATTTGGCGCGGGGTCGCACACGTACAATCCTGTCTTCGGCGCCACACGTAATCCTTATGATTTGAGCAAATCCTGTGGCGGCAGCAGTGGAGGCGCGGCGGTAGCGCTCGCGTGCGGAATGTTGCCGTTGGCCGATGGCAGCGATATGGGTGGCTCGCTCAGAAATCCTGCCAGTTTTTGCAATGTCGTAGGCTTTCGCAATTCGCCGGGGCGGGTTCCAGTGTACCCAACTACGATGGCTTGGAATCCACTTACGGTTGAAGGCGCACTCGCGCGTACTGTGTCAGATTTGGCGATGCTACTTTCGGTGTTGGCTGGTCCTGATCCGCGTGCGCCGATTTCTCTGAATGAACCGGGCTCGATTTTTTCTCGTCCGTTGGGTCACGATTTTCTCAACACCAAAATCGCCTGGAGCCGCAATTTAGGCCGCTATCCTGTGCAACCTGTCGTGAATGAAGCATGTGACAAAGCGCGGTCGGTATTCGTTGCGCTCGATTGTCAGGTCGAAGACGGCGAACCGGATTTTCGTGATGCTGATGAAATCTTTCAAATCTTGCGCGCGTGGTCATTCGCGCAAAACCGTGCGGACGATTACAAAAATCATCGCGCACAACTGAAAGACACAATCGTATGGAATGTCGAAAAAGGCTTGCAGTTAAAAGGCACAGACATCTCACGCGCTGAAGCCAAGCGTACAGAGCTTTATCAACGCGTTCATGCGTTTATGGAACGCTACGAATTTCTTGTGCTGCCAGTGTCACAAGTTGCCCCGTTCCCCGTCGAGACTGATTGGGTACGCGAAATCAACGGCACAAAAATGGAAACGTATATTGATTGGATGGCGAGTTGTTACGCGATCACAATTACAGGGCTGCCGGCGATTTCAGTGCCGTGCGGATTCACGCCCGAAGGCTTGCCTGTAGGCTTGCAAATAGTCGGGCGGCATCAACGCGATTTTGACGTGTTGCAACTGGCGTATGCCTTTGAGCAGGCGACACAGTATGCAAAGCAAAGACCAAACATAGCAATTTAGCGAAAGCATGGAGTACAAGCTTCAGCTTGGTTTTATTTGCAGGGAGTACAAGCTTCAGCTTGGTTTTACAGTGATGAGATGTAAAACCAAGCTGAAGCTTGTACTCCATGCCTTCTATCCAAAGACTCATTTCAATGAATAATCAATCAATCCAAAAAATCATGAATACTGCGGATAGTCGTCGCCGCTTTCTGCGCTTGCTCGCGGCCAGTCCAGTGCTGGCGGCTGGCGGACTTACATTCTCTTCCGCCTTTGAGGGCATCGCACAGAGCGAAGAACTCATCACTGCCGCTGAACAGGCCATCAACGTGCTGGAATTTGAAGCGGTCGCCCGCAAGAATTTGCCGCCTGCGCATTTCGGTTATATTTCAACGGGGGTAACGGATGATTCGACGTTACGCGCTAATCGCGAAGGATTTTCAAAATATCAACTGCGCGTCAGACGGCTGCGCGATGTGCAAAACATTAATATGTCGGTGAAATTGTTCGGCGCGAACTTTGACAATCCAATTCTTCTCTCGCCGGTTGGCAGCCAGAAAGCTTTTCATCCTGAAGGAGAAATTGCCGCCGCCAAAGCCGCCCGCGCCAAAGGTCATCACAAAATTTTATCTACGCATTCTTCTTCATCGGTCGAAGCCGTTAACGAAGCGCTAGGTGCTCCAGCGTGGTATCAGCTCTACCCAACTGACGATTGGAATGTCACACGCAGATTAGTCAAACGTGCTGAAACTGCGGGCTGTCCGGTATTCGTGTTAACAGTGGATTCGCAAAATGGTTCGTTGCGCGACACGCTTGCCAAGGCACGAAGAGTAGACACGCGCCAATGTACCGACTGCCATATCGGTGGTTTTAATTACAACGCAATGATTCGCCGCAGGCCTATGTTTCAAGGGTTGGATGTGTCGAAGGTCACTACGCAACTCCCGCTGAATTTGAATTGGGATGTGGTAAAACGATTAAAAGATTTGACGCCGATGAAGCTGGTCATAAAAGGGATTGTCACCAGCGAAGACGCACAGCTTGCCATCGAACACGGCGCGGATGGCGTCATCGTATCCAATCACGGCGGACGCGGTGAAGATAGCAAACGCGGATCAATCGAATGTTTGCCAGAAGTCGTTACTGCCGTAGCCGGAAAAATCCCCGTACTCATTGATGGCGGCTTTCGTCGCGGCACAGACATCTTCAAAGCGCTGGCCTTAGGCGCACGAGCCGTTTGCATCGGACGCCCGTATTTATGGGGCTTGGCAGCCTTCGGGCAACCGGGCGTCGAATCAGTTCTCACGTTGTTGCGACGTGAATTGCAAATTGATATGCGTCAGGCGGGAACAGCTTCTATCGCGCAAATCACGCGCGATTTTTTGATCGAACGATAATCAGTACCGCGACCGGTAGGGAGCGCAGTCTCGACAGATAAGAAGTAAGGTGAATTTTCATTTTCCATTGAAAATTTGTCATTTATGATTTGTCATTGCAAAAGACACTCTCATCGGAATCCTCCAATGAAAAATGGAAATTCGACAATCGCAAATGGAAAATACTGTAACACTTTTTCCGCTGTGTTTCGCTGCCAAAACTGCGCTCCCTACCGGTCGCGGTACTGATTCTGCATCCATACTAAAGAAAGTGAACTTATGAAATTACTACTCAACTCTTGGCTGGTTGTACTCTGCACATTGTTGCTGTTTTTCATTCCAGTACGGGCGCAATATCAAGCGGCTGCGCCCCTTACTACCGGGCCGATTATTACCGAAAACCCTGTCAAGAAAGCCTTGCAAGAAGGCAAAGTCGTGATCGGCGCAACCGTCACGGCAACGAGTACCGATGTCGCTGCGACCTTGGCAGGCGTAGGTTTTGATTTCCTATGGCTGGAGATGGAACACAGTCCGCTGACGCTTGAAACGGCGCGCTCGATGATTTTGGCGACGCGCGGATTGAAGGCGATGCCGTTCACGCGCGTACCTGTCAATGAACCCTGGCTCGCTAAACGCGTCCTCGACATCGGCAGCCTCGGCGTTATTTTTCCGTTTACGAGTACGCGCGAATTAGCGGAACAGGCGGTCAAGTCCTGCAAATATCCACCGCTCGGCATTCGCGGTGCCGGACCAAGTCTGGCTGCTGCGCGCTGGGGCATGACCGTGCCTGACTATGTGAAATTCGCCAATGAAAATGCGATGGTGATCGTCATCATCGAACAAAAACTTGCGATAGATAACATCGAAGAAATCGCCGCCGTGCCGGGCATTGATGTGCTCTTTATCGGTGCGAATGATTTGTCGTATTCACTCGGCGTCAACGGCAATACCAACGCGCCCATCGTCGAAGAAGCTATGCTCAAGGTGCTGGCAGCGGGTAAAAAACACAACATTCCAGTAGGTTTCCCCTCCGGCAATCCAACCGAAATTAACAAACGCATCGCGCAAGGCTTTCGCTTTTTTCAAGCATCGAGCGACTTAGCCATGATGAGTGTCGGAGCACGCGACCTGCTGTCCAAAGTGCCGCGCGAAGAAACGAAACCCAGCCCGGAAATCAAAAAGTAGTTTATATAAACGAGAAGGCTGTCAGCAGCTTATGGAGAATTTGATTGAATGGTTTGAGTACAGGATGCTTGTCTCACCTCGCAGGATTGTTGTCAATGCGTGGCAACAACTTATCGCGTTGAGATTGACTCGCCTACTGCTCAGGCGTAAGTTATCTCCAATTCATCTTTTATCTATTTTTATTTCTCCAGAAGTTGCGGGTGAACCGTCCGCAATTTCCATCTTGCTTTTTTCACGGCCTTTAGCGTTGCCGTGTTGATCGTAGCAGCGCCGATAGCCTTACCATAATCCGATAGAACTTAATACTTGAGAGGTTGGCAATGAGGATTTGTCTCCTGATTTTGTTGTTGGCTTTGCCGCTGCAAGCCGTCATCCAGCATTCAACTTCCACAGTGACTGCCGATAAGCCATTGACCATCTCTACCGTTGCAGGCAAAGGCGTCGAAGGAGTCAGCGGCGACGGCGGCCCGGCCATCAACGCCAGCCTGAACCGTCCGGTCGGGTTGGCAATTGATCGGAATGGAAACCTGTACATCGCCGACACAGGCAATCACCGGATTCGCCGTATCAAGCCGACGAAGGCGTCCGCCCACTGAGCAGCCGAAACAAGACCGCAACCGACCAAACAACAAGAGTACACGTATGACAACCAGAATGACCGTTTCCACCGACCTGCCATTTATCATTGCACCTGCACGACCTGCCTTGCAGGACTCGCCGCAGCGTTGGTGGCTGGCGCTGCTGCTTCATTTCGCCATGCTCTTTTTGTTTGTGCATCGCGGCGGGTTGTCGGTCGCCGCGCCGTTTCTGATCGAAGAACTGGGTCTTTCAAAGGCAGTCATGGGCGTATTGCTTTCCGCCTTCTTCTGGTCGTATTCGCTGATGCAAGCGCCCGGCGGATGGGCAGTGGATCGCTTCGGTGTCAGGCGAGTCTATGCTTGTGGTTTGGGGCTGTGTTCGTTAGCTGCGGCGGCTACAAGCTTGGCGGGCGGATTGGTTTCGCTGATTGCCGCGCGCGTGTTGCTGGGCATCGGGCAATCGGTCACCTTTCCCGCTACGACACGTGCGATTGCGAACTGGTTTCCCGATCATCAGCGTGGCACCGTCACGGCCTGTTCCAATACCGGGAACCGCGTGGGTCAGGTGCTGGTCAATGGAGTAGGAGCGTTGCTGATTGCGGCTATTGGCTGGAAGGTTTTCTTTCTCGGCAGCGGCTTGTTGGGACTGGTTTGGTTGCTGCCCTGGCTGCTGTTTCTGCGCCGTTGGGATACGCCGACCAAGGCTGTCACCACCACGCCCGCAACTGCACCGTTGGCTTCCTTTCTCGCGGGATTCGCCTTGCTCAAACATCGCAGCTTCGTGGGCATTTGTCTGGGCTACTTTGCGTTCGATTACACCTTTTATCTGTTACTTACCTGGCTGCCCGGCTACTTAAAATTGGAGCGAGGCTTTAGCACCAGTGAGATGGCACTGTTCAGTTCGGTGCCTTATCTCGCCAATATCCCGATGATGTTTGAGACCGGGATACTGAGCGATTGGTTTGTGCGGCGCGGCTACAATGAAATTCGCGTGCGCAAATCTTTTATGATTGTTGGAATGATTGGAGGCTGCCTGATCGTACCCGCCGGGATGGTCGAAGACAGAATGACCGCCGTCTGGTTACTAACGCTGACACAATGTTTCATCGGTATGAAGGGCGTGATCGCGTTTACGCTGACTATGGCGGTCTGTGAAAAACGGATCGTTGGTGCAGCATCCGGCTTACAGAATTTCAGCGGTCAGATTGCAGGTATTATTTCTCCGGCGTTGACGGGCTACATCGCACACAAAACTGGTTCGTTTGCGCTGGCGATGGGCGTGGCGGGCGCGTTGCTAGTCGTTGGCATCCTGGCTTATTGGCTGCTCGTTTCGGAAAAGGTAGAACTATCGCACGAGGCACAGAGAGTCGACCGTAAAATGCGCGCCTAATAGAAAAGAGTTTGACTGGCTATTTGACTGCATACGGTACGCCAACAGGAAGGTAAGGTCGTTTGAAAATTCTAGCGATTTTCTAGGGAAATTCTAAGGACTATTACGCCAACGCAGGATTTGAAAAAGCGAGAGGTGCTCCCGCCTAAGCAACAGCACCTCCGGCTTTAAAGCAAAGCCTTATTGAGAGCCGTCGGCGCGTGCACGGGCGATTACTTTATCAGCGACGGCTTTACCAATGGCTGCGCCCGCTGTGATGTCGCTGCGGTAATGAATCCCTGCCCAGATGCGCGCCTCACCGGCCTCTGCTCCCTGCGCGCGGAAGAACGCGGCTTCGGTGGGAAATAGATACGCCAGCACTTCG
The DNA here is from genome assembly GCA_043736395.1 of Blastocatellia bacterium. GTDB lineage: Bacteria > Acidobacteriota > Blastocatellia > RBC074 > RBC074 > JAFDVL01. The sequence goes on along the minus strand of JAYTCQ010000144.1, from coordinate 22,375 downwards.
GACTGCGGAATCGAGAACGAAGAATGCGCCGATGGATAGCTCGGATGGCCGGGGTTGGGAAAGAGTGTGGTGATAGTCGGGTCAAACTGCGAGGGACGAATGAACCAATAGGCATACTTCGCATCCCATCCTGCGACGCCGCCGTCGAACGCCGAGACGCTCACCAGCGCGTAGGCACGGGCAGAGCGCGGTGCGTTGGTATCCAGCCGGTACTCTGCCAGCTTCTTGCCCAACTGCGTCAGCCAGTAAGAGATCGCCGGAAGCGGTAACGGGTCCCCTTGCCAAATGAAGGCACGGGTATTGGTATTGAAGGTACGCGGAAAGTTTTTGACTTCGGCCAGTTCAGTGGCGAATTGCGCCGAGTCGCAGGGTGGTGGTGGCCCGGGGCGGACTTCGCTGCCGGATGTTAACACCCACGGACGCCACGTCCCGGCGGTCGGTTCGTTGGGCGTTGTGCCGCGCCAGTTACACGGCCCGGTCGGAATCGTGCCGGTAAACACGGCGTCGGAACCATCAGTCTGCGCACGCGCGATGACCTGGCCCGCTACCCACTGGCCCAGTCGCAATCCGATTTCGACATCACTCGAATAATTGACGCCGGCCAGCAACCGCGAGTGCCCCGCTTCGGCGGCTTTGCTGCGATACATTTCGGCATCAGTGGGAAAGAGATACGACAGGATGGCCGATGCTGCGCCCGCCGCAACGGCTTGTTCGCTGGGGTAAGACGGACTGTTCGGCGTCGCGATGGCTGTGCGCAATGACGGGTCGAGTTCGGCGGGGCGTGGACGGTCATAGCGATATTTGGCGTCCCAGGCGACGAGCATTGCGTCGTAAATCGCGACGTTGAGCAGTGCCATCACGCGGGCGGAGCGTGGGCCACTGAGGCCGCGTGTTTGCCATGCGTTGATGGCGAGTTCGTTCCAGCGATAGCCGGGCGAACCTGCGTCCCAGTATGCGATTAAGTTGCGTGCGGCGTTGTCGCGTTGCCCGGCGAGCATGCGCAATTGCTGCATTTCTTCGCGGGTGACGCGGCTGTTGTTGCGTGCAGGAGGACCAGGCAGCAAATCGCCGGTGTCTCTGAGAACCCAGGTTTTCCAGTCACCCGCACGTGGTTCGATGGGTGTGTTGCGTGGCGAGTGCGCCGCGCGAGAATGTTCCGCCATTTGCGTGGCTTCCGATGAGTCCTGCGCAACGGCTAGCGAGCCTGGCTGGATAAGTGCCAGACCGCAGGCGAAGAGCATGAAACGCGTAATGATAGTTTGCTTAAGCATGTGAGCAACTCCTTTTTTTAGTAAATCGGTAATGGTTAATTGTGGTTGTAAAAACGCCTTCATCCGTTTAGAAGGAGCGCCTTTCAACCGTTACTTGGCGGAAAGTATTTACTAAGTAGAGGAAAGCACCGCGCAAAAGCTACGCCAATAGCCTCTGACCTTTTGCCAATGTTTTTCTTTCTCATCTGTGTTTCCCCCCTGCTACTTGATGAGTATTCAGTAGTGGTATTGGCTCGTTGGGGGCGCTGTAGACGCAAACTCCCCCCAAGTTGCTCAATCGCCATCCTCAATTGACTTTCTCATGTGGGAAGGCGAAAATTCTTAGCGAATCGGCTCAATCAGTTTGAATTTATTTTTGGGGCGCGTAATACGGGCAAATGGGAAAATCGCCTGACAATTCCAGCTTCCAGATCCAGGGCCAAGATGACATCTCCAGCTACCATCACTCAACTACTCATCAAGTGGCGCAATGGCGATCAGGCGGCGCTTCACGAATTATTGCCGCAGGTCTACGACGAGTTGCGTCGTCTGGCTGATTATTACCTGCGCGGCGAGCGCCCTGAGCATACGTTACAATCCAGCGACCTGGTGCATGAGGCTTACCTGCGGCTGGCAGGTGAACAAGCCATAGATTGGCAAGACCGGGCGCACTTCTTCGGCATCGCCGCCGTGCGGATGCGCCACATCCTGGTCGAGCATGCGCGCAGCCGACAGGCCGCCAAACGCGGTGGTGGCGAGTACCGACTCTCGCTGAGCAAGGCGAATCAGTTGACTGAAAAATGCGACGTCAACCTGATCGCGCTTGATGACGCATTGCAAAGGCTGGAGTCCTTGGATCAGCAAAAGTTACGCATCGTGGAACTGCGCTATTTCGGCGGGCTGACGATTGAGGAGACGGCGGAAGCGCTGCGGATTTCACCCGCCACCGTCAAACGCGATTGGAGCATGGCGCGCGCCTGGCTGCGTAGCGAGATCAGCCGAGAATAACGATGACACCTGAACGTTGGAACAAACTGGATGCCCTGTTTCATGAGGCGCTGGCGCTCAAAGGCGAAGCGCGTGCGGCTCATCTGGCGGCGGTGTGTGCTGAGGACGAGCCGTTGCGCGCGGAGGCCGAACGATTGCTCGCTGCACACGAACGCGAAGGTAGCTTCATTGATGCGCCAATTCTGGCAGGGCCGACAGTTGAGATGCGTACTGCTTCACTAGTCGGGCACACCATCGGGCCTTACCAAGTCGTCAACCTGCTTGGGCGAGGAGGAATGGGCGAGGTCTATCAGGCCCGCGACACCCGGCTTGACCGCACCGTCGCTTTGAAAATCTTGCCCGCGCAGGTCGCCGCCGACAATGAGCGGATGCAACGCTTCGTGCGCGAAGCCAAAGCCGCCAGCGCCTTGAATCATCCACACGTGGCGACGATCTATGAAATTGGCGCGGCAGACGGGGTGAGCTTCATTGCAATGGAATATGTCGAAGGCCAATCGCTGGCGGCCAAAATTAACGGCACTCCCCTGGCCATCAAAGAGATCATTGCCATCGGCAGTCAGATTGCCGATGCGCTGGACGAGGCGCATAGCAAAGGGATCACGCACCGCGACATCAAACCTGCGAATGTGATGCTCAACGAGCGCGACCAGGTAAAGGTGTTGGACTTCGGGTTAGCCAAGATCACTCCATTGCGGAAGGCAGATTTCGGATTTCGGAATGAAAAGGCAGACAATCTGCAATCCGAAATCCGCCTCCCGCAACTGACCGAATTAGGTGTCGTGATGGGAACCGTGCCGTATATGAGTCCCGAACAGGCGCTGGGTCGTGACGTAGATCATCGTTCAGACATTTTCAGCTTGGGCGTAGTGTTGTATGAGATGGCAACCGGGCGCTTACCTTTCGCTGGCGCGAACTCGAGCGAGACGCTAGACCTCATTCTGCACGCGCAACCGGAAGCGATAGCACGGTGTAATTACCACGCCCCAGCTGAATTGGAACGCATCGTGCGCAAATGTTTGGAGAAGGAACGCGAGCGGCGCTATCAAGCGGCACGCGAGTTATTAGTTGATCTGAAAAATCTCCAGCGAGATAGTGATCCAAAAGCAGCGCCAATGACAGCACGTTCAGCGGAAGTAACAGCCACAACGCGTAGGATAAAAGAAGTAGGAACGCCGTTCGTGTGGGGGCGTTGGCCAGTGATCGCCGCGGTTGCTGCCGTGTTGATGATTGCGCTGGTCTGGATTTTTGTTGGGCAGCGCACACCCGTCGTGCAGCCCGATCAGATCAAATCGCTAGCAATGCTGCCATTGGAAAATCTGTCTGGCGATGCGGCCCCGGACTATTTTGTGGACGGCATGACCGAGACGTTAATTGCCGGATTGTCCAAAGTCGCAGCCTTGCGGGTGAGTTCCCGGACTTCGGTGATGCAGTACAAGGGGACACGCAAACCGCTACCGGACATCGCCCGTGAATTGAAAGTGGATGCGGTCATAGAGGGTTCCGTCCAGCGCGTCGGAGATCGGGTGAAAATCACCGCACGGTTAATCCACGCACTGACTGAGCGGAGCCTCTGGTCTGAAACTTACGAGCGCGATCTGCACGACGTGCTGGCGCTGCAAAACGAGATCGCGCGCGCCGTGATCGAACAAATTCAGATTAAGCTGACACCACAGGAGCAAGTGCGGCTGGCGAGCGCCCGTCCGGTCAATCCGCAAGCGTATGATGAATATTTGCGCGGAAGATTTTTTGCTAATCGCCAGACCAAAGCGGACAACGAGACCACAATCAAAACGCTGGAGGGCGCCGTCGCCCTGGATCCGTCCTTCGCCGCGGCCTATGCAGAACTGGCGCAGGCGTATGTGTGGAGGCTCCACTTATTCACACCAGAGGAAAAGCAGTGGGAAGAGAAGGCTTTTGTGGCAGTAGGGAAAGCACTCGACTTGGACCCGGACTCAGCTCCAGCTCATCTGGCTCGCGGGCGCTTGCTGTGGACATCCGCTAATCGTTTTCCTCACGAACAGGCGATTCAAGAGTATCGTCAGGCGCTGATTTTAAATCCGGGTTTGGACGAAGCCCGGAATCAACTCGCACTGGTCTACAATCACATCGGGGCGTTTGACCTGGCACTTCAGGAATTGCAAAAAGCGGTGACGAGCAACCCAACGAACAACCTCGCACAATTTCGGATCGGCGAGACACTCGTGTTTCAGGGGAAGTATGAGCAGGCACTGACGGCCTTGCGTAAGAGTCCCGGAGAAGCAAACCCGGTGTTAAGGACGTCATTGATGGCGATGGCTTTATTACATCTCGAACGAAGAGACGAAGCGGCGGCTCTGGTTGATGCGTTCTTGAGAGATTCTCCAGAAAATACAAACGTAGGATTGTTTACGAGCATCCAGGCCATCCTCGCAGCTTTGACCGGTGACGAGAAGCAGGCAGAGGGCAAGATCAGGGATGCGATCGAAAAGGGCAAGGGCTTCGGACATTTTCACCATACGGCATATAACATTGCGTGTGCTTATGCGTTGATGAAAAAGACTGAGCCAGCGATCAAATGGCTGCAAGCAGCAGCAGACGACGGCTTCCCTTGCTATTCGCTGTTTGAGAATGAGCCATATCTGGCTTCCCTCAAAAATGACCCGCGCTTTGCCGCGCTGCTGGCAAGGCTGAAGGAACAGTGGGAATCCTACCGAACAAAATTATGAAAATTGAACCGCATCCCCACGCCGCGCTGTAACACGAGGCAGAAGCATACGTGGCGTGTGGATGCGGAATTGTGGCGTGAAATCGAATGGGGCAGCGCTTCAGTCCTTACCAGATTCTCTCGCAGCTCGGCAAAAGCAATGCGGGCGAAGTCTTTTTCGGCTTTCGCCCGTTAGTCTGTCATTCGCCACACGACACCGCGACTATGTCGGTAATAGCACGTTCAATTTTGCCCTTCTCCCTCCACTTGATGCCACCAATGAGTCGGGCGCAGAAATTGGTTGACGGCACGATTGCCAATCTTGCGGCCCCGTTCGATACCCTCGACAACGGCCTTGCGGAAATGAAAACCAACCAGAATTCGCGAGAGTCCGTTCTCTTCTGCCGCTTCAGAAAAGCTGCGATAGGAGCGCAGCACGGGCGACGCTTCGTGGCAATTTTGGCCTGCTGGCAACGTCGTGCTACAGGTGCTGAAACGAATGCGGTCTGTGCCGAAGAATTGCTTCAACACCTGCGCTGCCGTCCCGCCCTGGACACTATGCCCTGAGTCGTAATCAGGAACGGGCGGCGTGTCAACCAGGGGCGTCCACGTTGGATCGCCGCCGGTCAAGGGGTTGCCATCGGTCGCGGCCTCCCGAATGGCCGTGATGGGGCGCCAGTAGTTGTAGTGATATTTGGTGTCAAGGGAACTGATGTAACCATCGGCCATCGCCAAGTTAAGCAGGCCAAAGAGCCGCGCATTTTCCCACAGTGAAAGTCTTTCGGCTGCCGCGACGGTGCGGGCGATGCGATTCCATTGTAACGGCGAACTCTCCACCCAGAACAGCGCGATCTCAGTTTGATCTGCGGTGCGCTCGCTCGGCGTAGTGGTGCCATTGCCGCCGAGTCGTTTGACCTCATTGAGATCAATTGCGTACCGCAGACTGGTCACGGCGTAAGGCGGCCCCGGCCTGAACTGAGCGGCATTGCGCAGGACAAAGGGCGTGACCGTCCCCCAGTTTGGCAAAAAGGCGAAGTTGAAAGGCGGCGTAAACTTGTATTGACCGGGCACAGTTCCTTGCGGGTAATTAAAATCCTGCACGGTTTGCGTATTCCAGCCATCCGCGAAACGTAGTGCCAGGATCGCTTGGGCAGCCCGCCTGCCAATGAAAATTCCCCTGGTTTTCCTCACACCATTTGGGATCATCTGGAGCGAGTCGTTGTAAGCCATTTCAAGTGCTGCTTGCTGGGCAGGAAATCCAAAAGCGGTGAGCTGCTGGAACTGATCGCTCAGCACGAGATACGCGGCGGTAGCCACAGCCGCTTGAGGCGAAGCGTGCGGCGTGTGGTGGGTATCCAGCACATAAGGAGAAGATCGACGGTGAATCGCATTGAGAGCGTCGTGGATGGCGGCATGCGTCATCGCATAAATACGCGACTCGAAAAGCGGGTTGTTGGACAAGCCGGACTCGAAGGCTCTCTTGCCGGCAGTTTCATTCCATTTGGTGACTTCATCCGCGACCACCGGAGGCGCGTTGCCCAAGACAAAGAACAAAAAGAGTGAAATGGCTGAAAAGGCATATTTTTTCATAGGGACTCCTGGCAATTATGCGGAACGTGGCTGCCTGCCGCGTCCGACAGTTTTCATCACAGTGGCATTAATCACGCGACCAAATGCCTGGCTGGTTTTGAAGTGGATAACGTCTTACCCCTTCACATGCTTATGCGGGAAATACAGCGCAAACCTATCACGCTCGGGGAAATTTTTTATGAACCGCCTGATGCTGGCTGGGATACTGGCTGGGATGATAGCTGGGTGTTATAATCCGCTCCGTCCACAGATCAAGCCAAACAGCCTAAAAAGGAGTGACCATGGCACCTTCAGCAGAAGAAATCAGTGAACTGCTTATCGCTTGGGGGAACGGAGACCGCGCCGCGCTCAACCAGTTAATGCCATTAGTCTATGACGAGCTGCGGCGTCTCGCTCATCACTACCTGAGGCGCGAACGCGCCGCCCATACCTTGCAAACTTCAGCGCTAGTCAACGAAGTCTATCTCAAGCTGGTAAACCAACGAGCCGTGCAATGGCAAAGCCGCGCGCACTTCTTTGCGATTGCGGCTCAATTGATGCGGACAATTCTGGTGGACTACGCACGCCGTCGGAACTACGCTAAACGAGGCGGCGGGGCGCAGCGCGTGATGTTTGATGAGGCACTGGCAGTGTCGAATGAACAGACGGCGGAATTGATCGCACTGGACGACGCGCTGAATACTTTGGCGGCACTTGATGAGCGGAAGAGTAAGGTGGCGGAACTGCGATTTTTTGGTGGGCTGAGTGTGGAAGAGACGGCGGAGGTCTTGAAGGTCTCGCCCGTAACCGTGATGCGCGAATGGCGGCTGACAAAAGCCTGGCTGCATCGTGAACTGCAAAGGTAGGCGGTAGAAGTAGACAGTAGACGGTAGACGGTAGAAAGTAATTTGAATCCGCCGATATTTGCCTCGTTCAAGGTTCGTAGATCGTACCCTTTTTCTACCGTCTACCGACTACTCTTTTGTTTTATGACACCTGAATTCTGGCGACAAATTAACCAATTGTTTCACTCCGCTTTGGAGCGTGAGCCAGAGCAACGTGCCGCATTTCTTGACCAGGCTTGCGGCGGGGATGCAGAACTGCAACGCGAAGTCGAGTCTCTGCTGGCAGCAGATGCCGAAACAGCGCACACGACCAAAGTACTCTCGGCACAGGTCGCCGCCGAGATGCTGGCGGAGGAGCAAGCCAGAGAAATCATCGGGCAACAGATTCATCACTACCGCATTCTCGCCCCCTTAGGCAAAGGCGGCATGGGGGAAGTGTTTCTGGCGCAGGACATCAGTCTCAATCGCCAGGTAGCCATTAAGTTTCTGCCTGTGCATTTCACTGCCGATACGGAGCGCGTTCAGCGCTTTGAGCGGGAAGCGCGCGCCACTTCAGCACTCAATCATCCGAACATCCTGACCATTCACGAGATTGGTGAAACAGACAATCGCCATTATATCGTCAGTGAGCATGTCGCGGGCGAAACGCTGCGCGTGCTGCTCAAACGGGTAAGGTTGGGTATCACTGAGGCTATTGGTATTGCTGAACAGATTGCCAGCGCACTCGGCGTAGCGCACGAAGCCGGAATCATTCACCGCGACATCAAACCGGAGAATGTCATGATGCGCAAAGACGGCATCGTCAAGGTGTTGGATTTTGGTTTGGCGAAACTTGTCGAAATGCGGAATGCGGATTTTGGATTGCGGAATGAAGACGCCGAAACGCTGCGGCACTCCTCGCTTGACAATCCAAACTCCGCATTCCGCATTCCGCAATCCACCCTGCCCGGCATCGTGATGGGTACGCCGCGTTATATGTAGCCCGAGCAGGCGCGGGGCGAAAAAGTGGATGCCCGCAGCGACCTGTTCAGCTTGGGCGTGATGCTCTACGAAATGATCGCGGGACAGTCACCGTTCGCCGGGGAGACGACGAGCGATGTGATCGCGGCGATTCTGCGCGATGAACCGCCACCCCTATCTAAGCAGCTGTCCGATTGTCCCGCGTTGCTCGAACGAATTGTCAGCCGCTGCCTTGCCAAAGCTCCCGATGCGCGGTATCAGACTGCTGCTGAACTTGCTGTAGAACTGAAAGCGGCGCACACGGCAATGGAAGAAAGTAGCCAGCCAGCGACATCAGAGGCAGAGGCTGTCGTTCTAAAGCCAGAAAAGACGCAACGCTGGCGCTCGGCAGTGTTGGTCGGCGTCTTTGCGCTCCTCGTTTTGCTGGCTGCGGTTTATGCTTTTCGCACGGGGCGCGACACAACCGCCGCCCCCATCAAAACCCTGGCCGTGTTGCCGCCGCGCCCGCTCCAATCCGGCGCGCGCGACGAGGCGTTGGAGTTGGGAACCACCAGCACGCTCATCACCCGGCTCGGCAGTCTGCGGCAGTTGATTGTCCGTCCCGAAAGCGCGGTCGGAAAATATGCCAACTCCGAGCAAGACCCGCTCGCCGCAGGCCGTGAGCAGAAGGTAGATGCGGTGCTCGACAATCGCTATATGCGTTCAGGCGACAAGATTCGATTTCAACTGCGGCTGTTGCGTGTGGCCGATGGCGCGACGCTGTGGGCGGACACGCTCGACCAGCAGGCCGCCGATCCGTTTGCCATCGAAGACGCCCTTTCAGCCAAAGTCACAGGCGGATTGAAATTGACGCTGAGCGAGGCGGACAAAGAATTGCTGGCGAAACGCTACACCAAGAGCGCCGAAGCCTGGAAGCTTTACGTCCGAGGCCGCCACTTAGTACAGACGCGTCATATCCCAGACATCGAAAAAGCCATTACCTACTTTCAACAGGCAATTGCCCTCGATCCTGGTTTCGCCCTTGCGCACGCCGAGCTTGGTCACTCTTATGCTTCACAGAACTGGCTCAGCCATTCTCTGGCAAAGGAATTCATGCCAAAGATAAAGATGGCCTACGAGGAGGCGCTGAAGCTCGACGACCAGCTTGCCGAAGCGCACGCCTACTTGGCGCAATACAAACACTATTACGAATGGGATTTTGTTGGTGTAGAGGCTGAGCATAAGCACTCCATTGACCTCAATCCCAATTCCGCCGATGTGCGTCAGGTGTATGCCTTTTACCTGTTATGGACGGGGCGTGCTGAGCAAGCCATCGCGGAGATCAGAAGAGCGGAAGAGCTTGATCCGACTTCCGTCTGGATCAGCAGGAATGTTACGCAGGTACTTTACTTCGCACGCCGTTATGACGAAGCGATTGAGCAAGGACGCCGGGTGGTTGAAGCGAATCCGAACTCGGCAACCGCTTACGCCTGGATATATGCGTCTCATCTGATGAAGGGAGATGAACAGGCAGCCTTGGCTGTAGAGATAAAGCAAATGGAAGCCCGCGGAGTCGCGCCGGATGAGATCGCTAAGATGAGGGTAGCCTTTGCTGCGAGTGGATGGAAAGGCTGTGCTAAAAGATTGCTTGATCACCTGCTGGAACAGGAAAAGAATGGCTATGTCAGGCACCACGACATCGCTACGTACTATGCGATGCTGGGCAATAAGGAGCAGATGATCGCGCGGCTGCAAAGGGCGGTCGAAGATCGCAATCTCTACGTCGTCGCGCTCAACGCCAATCCCATGTGGGACAGCTATCGCGCCGACCCACGTTTTGTGGCGCTGGTGCGGCGCATCGGACTCGCGCCGTAGAATGAGATCAGCCGAGAATAACAATGACACCGTAACGTTTTTTCATATTCCTGCTTCGACTAATTCGCCGCGCAACTGCTGGTAATACGCTTTGTGATGAAGCAACGTAACCATAATTGGTTGCGTTACAATTGACCTGGCAACCACAACCATGGCTAATTGCGCTCTACCAAATCGAAAGGAATTCACTATGCTTACAAAAAATTTCGTTATCCGGTTGCTCCTTCTGTTTGTCATTTTTCCATCTGTTTTTGCGCAACTGAAATCTGGGCCGCCGCTGCCGCATCAACTTGTCAACGATTGGGCGAAGCTGCCGAAAGGTTGGAATTTTGGTGAAACTTCGGGCGTCGCTACCGACAAACAGGACAACGTCTGGGTATTCACTCGTGGCATGCATCCGGTCATGCAATTCGACCGTACAGGAAAATTTTTGCAAGCCTGGCCGGACATCAAAATCGTCTCTTCACATGGCATTCGCGTAGACCCTGACGGCAATGTCTGGCTGATTGATGTCAAAGGTCACGTCGTCATCAAATGCAATACCGAAGGCCGCGTACTGATGATCGTCGGTAATCGGCAAGGCGTCGCGGGTAATAACGACAGCAAAGACGCGTTCAATGAACCGACAGGAATTGCGTTCGATAAGCAGGGCAATTTTTATGTCTCTGATGGTTATGTAAATGCCCGCGTAATCAAATTCAATAAGGACGGCGAATACATCACGCATTGGGGGAAAAAAGGCACAGGCGATGGCGAATTCAATTTGGTTCACGATGTCTGTTTCGATTCGCAAGAGCGTTTATATGTCGCTGACCGCAACAATCAGCGCATTCAAATTTTTGATACGAATGGCAAATTTTTGGGCAAATGGACAGACATCGGCGCACCGTGGGGCATCGCGTATTCCGCCAAAGAAAATTGTATTTATATGTGTGATGGCGTGAACAATCGCATCGTCAAATTGAATATGGACGGACAGGTGATTGGCACGCTGAGCGGCTACGGCAAATCGCCGGGCAAGCTTGATTTTGCGCATAACATGGCTCTCGACAGCACGGGTACGCTTTATGTAGCTGAAATCAAAAACTGGCGTGTGCAAAAATTTGCAGGAAAATAGACTGCCTTTTTATTCAATATTACTACTTTTAGGGGTCATCAGCTTTTCAACTTGCGTGTGGATCATCTATACTTGCGCCAATCTCTGAATTACTCATTTCCTCTCTCGGCTCGATAAATTACACATGAAAGCTGACAAAGAAATTTTTGCTTTGCCTTTCGTCTGTTATTTTTTCTCGCTTGGAAATTGAGAATTCACAAATTTTATTTTCGCTGCGGAGAAATATTTAATGGAAACACCTGTCCTGATTCGTGAAGTCCCTGACCCGACATCCTCTGATACCAAAGAACTCGCCGAACGTACGCGCCGCCGTGTCACCTGGCGTTTATTGCCCTATTTATTATTGCTTTATTTAATTGCTTACATTGATCGCACCAATATCAGTGTTGCCAAATTACAAATGAATGGAGAGCTTAACTTCGATGATGCGATTATCGGGTTTGGTTCTGGCATCTTTTTTATCGGATATTTCCTGCTTGAAATTCCAGGCACAATAATCGTTGAGCGATGGAGCGCGCGAAAATGGATCGCTCGCATTATGATTTCGTGGGGAATCGTAGCGACGCTGATGGGATTCATTGGAATGTGGCCGTTGAATCTTATTTCCAATACACAACAATTTTACTGGCTGCGGTTCATTCTCGGTTTAGCGGAGGCGGGATTTTTCCCTGGTGTCGTTGTGTATTTGTCGCATTGGTTTCAATCTGAAGATCGCGCGAAAGCAAAAGCCAAATTCATGATCGGCATTCCTTTGGCTTCAATTATTGGCGTTCCACTCTCACGATGGATCATGGAAAATATCCAATGGTACAGTTTATCGGGCTGGCGTTGGGTATTCATCCTCGAAGGAATCCCTTCCGTCATCCTTGGAATCATTACTCTTTTTTATCTAACTGATAAGCCATCTCAAGCGAAGTGGTTGCCGGACGATGAAAAGAAATGGTTGGTTGATGAACTCGAACGCGAACGAAAATCCAAGGAAGCCCAAGGTAAAGCCAGCATGTGGGTAGGCTTTAAGCATCCACAAATCATTTTGCTGGTCACCATTTATTTCTTTGCCGTGACGAGCAATTACGGCTATACATTTTTCTTCCCCAGTGTAGTTGAAAAAATGAAAGGGTTATCAACCGTGTCAAAAACAATTGTCACGACGCTTCCCTATATTTTCACTTTGCTTGGCATGCTTATTAACGGAGCTACGACACGTCGCAGTGGTGTCACTCGCTGGCACGTGGCAGTTCCGATTTCACTGATTGGCATGGGATTAATTCTCAGCATTCTCGCTGGAGATTTTGTCGCGGTTGCTATTGCCTTCTACTGCTTAGCCGGAGCCGGATATACTTATCATCCTTCGTTCTGGTCATTGCCTTCGAAATTCTTAACAGGAGCCGCCGCCGCTGCTTCAGTTGGATTAATCAACTCCGTAGGGAACCTCGGAGGATTTCTTGGGCCATCCGTTTTTGGCTATCTGAATGTCAGAACCGGAGGGCATCAAGCAGGAATGTGGTTTATGGCTGCATGTGGAATTATTGCTGCGGTGCTGGCATTATTTATTAAGGTTCCGCCGAAAAATTTACCGAATAACTAGGAAACTATTGTGGAAAACAAACGAAAAAAAACACCTGAAGAATTACGCTCGCATCAATGGCTGGGCGTCAATGACATGCGTTCGTTCGGACATCGTTCGCGTGTGAAGCAAATGGGCTACGGCGCAGAGGATTACGCGGGGAAACCCGTGATTGCGATCATCAACACCTGGAGCGATCTTAGCCCGTGCCACAGCCATTTTCGTGAACGCGCCGAAGAAGTGAAACGCGGCATTTGGCAGGCAGGCGGCTTCCCTCTTGAGCTTCCCGCATTTGCGATCACCGAAGTTTTCATGAAGCCTTCGCCGATGATGTACCGCAATTTACTCGCGATGGATACAGAAGAATATCTTCGCAGCCAACCGATGGACGGCGTAGTGTTAATGGGCGGTTGCGATAAAACAACTCCTGGATTATTGATGGGTGCGATCAGCATGAATTTGCCGACAATTTATTTGCCAGCCGGGCCGATGCTGCGCGGAAATTGGCAAGGAAAATTTCTCGGCAGCGGTTCTGACGTCTGGAAATATTGGATGGAAAAACAAGCCGGAACCATTAGCGATTGCGAATGGAACGAAATGGAAGACGGCATCGCCCGTTCAGCGGGACATTGCATGACGATGGGTACGGCATCAACGATGACTTCGATTGCGGAAACGCTGGGAATGACTTTGCCTGGGGCAGCTTCGATTCCTGCGGTAGATGCGAATCACGCAAGAATGGCGACAAATTGCGGTCGCCGCATCGTCGAAATGGTGTGGGAAGATTTAAAGCCATCCGACATCATCACGATGGATTCAGTTGAAAATGCGATCACGGCGGATATGGCGATCGGCGGCTCGACGAATGCGATTATTCATCTGGTCGCGATGGCGGGACGTGCAGGAATCAAATTGCCGCTCGCGAAATTCGATGAAATTTCTCAACGTGTCCCATTGATTGCGAACATCCGACCATCCGGAAAATATTTGATGGAAGATTTTTATTACGCTGGCGGATTGCGCGCCTGCCTCAATGAAATCCGCAGTTTGCTCCATCTTGACGCGATGACCGTCAACGGAAAAACCCTTGGAGAAAATCTCGAAGGAGCGAAAGTCATTCACGAAGATGTTATTCGAACGATGCAAAATCCCGTCGTAGAAATTGGCGGAACTGCTGTATTAACAGGCAATCTAGCTCCCAACGGAGCAGTCATCAAACCGACTGCCGCTGAAAAACATTTATGGAATCACACTGGACGCGCTGTAGTTTTCAGCGACTACAACGACATGAATGCTCGGCTCAACGATGAAGCTCTGGACATTGACGAAACCTGCGTAATCGTATTGCAAAACGCTGGCCCGTTAGGTGCGCCAGGAATGCCGGAATGGGGAATGCTCCCGATTCCGACAAAGCTTTTGCAGAAAGGAGTTCGCGACATGGTGCGAATTTCTGATGCTCGTATGAGCGGTACGGCGTACGGCGCATGTGTTCTGCATGTGTCACCCGAATCCTTTATTGGCGGACCTCTCGCGTTAGTTCGCACCGGCGACATGATCGAACTTAATGTTACGAATCGTACGCTGAATGTTTTAATTTCCGACGAAGAATTAGCCGCGAGAAAAGCGGCGTGGGTGAAGCCTGAACCTAAATACCAGCGCGGGTATGGTGCTTTATTTGCCGATCATGTCACGCAGGCGCACGAAGGCTGCGACTTCGATTTTCTGCATTCCGGAGGCGCGACATACGAACCTGAAATTCATTAACTCGTAGCGTAACCAATCATGGTTGCGACAGGCTTTGCGCATCAAAGGCTAATCTATTACATCTGCGCAACCATGATTGGTTACGCTACATTTTTATGCCTTACATCTTACGCCGGGGTCTAAACACTCCAACACTCTCCATCGTTGACGCCAACGGTTGCATCATCGAATCCGAACAACGAAAGCTCTTCCGTCACGTTGTCCATAACGGTTTCGGTACAGACGTAATCTTTGCCAACGGAACCACCGGCGAATGGAATCAAATCTCCAATGATGAACGATTGCGATTGATGGAAATTGCGGTTGATGAAACCAATCGCATCAACACTGAGCTTCTAGATTCAGCTCGCCCAAAAAATATTGAAGTCTGGTTAGGCTTGAACGGTTCGACCAAAGCCGAAATCATCACGAATTTGAAAGCCGCCATTCGCTTCGGAGCGCACGCGGTCGTCATCGCTCCTTTGGCGATTGATGATTTAGAAGAGGCTGACATCGTCAGATTTTTTCGTCGAGAATTGAATGAAATAATTTCCAATGCACTGCGTGAAATGCCAGTATTTCTCTACGACAACGCTGACATCAATGCTCCCGGTCGCACTGATCATATTCGTACGCACATCGTCAAAGATTTAAGTCGGCTACCGTGGATTTACGGAATCAAAGTTTCCGCTTCACGAAGAGTTTTAGGTAATTACACCAAAGCCGCACTGCACTTCAAACAACCAAATGAATTCGGAATCTACATTGGAAATGCTAATTTAATTTTTGATTGGTATCGTCCAAAAAAAGGATTTCTGCAACGAATCCAATCCGGCTGGCGCGATTGGATGCTCAACGATAATTTGCCAATCGGAGTCATTTCAGGCCCCGCGAATGTGCTACCTAAAGAATGGCAACGCGCCTGGAATGTGTGCTGGGCTGGCGATGAAGAATTGATGGATCAAGCACAGCAAATGGCTGAAAAATTTGAAGCGCTGACGGTTTTTAATGACTCGAATAGTAATCAATACACAGGGAAAATGATTGCT
Organism: Blastocatellia bacterium; assembly: GCA_043736395.1. Lineage (GTDB taxonomy): Bacteria > Acidobacteriota > Blastocatellia > RBC074 > RBC074 > JAFDVL01. Next base: position 6,730 of record JAYTCQ010000144.1, on the reverse strand, counting down.
TGTTTGAAATACGCTTTGGAATTGGATGGCGTGATTTCTCCGAGCTTTGTCGCGGGGAAAACGAAATTATTAAGTGAGACGGATAAAGAAGAATTCAAGAAAAAATATTTCGAATTTAAAGATAGACCACGGATTTAGCGGATCATGCGGGTCTGCTTGATGAACCACGGAGAACACGGAGCGCACGAAGTTTTTTGAGGTGAGCGGGAAATATCAGTCGGGCACACTGTCTGTTGTATATGGTCGCGCCTTTCTCCGTGTCCTCCGTGTTCTCCGTGGTTTCAGATCATCGTAAACCCGTTAAATCCGCCCCATCCGTGGTCTATTCTTTTTTCACCTCTTCCATATCGCGCAATTCCCTTCTCAACACTTTCCCGACAGCACTCTTCGGTAAAGATTCCTTAAATTCTATAATCGTTGGAAGCTTATACTTCGCCAATTTGTCTTTGCAAAATTCCGTAATTTCTTCAGTGGTCGCACTGACTCCTGGTTTCAAAACAATGAATGCTTTGACGGATTCGCCGCGATATTTATCAGGGACTCCAATGACTGCACACTCCAAAATCGCGGGATTCATATAAAGTACATCTTCGATTTCGGTCGGATAGACATTGTAACCACTCACCAAAATCATGTCCTTTTTACGCTGCACGATATACAAATATCCTTCTTCATCCATCCGTGCTACGTCGCCTGTATAAAGCCAGCCATCGCGTAACGTGTTCGCAGTTTCTTCAGGTTTGTTCCAATAACCCTTCATAATTTGCGGGCCGCGAATGCAGAGTTCGCCTTCTGAACCAACTGGAACTTCAGTCGTTCCGGCTTCCAAATCTACAATTTTAATTTCCGTACTCGTCATCGGGAAGCCAATGCTGCCGGGCTTGCGCCAAGCTAAGGCCGCCGTTGAAGAAGTCACCGCGGTCGTCTCGGTCATTCCGTAACCTTCCATTAGAGCGGCACCGCTCATTGATTCAAATTGTTCGATGACTTCAACCGGCAACGGAGCAGAACCCGAATTAAACCGATGAATTTTATCTAACCCGCAATTAACCGCGTCTTTATTATTGAGCAACGAAATGAAGAGTGTCGGAACACCCGGGAAATAAGTAGGCTGATAATTTTTAATCGCATCCACCAGCATATTCGGATCAAATTTCGGAATCGGAATTTGCATCGCTCCTATCCAAACGCCGTACACACATCCGACGATCATTCCGTAAATATGAAAATAAGGAATTACGAGTAAAATTGCACCGCTGCCGCGTTCGACCATCGGCCCGCCCCATAATTCACCTATCACGACGGCTGAAAAAATATTCGCGTGCGTGAGCATTGCGCCTTTTGGAACTCCGGTAGTTCCTCCCGTATACACCAATGCAGCAACATCTTCTTTCGCATTAATATCAACACGAGGCAGCCGGGGCTTCTCAATTCCCTTAATTAACTCAACGAAAGATAGCGTGTCATCAGGAGCTGCTGATCCTGCCCCGGCGGCGGCTGAATAATCTTGAATACCGGTCGTAATCACTGTTTTGATTTCAGTATTCGCTTTCACTCCGAGCACGATTGGATACAACTGATCAAGGACGATGATCGCTTTCATGCCGGAGTCTTTGGCTACGAGTTCGACTTCGCGGGGCGTGTAAATCGGATTGATGTTTGTAATGATCGCGCCCAGGCGAGTGATCGCATAAAAGCTGATGATGTACTGCGGACAATTCGGGAGCATGACGCCGACACGATCACCTTTGGCAATTCCAAGCTGAACCAAAGCTGTCGCTAATTTATCAGCCTGCACTTTTAATTCATGAAAAGTCAGCTTCGCCCCTAAAAATGCGGTCGCCGGACGATCACGATAGTACGTCGCCGCGACATTGAGCGTGTGATAAATCGATTGTGTCGGATATGTCGCTTCCTGCGGAACCCAATAATCATAAAACTTTGTCCACGGTTTTGCTGCGTACGCTGATGTCGAATTCTGATTCATCCTAAAATTCCTTTGGAAAAAATTGTGCGATATTAGCTGTTGAAAATTTCTTGAAACGAGTATAGAGAATAATGCGCAGCGCGTTTGATTTCAATCTATCAATTCGCTTTTGTTCGTTTTCGTCGTAATACTACCAGCAAAATTGGTAGAAAAACTAAGGCTTCGAGTGAGCTAATTCTCAGCAATACCTTCGCCAAAATGATTGTTGAAAATTCGTTTTGCGAAGCTGGTTTTATTGATTTTCTAACTATATGCAAATACAGCAGATACAATTAAATATGCTCTGGAGTTTCCAGAAGCCTTTTTAATTATTCACAATTTTTTTCGCAATTTTCAAAGCCTCTTTGTTTTCAACAATTATGATTTTACAATTCCTTCAAATTTGGCGAAGGTATTGTCTCAGTAGATCGCCTAATATAAGTTGATGTGTATTTGTTCTCCACGCGCTCTCCATTAAGTTGTCAATTCCAAGCTTGTACCGCTCATCCGAAAACGGCCAAAATAATTCCACTCCACCCGTTGCGGTCAAGCAATAATCCCGAAATGCGTGAGACAAAACGGTACAACCATACATCAACGATGTACCTGTATTTCGTTGATTAAATAGAAAAGCAATTGCCAATCCCAGTAATAATGAAAAAATTATGGAGTGCGTAAAATCGTGATCTAACCACGTCCAAAAAGTCGAAACCAACTTGGGATGTAATCAAGATCAAGACAAATTCCAAATGCGGAGCCAATCACTAAATATTTCCAATCACGAGACAAAATAAATTGTGGACGAAAAGCTAACAGAACTGTAGCTCCTAATAATCCATGTGCGACGGGCATAGGCATAATTCATTCTCTCCGTTACGAAATTAAGCTTAACGCTGAAAAGAAATTCTGTTGATTAATTTTTTAGAAATTATTTGAGGAAGGAAAAGGCAGGAGGGCAACCTTGCTGTGGTTGCCCGTAACTACTTGCAATTATCTTCGTCCGCGTCGCGCCCCGAAGGATCGGGTTCCAAACGACATTTTCTTGTTCATTTGAACAACTGGCTTTTTGGTAATATTTGTTCCACCAAAGCCGGGAACGATGATTCGCTCAACTGATTGTCCCATCAACTTTTCGATAGCTGACAGCGTAATTTCATCAATTGGAGCAACAAGGCTGATCGCCTGACCAGAATTTCCAGCTCGACCTGTCCGACCAATCCGGTGAACGTAATCTTCGGCAACATCTGGCATATCATAATTGATAACGTGCGTAATTGAATCTACATCAATTCCACGCGCTGCGATATCGGTTGCCACGAGAACTCGAAAATTTCCGTTCTTAAAGCCACGTAATGCAGCTTCACGTTGAGGTTGTGAACGATCCGCGTGAATCCGGCCAACCTGATGTTTACGCAATGTGAGCAGATGCGAAAGCCGTTCGGCTCCACGTCGTGTTCTCGTAAAAACCAGCACCCGATCGTAACGTTCGTGTTCCAACAAATGCAGTAACAGATTAGTTTTAGATTCCAATGCCACGGGATAAGCTTTTTGGTCAATTGTGACTGCGGCTTTACCTCGGACGTTAACTTCGATGATTTGTGGCTTTTGCATTTTAGTGCGGGCCAGTTCTTCAATCGCAGGTAACATAGTAGCGGAAAATAAAAGCGTCTGTCGCTTTTCTGGGATGTAGCTGAAAATACGTCGAATCGTCGGCAAAAAGCCCATATCCAACATTCTATCGGCTTCATCAAGAACTAATGTTTCCACGCTCGACAAATCAATATTTCGATTTTCGAGGTGATCCATTAAGCGTCCGGGAGTCGCAATGACAATCGGGACACCCGCAAATAATTCGCTGCGCTGACGGCTGGAGCTGGCTCCACCGACAACTGTCACTGAACGAGCTAATTTCTTGCGATCCAGAATTTTCAAATGATCAGCAATTTGAATCGCCAATTCACGAGTCGGAACCAGAATCAGACAACGTACCGCTTTCGCAGCCTTCCCTGTTCGTGGAGTTTCTGTATAAAGTTTCTGCAACATCGGCAATAAAAATGCCGCTGTCTTTCCAGTGCCGGTTGCGGCACAGCCAATCAGGTCCACTCCTGTTAAAATCACAGGAATAGCTTGCCTTTGAATGGGCGTTGGAGTCTCATATCCAAGGGTTTCGCATCTACTGGCAATGGTGTCATGCAACCCTAGTTCTGAAAAAATCATATCTTCCTTTTCTGAGAAAAAGCGCTCTCGATTGGGATACTTTCCAAACCGAAAGCGCTTTTCTCAATTCATTTTAGAATGGTTTAGTAACGTCCGCCGCCGCCACCGCCGCGTCCGCCGCCATAACCACCACCACCGCCATCACGTCCGCCGCCACCGCTGCGTCCGCCACCACCACCGCCGCCGCCGAAGCGACCACCGCCACCGCCACCGCCGAATCCACCGCCGCCACCGCTGCGATTTTCTTTCGGACGAGCTTCGTTAACAGTCAGGCTCCGACCATTGACTTCAGAACCATTGAACTGAGCAATAGCTGCTTCGCCTTCTTCTTTTGAAGACATCTCAACGAAGCCGAAGCCACGTGAGCGACCGGTTTCACGATCTGTAACGATTGAAGCTGATTCGACTGTACCAGCAGAGGCAAACAATTCTGATAAGCTGTCACCATCTACATCAAACGACAGGTTACCAACATACAATTTCATTGACATTTTACGATACCTTAAATTTTTCGCCTACTCGACACACGAAGAACTGGACGAATCCGGTTTCTCCGAATGAAATCACCAGTCCATCGAAATGATGGACGACGACCTCAAGACGTCGAGTGGACGTACCTTTTTTCCCTTACAGGAATTGAAATGAAGCTTTGAATCAGGAGATCTTCGTGTAACGGTTGCAGCGAAGGCGCGTGATTGGGCGTTCTTGAAAACGGCTTCTAATGTTTTAGCCAGCCTGCTCTCGAATCATCTTAAACGCCGCCGCAAAATCTTTGTGGCTTAGTGGCGCATCACCGTTGATGCGGGAGAGAAGGATTAAACAGCTGAATTATGCCTGATTATTCGCTCAGTTGCAAGCATTAGTTCTGAACGCCCTTTAGCTGCACTTCAACAGACACGTGAAATAATTGTATGATAGGGGCATGAACACTCATCATCCTTCGTTATTCAAACCGCGACGCCAGCTTGGCAAAACCGGATTTATTGCAACAACAATCGGTATCGGTGATTTAGCAGATCGCTCAATTCCAGTTGAAACTCTGGTCGAAACTGCACGTCGCGCGATTGATGCCGGATTAAATATCATCGATACCGCGCCCGGATACGAAGACGGATATTCCGAAGAAATCGTCGGCAAAGCAATAAAAGGCAGGCGCGATCAAATGTTTGTCATTAGCAAAATTGATGAACTTGAAAACCCTGTCGCCGCGCAAATCGAAGCGTCATTGACACGACTGCAATTAGAATTCACCGACGCATTCGTCTTTCACAATTTGTCTTCACTGGAAACATTTGCAAAACTGCAAGAAACGGGCGGAGGCTTCGATCAATTAGCCGAATGTGTCAAAGCTGGGAAGACGCGATTTCGTGGCATCTCTTCGCACAACCCTGAAGTATTGCTTGAAGCCTTACAATCAGACCTCTTTGAGATCGTGATGTTTCCCGTCGGCCCATTCGTAGACTCTCGCTACATCACCGAAATCCTTCCATTAGCCAAAGCTAAAAATGTTGGCACAATCTGCTTTAAAACATTTGGCGCAGGTAAGCTATTGGGCGACACCAGCGGATATAATCAACCATTGCAAATTCGCCCGCGTGGAAAATTATCTTCCGGCGGAAGTGATGAAACAAGGGCAATTTTGCCGCGTCTGAGCGTGAGCGAATGTCTGCATTACACAATGACGCTTGATCCTGATGTGACCTTGTTAGGTTTGAGTTTTCCCAATGAACAGGATGCGGCATTTGCAGCCGCGCAGAATTTTCAGCAGTTATCGGCAGCAGAAATGGAAGATATTAGAAATCGGGCGTTAGAAGCGAGGAAAGAGAAAGGTGAATGTTGGTGGAATCCTGATCCAAAAAAATAACCGCACTTTGAAAATTCACAGAAACTGAGGTCTGATTCTGAAGGAGCATTGCGTGTCGCGGATACCCTACTTATGAAGCAAGCGCTTCCTCCTGAATGAAACCTGATACTTGCATTTCCTGTCCAGTAATTGATTCTATCTGATTAAGCAAATCTCTAATTTGCTTAATTGGTCCTTCTGCCAACACAGCAAATAATTTAGGATTAATCGGCAAAGTTCTATCACAAAGTGCATTCAAAGAATCACTCATAATCCCAATACTCACTACTGCCTGACGAATGTTTTGTTCTGGAGTATTCATAAATTTATCCTCAAAATCCCTTTATACATGTTCACCTGATTTTTAATCTAACTAAAAAATTTAATAACGTTCATGTATTCGGCACTATTTTCTATAACTATGTGAATCAGAGGTTCAATTAGTCTGAGTATTGAAAACAAAAGGGTTACAGCCTCGACTATTCGGCATCCGTGAATTTTCGCGCCGATAAGTCGTTATTGAGCAATAGCTTATTTGAACCCCTGATTCACATATAACTACACCTATATGCGAATCAGCAGTTGAAAGAGAGGAGAAAGAAAGAGACAGCTAATTTTCCCGAACAATGAATCATGAGAGCGTCAGAGGAGGGAACCTTGCTGGCGCGTTGAATATCAGTTTTTTGGATAATCCAATTGAACAA
>JAYTCQ010000143.1:0-50156 GCA_043736395.1 Blastocatellia bacterium | reverse complement strand
CGTGGTTTCCATGTCTTTCGACATGACCAATTGTCCTTGCATAACCTGCTGGACAAATTCAGAAATAATGTCTTTCGCACGTGCGGTTTGCGTTTCATTTTTGGCGCGCATCCCTTTATCCAGGATTTGCCCTAACAAATCCCCGGGCGCTTCCTGCGTGACAGTTTGCGCTTGTTTTTCTGTTTGCTGGCTCATAATTTCTCCTTTGGGAGTTAACAGTGAACAGTGAATAGTTAACAGTTCGGATTTCCTGCTGTTCACTATTTGCTGTTAACTGTTCACTATTCTTTTACTACGCCGAGCGCATCGCCCAGTTGTTTTTGTGAATCGGCATTGTTCAGCACGTCTTCCAGGAGTTCTCCCAGTTTGTCGTTGCCGTCCATTTTCGCTAACAAATCTGACAGATTGCGACGCGCCTCCACCAGTTTGCGAAGCGGTTCAATCTGCTGCGCGACTTGATCAGGATGAAAATCCTCCAGGCTGCGAAAGTTCAATTCGACGCCGAGTTTGCTGCCATCGCCGGACAGTTTATTTTCTACACCGTAGCTCAAACGCGGCTTCATTCCTGCTAATGCCGCGTCAAAATTATCGCGATCAATTTCGACAAACTTGCGATCACGGATGCGCGGCAACGGGTCAACCGGTTTGCCGGAAAAATCTCCGAGCACGCCGACGACGAACGGGAGTTCTTTCATTTCAATCGCGCCTCCGGTTTCCACTTCATAACTGATGTGAACACGCGGCGGACGGATGCGGCTGATTTTTTGTTGGACACTTTCTCTTTTTGCCATAACGATTCTCCTTTTGAGTTAGGCGCAACCGAAGCGATTACGCGACTTCTGAAAATTAAAATTAATGCCTCTCCCTCCAACACTGACACCCGGCACCTCACACCTGGAACCTTGCCTATTCGTAACCATTATTTGTATTCATCCCTAAAGTTTCACGCATGGTTTCGAGCGCTGCGCCTTCTTTCAGCACATCCGCCAACCACGCATCCAGCGGCATATTGCCCCATTTCACGGCACGCTGAACGAGATACGAAACGGGACTATGCGGCTCCGATTGAAGAAAATATTCAGCGACTTCTGAAAGCTTTCGCAGTGCTTCCTGACGATTTCTGACAGTGCCTGATGAGCTTGAAAATCCTGCGCCTCCACTGCTTATACTGGCACCATCTTCATTAATGAATTCTTCCGGCGTTTCATCAGCGCGTGGTTCAGCGGCGCGTTTTTCTTTCGCGACTAATTCAACTAAAGTGCGGATTTCATCAAGTGATTTTTTGAGTGTTCCAACGCCCGGCGTTTCACGGGCAAATTTCTCATCCATCACCGCGTCAAGCGCCTGCAATTGATCCCATACTTCATTGATCAGGTTCAAACGAGTTTCAATAAAATCTCGCGAAGTTGCGGCTTTGGCTTTGCGCCAATCATCTCCCGTAGTTTTCTTTTCCGCTTCGGCTTGGGCTTTGAGCGCGTTCAGTTTTTCCTGCTGTTCAAATTCAAGCGAAGCAAAATTTTCAGGAATATCGAATTGTTTCGACTCCTGATATTGCAGGTAGGAATATTGCGCCCCCGCAATCAGTGGTAATTCTTTAAGGATAGCTCCTAATCGTTGCTCCATCGAAGCAATCACATTCGCCCGCGCCGCTAGTGATCCTTCATCATCTTCAGGATCAACTTCGGGATAGATCGTGTCCCAAAAATTTTCCTGTAAGCTGCGCATTAACTGCAAGCCATCGCGTAATCCAATCCAGCGATCCTGCTTGTCATATTTCGCCAGACCTTCGGTCAGCCACGCTGCAATTTGTAAATCTTTCGTTTTTTTCGTCAGCGCCGCCGTTGCCAAATCAATGACTTTTTTCCAATCAGCAACTTTTAAATCGCGCGACCAATCGCCCTGCGCAAAGACTTCATCTTCGCGCCGCGCCTCTTTGATTTGATCGTAGGTTCCGTCGTATCGCAGGCTCTGACCCGATGGATTTTCACCATCAATCGGATTGAGCAACGTAGTAAAATCAAGTACTGGTTCTGCCATTCAAAACTCCGTAAAATCAGGTGAATTGGAAAATTGCGTTAGACCGCAGCATCCGCTTCGTCCTCTTCAATTTCTGCTTCCGCACGTTCTGGAAATTCAATTTTCTTGACTTCAAAAATCGTCTTGTCATCATCGCCGAGCATCCACATTTTCAGACCCGCCCCGCGTGCGAGGTGTTCGCTGAGCGCCTCCCACTCGGTTTTGCGTCCCAATCGAATCAGGTTGTCGGAAGACGCGCATGAGCCTGCATACAACGTGAAAGCAAAAAACTGCCCCAGCGTTCCGTCAATGGTTTCAACTTGGACGGGAACAAAAAGTAAATCGCGCAACGTTTCAGGCGCAGCAATTGTCAGCGTCCGAATCTGCTCAATGGGCAGCCAGACGTATTCATCTTTGACAATGACTTCAAGAATGGAAGCGGTAAAATCATCAGCATCGCGCCAGTCAAAAACTTCTTCGCCGTCGCAGAGACAAGGCGATTCAGGCCTTTGCGCTTCCGCTTGATCGAGCAATGCACGAGCTTCGCCGAGTTCTCCGGCGATAGTTTTTTTGATAGCGTCAAGTTGAAGATCAACGTAGGGAGGAGGTTCAGAAAGGAAATGCGGCGGCGTGCCATCTTTCCATAATTGGCGGCGTTCGCGTTCGGCTTTCAAGCAATTACGATAAGCTAGCACGCCTAATTCCGCGCTTGTACTTTGCGTCGCGATCACGTCTAATTGCTTTTCAGCCCGATCTAATTCGCCGGCAAAACACAGCAATTCAAATAAAAATATTCGTGCCGAAGTGTTGGTCGGACGCGCTTTGACTTCGCTGATAATCTGATCAATCGCGGCGGTCAATTCGCCTTGTTGTAATAATTCTTTTGCGCTTGGCATTTTCCCCCCTGGAAATGCTTTCAACTATAAAAGCGTTTTTTGACGCTCAAAACTGGATAAACTCTTCATCGCATCGCGACGAACAACTGACCAAGAGTTTATTTATAACTATCCGGCGGTTTCATTTTATTAAACTCAACGGCGAACGGATTGTTACTCGGCGGTTGCAATGTTCCGCCCCAATCAAATTTGTACCTGCTGCCATTCACCATTCTAAATAATCCCCATAAACCCGGATGATTCGCTACTTCTTTTCCGGTCGAAACTGGAACGGCTCCAACTGCCGCCGGAGTTGCGCTCACTGCCGCTGCCTGCTCTTTATCGCTGACGATAACTTTGATTCCCGTTTCACCCGACGAAGGCCACGACAAATTCGCGGTCGTCGCTGAACCGTCTGCCGTGACTTTTGCGCCGTCTGCGCTCACTTCAACTTTTTTATTCGGAGCGGCTCTGACGGCCAGCGAATAATTCAATTTTGGTTGCTGACTACCTGATGGAAACAACGCGGATTGCAATTTGAACGCCAAATTTAAATATGAAGTAGCAGCTTCTGAAAACTCCGCCGGAGCTTTTGTTTTCAGTTGTCCGGGCGTGCCTTCGACTAAATTGCTCAGGAATTTTTTGAAGGTATTGGTGAGCTCGCCGTCAACGGGATTGTAGAACGCTACGAGGTCTGGAATTTGTACATCCGTCGGCGAAGCCGAGAACGGATAACGCGATTCCAGCTTCTTTGCGCTGGCAACTAAATTGCGCCATGCATCTTCAATATTTTTGGCGTCGCCGCCTTTTTGTCCGGCTCCGATAATGTCGAGCGGCTTGGCTAATAATTCTTCAGCGGCTTTGCTGCCGGGTGAGGGATCAAGCGGTTTCAGCAAATCGCGCGTATCGCCTACGGCTTTTTCAAAATCTTTATTGTCCTTCAATGCGGCAGCGACTTCGTTCCAATTCGTACCAGGCGAAGCGCGTAATTTGTCGCGGACTTCACCGAGCTTGGCTAAATATTTCGCGATGGATTCACTTGAAAATCTATTTAGCGGCGCGAAAGCCGTACCGATTTTTTGATCAGTGATACCGACTTTGCTGGCGAGAATTCCTTTCAGCCACGCGAGCGCTCCGCTGTCTTTCGGTGGATCAGCAAGGTTGGTTTCACTGGCGACATACTCAACAATTCGCTTAAGCGGAGAATTTTCCTGCGCGAGAATTCCGAGCGAATCCACAGCAGATTTTTTATCAGTGAACTTGCGAACTGAAATACTCCGCAAAAACTTCTCCCAAGCCGCCGCGTAATCAGCAGAATATCGTGCACGTAGTTCGTCAATGTTGACGCCTGCCGCCGCCGATTTTTCGCCCATGACCCAATCATCTTTACCGCCTAAATCCGACTGCACTTTCGCCATCGCATCGCCTGTTACATTCTTGAAATACGCACGTTTCGTGAATGCATACGGCACAGGACTCGGCGTAGATTCTTCCAATAATTCAGCTCCGCTCTGTCCGCCTAAAACATGTGCTAAATCAATGGCATCACCAAGTTTGTTGATACGGCGCAGGATGTCGTTGTAGACGCGCTTCGTCGCTGAATAATTTTTCAGCTTCACCCGCGCCGCGTTTACTTTGGCGGATTCTGCAAGCGGACGTGGAACGGTTTTATCGTCATCATCGTGCAGCGCAGCCTGTGCCGCATAAAACACCAGATTTTCTTTTTTGCCGTTATCTACCGATGCCGTTTCATTCCAATACGAATTGAGTTTTTCTTCTAAAAATTTCGGGTCGACGCGCTCCTGACTTTCGAGCATTTTGAGGGCTTGCAACTTGTAATAATAATCATCTAAATCTTCCTCTTTGGTCGGATTCGATGTATCAAGTTCGCTTTCCAATTTTGTCAAAGCCGGAGCTAAAAATCTTTGCGAGATAAAATCGAAATACACTTGTCGCACCTGTTCACGCACCTTTCCACCTGAATACAATCCAAAACGGTGCGTCAAAGAACCAATCCAACTATTGTCAAGTTCATCAATAGATTGCAGCGTGCCGCGCAATTTCCCTAAATCACTCAACTCCGCATCCGAAGTTTTCACGTCCTTATTTCCGCGTCCGGCGTCGTAATGATCGAGCACGCGTTTGGCGTTTTCCTGCGCGTCATTGAGTAACGAACTGTTGTTGAAATACGAAACGACGGAGCCGCTCAGCCACAATAAACACACAGCTGCCAAAGCTCCGACGGCTAATTTTATTTGCGCCATTTGGTTCGGCGCGGCTTTTTGTGATTGAAATGACGAAGCAATATCTTTGTCGCGGAAGATCACCTGCTTGAATAAATCTTCCGTAAACAAGCCCGTTTGATTCATCCGCGCGTCGTTAGCAACAGGGTTGCTCGTGAAATAAAACCCGCGTAGCAACGGTAATTCACTGAATGGATTCGGACGGAAAAGTGCGAGCGTGAAGAGACCAAGCTTGCGCCTCGTTTCTGACATGCGCAGCGGAAAATTGAATACGCCATGCTGCTGGGTTGGCGTCACAGCTTCACCAAGTTTCAGCAAACGCCGCTTCATCAAAGCATCCAGCAAATAATCAAACTCAACATCGAACAAAGCGTGCGCGGTGTTGGCCTGCTCAAGTGGAATCGTAGCGCCCCACACCTGTGAACGCTCCGATGCCTGTAAACCAGCAAAGAAATCACTAAACCCCGGAATCGAATCGCAGTGCGTGAACACCAAATACACCGGAAATCGCACGCCGGAACTTTTGATCACTTCATCTAATCGAGCACGTAACACTTGCGCCTGCTGTTCAATTTCGGATTCGTTGCCATTCAAAATATTCGCGGCATTGACGGTGAGTACAAAGCCATCCAACGCACGATTGCGGCGATATTTTTTAAGCGTATCAATCACCCCCAACCATTCATCCTGATCCTGTCCTTCAGTTAAATATCTGCCAGCAGTGTCTACGATCACGCCCTGATCGGTGACACGCCATTCACAATCACGGGTCGCACGAACAAGATTTTGATCGGCGCGGCGTTGGCTGGAAAGCGCATTAAAATTTAAGCCTGCCGCTAACGCGAGCGAAGTTTTACCGCTGCCCGGAGGCCCCGCCAACACATACCACGGTAAGCCGTAAACAGCATCGCTCACTTCACGATTACCGAGATTACTGCTGCGCAAAAACTGGACGGCTTCCTCAGCGCTTCTCGTTAATTCTTCATATTGACGCGAAGCGGACAAAGAGGATTTTCCGGTTGGCGCAGAGAGTTCGGCTCCCGCCGTGACCGTTTTTTTCCTGCGATTTTTCAGAAAGTAGCTGGTAAAAAACCCGAGCGGCCAGCATAACAAAATGAAGGCTATAATGATGATTTCGGTGATCCCGACTTCATCGGGTAACAACAAAGTCAGCAGAATAGCGATGCCCGTGAACGTAACGAGCACGCAAAAAATAATTAACTTTTTTAGACCAAGTGCGGGCATGAGAATCTTCCTGTTCCGACTGAGACAAGCCGGATGAACTGGGGCGAAAAAAAAGATAGCTAACCCATTACCATGAATCTTGCACCACAGCCTGTTCGGGAGGAATGAACAGGCAGTATAATTTATTTTCAATTGGGGGAGGGGCTGAACTTTCTACATTGCTGAGCTGGATACGCACATCTCCCTCAGTCAGATAATCTACTACTTCAATAAAATCTGCTTCACGTCGTTGGCGTGATTCGTCAATAAAAACTGAAACAATAAGTAACTAAGCGCCACGATGCCGAGCGAAGCGGCAACCGCCATTTTCACCCACGCCGGAAGTTCAGGGACTTTTGTTTCCTTGAGAGGTTCCGGTTGATCGTTAAGCTTCCAATGAGGAGAAAGAATACTTAATTTCAAACGCCCGACGCGCTGCAAATGTGAAGAAACATTTTGCAGGACTCCTGGCAATTGGTCTTCCATGTAGATATGGTATTTTCCCTTAAAACCTAACAGTAAACAAATGTAATAGACTTCAATGACATCAGCTTCCTGTTCCGCATTTTTCAGCAATCCGTCAAGCCTTTCAAAAAACTTTACACCAGCGAATTGCTCCTTGAAATATTCAAGTTGAAGCGGATGCCGTTCCCACTCATTGCGCACTTGAAAACCGCCGGTTAGCACCGTTTCATCAACAAATGCGGCAAGCGCGAATTTAGCATTTTGGAGCTGTGCCTCCTTGTATCCAAGCTGTGCGCCACGCGCTTCAAATTCACCGAGCCACGCATCAACCATCTGCCGCATTTCGGACGAGGGAACCAATTGTCCGGCTCGAATCCGCATCACCATTTCCAGCACAGGCGTTGCGAGATTCACTAAATCTTTTTCCGAACCTTGTTGATTTGCTCTCATCATTTGTTGGTGCGCTGCGCTCATAAGTAACAATTTTTTTGTAAGGTAGGTTCCTAACCGGCCCTACAAATCTTACGCTAAGGCTTAATCGCGTACATCTCAAGTTTCGCATCGGGGAATTCATCCGGCATCCCGTGTGGTACATACACAGCAATGGTTTTCAAGCCGATGATACGTTCCCAAAAACGCGTCAAAGCCAAATCCTGCGCATTACGATCAAGCCGATAATAATGCATTCCAACCCGCGTTGGAATTGGTCCCGGTGCAGGTGAGGCATGCTTTAACGTGACGCCCATTAAAGCATTATTGATCACCGCATCAATGCCGTCGCCATCGGCGATTTTGAAGACAATCGGAATCCGCGCCAGCAATTTGTCTTCAGGAGTATTCGCGCTCACACCTAAAATAAACTCCGCGTTCTTCAGCAATTCTTCATCGTTGACTTTGCCAATGTACAGCGATTCGCGGACTTTTTCTAAAGGAATCGGCACACAACGTTCGGGCACTCCGACATTCAGTAAATCACGAATATCTATATCAAGCTGACGAAATGTCCCGTACAAATCCTGATGATCGTAACGGACAACATCTTTTGGATGACGTGTCACACTGAAAGTCATCAAAGCTCCGGCCAGTGCAGCCATTTCACGATAAAGCCGTTCAGGATGCACAATCCGCGTATGAAACAAATGCGTCATAATCGGGATCGCAGAATTAATTGAATTCAGCATCCAGAAAACTGTCGTGTCATCTGAAGTAAACGTCACCTGCCCGGCACCGCCCTGACGACGGCGATCTCCCAGCGAACGGCTTTTGGCAATCAGCAATTCAACTAACTGACGCAGCAAATTGCTGAGCCACGCCGAAGCTCCCAGATGCAACGCCGGAGGTACAAATTTATCAGAGAACGTTAATTGTCCGGTTGCAGTGCGTTCCAGTTCAGCGACCTTAATAGAGCTGTAACCGTCCCGTAATTCATCCGCAAATAAAATTTTAAAATTGCCCCGCGCAAACGCTAATTGCTGTTCGCCTTCACCCGTAGTTTCATCCACCACCGTTCCGGCTTCCTGCAAATATCTAATATTAGAATTGGACGTTGTGCCGTTTGTTTGAAAATTCGCAGTGCCCATTCGTTTAGAAGGAATGGAGAGGTAAACATCCAATTTAATCGCCGCCGAGTCGAAATGATTTTCAACGGGGCGAGGTTCGGGTGGAGCGCCCATTTGCGGCATGCTCATCCATAAACCATCGGGCATGATGCCGCTGCAATTGAGGATTTCGACAAAGCCGTTGGTAATCGCATCGCGGTTCAACTGTAGATCAAGAATCCCCCATTCAAATGGAGCGAGTGCCGCAATCCGAGTGTTCAGAAGGTCTTCAAAATGATTATCAGATTGCTGAAAGTGATGTGGGGTCAGCAACATGCCTTCATTCCACACAACTCGGCGATAACGGCTCATAGACAACAACTAGGGGAGAAAACTTACCCAGGACGGGGCTGACGAAAGCAGTAAAACTCAGTCGTCAAAAGTGCATAAATAATTCGATTGGTTCTGATAAAACTTCTATCTGAACGGGCGGATTGTGTTCTAACTAAGCACATCTTGTCAATGATTCTTTTGCTTTCCCTTTAATCAAAAGAAAAAGCGTAAACTGACTTTCCATTTCCTGAAACAGATTTTGAAATTAAGGTACGATAGGCGGGATGTCTACCGTACCTATTTATTTATATGCTTGTGTCCGAAAATTGATTTCAGCTCATTTCCTACTCGCTTTATTCTTCAGGCTGTAATGATTGCTGTGCCTGATGTCGCACTCGCAACACGTATACCGTTTCATCATCAATCACAAACAAAATCTGATACTTATCAAAAAGTAGCTGGCGAATGTCCAACCCAAAGATTTTTCGCTCCGGCGCAAAAGCACAACGCGCTGGAAAATTCCGCAAGCTATCAATGGCCTGTAGGATTTCAAAATACTAAAGCGCAGATTTTTGTGGGGAATATTCAGCAATCCATTGCATTGCCTGACGTATATCTTCTTCCACCTGCGGATGCGTTGAAATGTAGAAGCTCATTTTTTCCTGGTTGTTTTGAATCCAAATTCTTTCGCTAATTCAGCAAAAAATACCTCGGCAGGACGACCTTTCCCCTCTTTCATTTCTGGAATGGCGCGTAAGGTTTTAGCGTCCTCGATGGTGTCTACCATTTTTGATAATTTGCGGTATCCAGCACGACATATTTGGCTTTGCCGTTGACTGTCAGAATGACCGGACCGCCCGTTTCTTCTAATTGCGCCGCCACTTCAGGATCGTTGCGTTTGAAATCTGACAGTGAATAAATACTGTTGCGTACATCAATCATAGTAAAACCTCTGGCATAGTAAAACCTCTGGTAATTAATTTGCTGCAAATATGATATTCTTATAGGGCAAGCCTCCGCTCAATTTATTTTTTTGTAGCTGTTATCACTTTTAGTACCGGCGTTCAGCGATGTTCACTACTTGCGAATTTTGGCATCGGACTTATACTCTTAAAATTCGTGAGAAAGTGAATTAATTTTATGACCATGAAAACTCTTTTACTGAATCCACCTTCCTTTGAAAAGTTCGATGGCGGGGCGTCTTCGCGCTGGCCAGCGACGCGGGAAATCGAAAGTTACTGGTATCCGGTCTGGCTCGGTTATCCGGCAGCGATGATTAAAAATTCGCGGTTGCTGGATGCGCCTCCGCATCACATCAGCCCGGATGAAACCGCGAAGATTGCGAAAGATTATGAGTTCGTCATTCTTTTCACTTCGCATGTTGGATTCGGCAATGACGTGAAACTGGCAGAGATGATGAAGAGTCTGAATCCTTCGTTGAAGATTGCATTCGTGGGGCCGCCGGTGACTACGCATCCGGAAGTCGCGCTGATGGCGAGTCCGGCGATTGATTTTGTGACGCACAAGGAATTTGATTACACCGTCACGCGCTTTGCGAACGGTGAACCGCTCGAAAAGATCCCCGGTGTACATTTTCTGAGAGACGGCAAAATGATTTCGACTCCGCCGGAGCCGCTCACGACTGATCTGGATGCGCTGCCGTGGGTCACTCCGATTTTCAAGCGCGATCTCAACATCAAAAAATATAACGTCCCGTTTTTGCTGAATCCGTTTGTCGCGTTTTATTCGACACGCGGCTGTCCGGCGCTTTGTACGTTTTGTTTATGGCCGCAAACTTTTGATGATCATCGTTGGCGTCAGCGTTCGGTGCAGGATGTGAAGAATGAAGTCGAATGGACGCTCGACGCTTTCAAGCCCGAAGGAC
Source organism: Blastocatellia bacterium (assembly GCA_043736395.1). Lineage (GTDB taxonomy): Bacteria > Acidobacteriota > Blastocatellia > RBC074 > RBC074 > JAFDVL01. Next base: position 39,577 of record JAYTCQ010000143.1, on the reverse strand, counting down.
TCAAGGAAATTTTCTTTGATGACGACACGTTCACTTACAACCCAAAGCGAATGATTGAGATGAGTGCGGCATTCAAACCGTTGAAATTTCAATGGTCGTCAACTTCTCGTTCGCACCTTGATTACGAAACTTTGAAAGTCATGGCGGATGCGGGATGCCGTTTATTTATCGTCGGATTTGAATCCGGCAACGATCAGATATTGAAAAATATTAAGAAAGGAATTTCGGCAGCGCGTTCATTGGAATTCGTCAAGAATTGTAAAAAAGTCGGGATCAAAGTCCACGCCGATTTCATTATTGGATTGCCTGGAGAAACCCGCGAAACGATCAAGGAAACCATCGCCTACGCCAAAGAAATGGATGCTGAAACGTTGCAGGTTTCCGTCGCGCATGCTTACCCCGGAACTGAAATGTACGATTGGTTCAAGGCGAACGGCGTAATTATGAATACGAAGATGTCGGATGAATTGGGACAACAATTGCCAATGGCTAATTTCCCGCATTTGTCCGGCGCAGAGATGCTGGACTGGGTACATAAATTTTATGATGAATATTATTTCCGTCCCAAACCGATTTACCGCATCGTCAAAGGGGCGATGTCGAATCACAATGACCGGATGCGCTTATTCAAAGAAGCAAGAGAATTTTTAGCCACCAGATCTAGGCGACGTAAATTAGTAGAAGCCGGACAGGTTTAAGCGTAGAGGTTAGATGCTTGATATTAGATGCTGGCAGTTCGGACTAGTATCTAACATCAAGCAGCTAACCTCTTTCATTCACCATCTCTCCAGAGACCACAAAAAATAGCGACATGCGCAGCTTAAAATTTGTGGTCTTTTTTTGTGTTCTGTTCGCAACTATAGTAAAACTTAGCAACCCTAGAGCACTTATGCGCGTCAAATTTTTGCCACCAAAACTTGCCAATCGTCTCTGGCTCGCTTTGATTTTACTATCGCCACTTGCTTATTTTGCGGCGATTAATTTATATCAGCGAAATAGTCCCGAAGCCGCGATCAAATTCCAACTTGACCGTCCGACTGCAATTCAAAAAGGTCGGGAGTTTGCGGCGTCGAAAGGTCTCCCCGTAGACAACTGGAGCGCATATGTCAGTGCGCGTCAGGGACAGCGGCCTAATGATGACAGGCTGCGGGATTACCTGCGCATCAAAGGCGAAGCAGCAACGCAGAGTGCGCATCAGTTCATCTATGAAGCCGGAATTAATGTCTTGTTTCTCTCGCCGGAAAAAAAGAGAAACCTTGAAATTCGATTTAATCCAGACGGCACAGTTCAGGGTTATCAAAGTCGTTTCGCGGCGGCGCCCAATTCAATTGAAACCAACCAACCTGAAGCTCGCAGCCTGGCCGAGAAAGCTTTACGCACTCGACCTGAAGCCACTTATATCGCAGCAACAGAGCAACCCTCAACGCCGGAAGATCGCAGCTCTGAGGCAACGATTCGACGTTTTGCGTGGAAGTGGAACTTAACCGCCACACCGGAAATTGAATACACCACGACTGTTTCAGTTCGCGAAAATCAGGTCATTGGCGAAGAGATCAATTACCGAATCACGGATGAGAATATCGGGAAAACTGTGGGCGGCGGGCCGCTTCCCATGATCGTATTAGTTATTATAGTTGTGATCTTACTGCTCATCGTCACGATCTTTGGAGTTTTTCGATTTGCCGAACGAGTGCGCCAAAAAGAAGTTTCGTATGTCCGCATCTTTATCATCGCCTTCGGAGTAGCAATCCCTTTTATCGGGTTTACACTGCTAAGCGACGTATCAATTTACGAGCAAATACTGCGTCTGGCTTCCCTGGATACGATCTCAATTTTTTTGGTTATCGGCTGCCTTCCCTTTCTCGTGCTGGGGCTATTCCTCGGTGTGGCGTATTCCAGTGGCGAAGGTGACTTACGTGAATATTATCCCGGCAAATTGACATCGCTGGATGCTTTCTTAAGTGCCAGATGGGCTTCGCGTAATGTCGCACAAGCGTTCCTCTATGGAGCCGCGATCAGTGGATGGGTGATGTTACTGAACCATTTCATTGTGGCGCTATATTCTCAAAACAAACAATGGGGCTGGAAGATTGCCAGCTTTGAAGTCAACTTTGGAATTTTCCCGTGGACTACTGCATTAGTCAGCTGGATTTCAGTTGGAACGATGATTGTGATCTTCTGCTTGCTGCTACCGCTGCCATTGATGCGACGGCACTTCAAAGATCAGCGATTAATTGTCGGCGCAGTTTTACTCGCCGCCTTTATCACCAACATTTATCTTAATTTTCAGCAGGTTTATCCGTGGTGGGTGGCGCTGGTTCCAGCTCTCTGTGCCTCAATTCTCCTGACCATCACATTTTTCAAATTCGATATTCTGACCACTCTTCTGGCAGGCAGCTTTCTTAGTTTTGTTGAGGCTACGACTTACTTTCTTGGACAACCTGCGCCAGCCCTTCGTCAGTCAGGAATTATCATGCTGACGGTCGCGATCCTGACATTTTTTACCGCGCTGTATTTTTATTTTCGGGGACGCACTTATCTTGAAGACGAAGTCCGCCCGCAATACGCCGGATTATTGGCTGAACGGCTGTCCCTACGGGCTGAAGTCAATGCCGCGCGTGAAGCGCAAATTCGATTACTGCCTGACCGTCTGCCGCAACTGAAACAATTAACCATTGCCGCCGCGTGTCATCCGGCCCATGAAGTGGGCGGCGATTATTACGATCTTTTTCAATTGGAAGATAACAAACTTGGCATCTTCATGGCCGATGGCGGCGGTCGCGGATTAGCGGCTGCCTTAATGATCGCTTACGCCAAGGGTTATCTGATGCCGCGCCTGAATAGTGATAGCTACGGTGATAATTCTCCTACCGAAATTGTCCGCGGATTACAAACGCAACTGGTCAGCACGATGGCAGAAGAAGACGTTTCAGGCTTTATTTATGCGGTCTTCGATACTGAAGATAAGACCTTGCGGTATGCCGGAACCGGCAATTTTCCGCGCCCGTTCGTGAACCGCAAACTTCACTGCGAAGAACAACAGATAAAATTTTCACTTCCTGATGAGCGAATCATTAAAGTGACGGAAGGACGTTGTGAATTGCAATCGGGTGAAACGCTGACATTGCTTTCTGACGGCGCGCAAAAATTATTACAACAGCCCGCGATGCGCGATCTATTCTGGGAAAAAATTAACGGCTCTGAGCAAACCATTGCGCTTAATCTTTCGCTTGCACAGGCGCTTAGAGAAGGCCATCGGCGCATTCCAGAAGTCAACGATGACCTCACTGCCGTCGTCGTGAAATTGCACGCCGGAGGTCATCAATGAAAACGCATCACTGGCTCTTCGCTTTACTAATTTTGGGAAGCTTGGGTTATGTTTCGTTATGGTATTTATTTCCACGTTTCGACAATGCCGCCAAAATTCACTTCCGGCTCGATCATCAGCAAACCATCTCGAAAGCTGCCGAATTTCTGACGAAAAATGGCTACGATGTCACAGGTTGGGATGCTGGTATCCGTACTGACCATTTGGATGAAACAATAGAATATCTGCAATTCCATTCGCCTGCTGAAACGGAAGAAAAGCTGCTTGCGCCAGTTCGATTCACAGTCAGATTTCTTGATTTATCCAAAGATCGAAGCCTGACTGTTTTTCTGGCTCCATCAGGACAAATCGCCGGATTTAGAAAAGCTGAAAAAAAATTACCGCCTGATGAAAAGTCGCAACCATTTTCCAGGGAAGAAGCGCAAAGATCATTTGCCGAAATTATGGGAGATGCCGCCCCACGATTTCAGTACATCTCAGAATCTGAGCCTGAAAAAGGATCAAATAAATTCAGCTGGAAATATACTTCAGCGGAAGATCCGGCCTTAACGATCAGGGCAGAAACAACCTATTCCGCCAATAAATTGGTTGAATTTGATTTGAGACCGAGCATTCCTGACGCTTATAAATTGCCGCGCACGAAGCCCACCGCCGCGCTTGATTCATTAGCAGCCGTGATCTTCGTACTGATTTTTATCGCTGCCTGTGTGCTTTATTTTCTGAATCTGAATCGCAAAGCGATAGATCATCGCAATTCTCTGGTTTTCATGGGAATCATTTTCTTTGTGGTAGCTCTGACCAATTTTTTGACTGATGGTTCACAAGGCATCATCATCAACGAAGGTGGTGATCCGATCTCGCCGGCGCTCAAACGCGGACTCGCTTATTCGATAGCAATTATTATTTCGATGGGATTTGCCCTGTTTATGGGTTTAGCGTGGACATCTGGCGAAGCGCATCACGCTAAATATAAAACTGGCCACTTAGCCGGGATGGCAAATTTTCTGCGCGGAAAATGGTATTCAAAACGCTTTGCGCAATGTCTCATCGCCGGATTATTTGCTGGCGGAATCATTGCGGTCATCCCGTTCCTGACTGCGGTTTTAGGTCAGCTGCCTTCGTTGCCGCATCTGGTAACGAATGGATATGATACATACAATTCCGCTTGGCCCTTTTGGGCTGTCGCGCTGGGTTCATTAGTTGAAGGAAGTTTTTTTAATCTCACGTTGTTGTTTGCTTTTTTATTTCCAGTCCTACGAACGTATCTAAAATCGCGTTGGGTTTTTATTGTTGTCATTGTTTTTTTTGGAATGTTATTTCTCATTGACAGTAGCGCGTTGACTTCAAAATATTCACTTTCACTTAAATCAGTCATCGCTGCGTTCATTCTTAGTATTTTCTTCCTGTTGTATTGGAAGTTCGATTTGTTATCGGTCATCGCTGCCAACACCGCTTCCGTCCTCAGCTTGAAAGCGTTGTCTCTCTATCATCAACCCTCTTCCGTCGTTCATGCTGCCGGAATCAAAGCGTTGATCTTACTCGGCATCGCAGTTCTTGTTTCGCTAGTCTTGACGCAGCTTGCCCCCAACAAAGAAATTGCCGAACGAGAGCTTTTGAACGCCGATGAAGATCAGGATGAACGCGCCCGGTTGCTCGCCGAATTCGGAGTCGCACGGAAAGCCCAGGAAAAATTATTGCCCGCCGAAGCCCCGCAAATACAGGGCTTCGACATCGCCGCCCTGTGTCGCCCCGCTCGCGAATGCGCCGGAGATTTATTCGATTTCATCCCGTTAAGCGACGGCAAATTAGGCATCGTAGTCGCTGACGTTTCCGGCAAAGGCGTCCCCGCTGCGCTTTACATGACGTTGACGAAAGGCTTACTGACTTCCATCAGCGAAACGCATTCCGATCCAGGCGAAATCCTGCGCGAAGTCAACAAACATTTGTACGAAGTCTGCAAACGAAAAAGCTTTGTCACGCTCGCGCTTGGAGTGCTTGACCCACACGATAAAACGATGACCTACGCGCGTGCCGGACATAATCCTTCGTTGTGGCGCAACGCGACCAAGCACAAATGGCTGAAGCCTTCAGGAATAGGTCTTGGCTTAAATTCAGGCAAGACTTTTGATCGTTTATTGAAAGTGGAAAAGCTGCAATTAACGGCGGATGATGTGCTGGTATTTTATTCTGACGGCATCACCGAAGCGATGAACCGAAATCAGGAAGAATACGGCGAAGACCGTTTGCTGGCAGCCACAAAAGCCATTGACGGATTGAACGCGACAGACGCCATGAATTCCATTATGACTGACGTCGGAAACTTCCTCGGCGAAGTCCCTCCGCAAGACGATCAGACGTTACTGGTGGTCAGAGTAACGTAGGCAGAAGTGTTCAGAGTTCAAACTTTAGTTTGCCAAACGCCGCGCTTCGCTGGCGTTGACACGCTGAAGCGTGAACTCTGAACAATTATTTCCTGGCCAGAGCATCTTCAATGACGCTGATGATGATGCCGAGGATTTTGTCTACTTCCTTCAAATAATATTCATCTGTATCAATTTCGACAGTGCTGCCATTGAGTCTGAGAAATTGCCAAAGACTTCCGGTCGTCACGATTCCGAAAATCTCATCAACCCGATTTCCTTGTAATTCATTAAATTTTTTCGCCGCTACCATTTCGGCAATGCACTGCGGAATACCATTTTTAATATTATCGTTTTTAGCTTCAACGATACTGATAATCGGTGCAGTAATCGTTAATTGTTCAGGAGATAAACTAATCAAAAAATCGCAGACACCTGTCAAATCCTGTGATTTATCAACATTAAATTCTGAGCCTGAAAATAAGCTAATGCGGTGATCCATCCGCCGTCTGACTTCAACCAGAATGGGAGCGACAATTAATTCAGAACGGGCTTTTTCAGTATGAATCGCTAAAGCCAGCGGAACATTTTCCTCCAGTGTTTGTTTTAGCAAATGCGTTGGATCAACAGGTTCTATGCCGGAAAACAAAGATTTGTCTCTGATGAAATTCAGCTTAAATTGGCTTTTGACTGTCTCTAATTTAAAATTGCTATATGACATAAGATCATGTCTTTAAGTAAGATTACTCAGTTGCAACTGACAATAAATATTCGCCAAATCTTTGAGCCATCTTAACTGGAACTGCATTCCCTATATGGGCAGCCAGTTTAGTAGGACTCTCTCCATAAAATATATACTCATCACTAAAACTTTGCAGACTCGCTGCTTCGCGAAGAGAGATCGCTCGATGCTCGGTTGGATGCCCATACCTACCATTCGAAATACTAATGCACTTACAAGTTAAGGTAGGAGCTGGCAGATTCCATCGCATACGACCATACACATCAGTATGACCTGTATGCTCTCCTGAGTGGCATTTGAGCCAAAGATGCTTTGGCCAATCTCTTCGATCTCCCCCATCCTCTGGCGTGTGAATTAATCGTTCGAGGTTTCTTGGAATAATTGATGCGGCAGTATGATTGGGAACTGTAGGATGAGATTCTCCAGCTTCTATATGAGGATATCTTCTAATAGCATTTTCTACCGTTTCAAATGGTATTAATCCTTCGCTATTTCCATGTGTGTAGGCTGGTAAAAAAGGAATTGCACCTCTCACTGCGATCAAAACATATCGTCTTCGAGACTGAGGAACACCATAGGATTTAGCATTCACTATACCATCATCAAAATTATATCCACGCCTTCTAAGCATTTCAAGAAACCTTTTATGTGTACTAGAGCCTCGAACCTTAGAAAGACCTGGGACATTTTCGAGAAAAATATACTTAGGTTGAAAAGCCTCAATAAATCTAGCAAATCGCCCAAGTAATGTAGCTCTATCGTCTTTATTTTCATTACGATTAAGCTGAGAAAATGGTTGACAAGGTGCGCAAGCGGCAAACAATAAATTCTCTGGGTCTACACCTACAAGGTGGTTGCGCACTTCATCAAACTCTAACTTAACAATATCTGCTTTCAAAAATGTGGCTGGATAATTATTCACCTCATAGGTTTCTTTACAACTTTCGTCATCATCTATCCCGAGCACAACTTGAATTCCTGCATCAAGCAGTCCTCTTGTTAATCCGCCCGCTCCACAAAAGAAATCAACAGCAATCATAGTAGTAATAAATAATTAGTGGTTATAGGTTTAGAATTTTTTTGGACTGTTTTTCCGAGTCACGGTCAGGTACGCCTGGTCTTCCCGCTATCTGAAGATATGCCCATGCGATTTGTTCTCTAAAAGGGCTATCAACAGATGCTACTCTTTCGTAACTTTGTGGTCGCTTTTGAGTCCCTTTAATGTGGCTTAGCGGAATTAAGGCTAAGTCTCGTAAATTGGCTACCATCGCTGGAATCTCTGAAGCGAAATCAGGGAGATAAACATAGCCTTGAACATGTGAATCATTAAGACTACTTTTTAGCTTGTTAACAGCATTTTTTTTACTCTCTCTGTTAGTAAGCTCCGTAACCTTAATATTTAGCTTTTGAATCATAGTATCTGAAGATTCACATTTTGCTACCAAAACGCTCCTAACTTTACCATTTCTAGCTAAGTCACAGGACGGTGTAAGTATTAAGCGATAAGATACTGGATGAGTTTTATTCTCTTTCTTAACACGAATTAAATCACCCATGAGCAAATCTTCTTCGACAGGAGGAATAAGATATTGCTCCCAAAATTGAAGCTTTTCCCCGGTAAAGGTTTGCTGATCCATTTTTGCTGCAAGCCTTCTTCGCGCACTTCTTTTTAGTAACCCAGTTCTTTTTAGTGGGTCAGGCTCGGCCTCCCACAAAAAAGGGGCAGTTTGAGTCAACACATCTTTTATCGATTCATTAAACTCGTTGCCAACCTCTCTTAGTTCTTCAATTAGAGGCAGTAATTCTTTTAAATGAGAATGAACTTGATTGTATGAATCACCTTGTCTAATAACCCGTTTGAGAATTGGGTGCTCGATTGGAAAATCAAAATCTAAGTCTCCGTCGAATGCCGAATAGATAATCACTGGAACAAATTTTCCTTTTTGCACATCTGCCCAGACATCAGCTCCAACCTTATCACTACTACCAATCGCGCCATTGAACAAATCAATGATTACGACTTCATATTGATGATGCGAGGAAACTATATCGCGTCCATCTGAAAAATTACGATACGTAGTTGTCACATTGTCTTCACCAAATTTGTCCGTGAGATGGTTTGACAAAGTTTCGTAATTTGTCGGCTCATCATCAATTATGAGTATTTTCATTTTTTTATTTCGGTATTGATTTTGATTCTTTTACTACTTGAGGTGGAAGCTCAAATACAAAACTAGCTCCACCAAGTTTTGAGGGAAAAAGTAATTCTAACTTTCCACCGTGCTGAGATACAATTTCTGATGAGATTGTTAGACCAAAACCTATACCTCCTGGTTTCCTGGTTACACCTGGTAAAAATATTTCTTCTTGCTCTTCGGGATTTACACCAGGTCCATTGTCATGAATACCAACAAAAATTTTGTTGGTATCTTTCCTTCGAATTTCAAAAAGAATATGTCGTTCCACAATATCCTTGGAAGTGCTAAGCCAGTACCAAGCGTTGTCTAATAAGTTGAGTATCAACGTACTCAACTCCGCCTCATTCATCGAAACTAATGTTTTACCATTAAGTTTAGATTCGAAGGAGACGCGTACTTTCCCACTACTTAACTCATCCTCTCTGAGATTAAGACAGTCCTGAATTATCTCTTCAAGACATGCCCCTTTTTCTCCTGAACGGTAATTTCTGTTAGCGAGTGGCGCAAAACGATTAGCCAATTGAAGCAGCAATTGAGATGCTTTCTGAGCGGTATTGATATCTCTTTCTACTTTTTCTTTTGAGGACTTTCCCCTAATAAATTCTCCAAAAGTCTCAAAGAGCTTACTGAAGCTAGTTGACCTATTTCTGACTTCATGTACAAGCATTCCAGCAATCGTGCCTAAACTTGCAAGGTAGTGATAATGTAATATTCTCTTTTCTAATTGCTTTCTATTACTGTCATATTCCGCTTCTTGAGCTTCAACAAATTTAATTATTTCTGCGAGAGGTACTTTCTCTTTTGCCCTTGCCCGCATCTCTTCAATGAGAGATTTATAGGAAAGTCTTTCAAAAAGGTCTTTTAGAGGTGGCTCTGGTTTGTACTTCCGCCGATCAATCTCTCTCTCGTTCTCAAATATTTCAAAAATTTCTTTTAGTAATTTTATAAAATCATCAGATGCAGTAGTTTCTTTTAAACGTTCACGATCACTTGTATCCTCAATATTCGGATTCTGCTCAGCAGTTATTGCGACATATCCAACAATTTGGCTTGTGCTAAATCGAGATCCCACTTTACTTACTCTACGCAAATCAAGACCTAACCAATCACGCCTTGTTTCACTCTTTGGTAGAACAAGAATTCCATCTCGATAAACAGAAACCCCTCTGAATGCGCTAATATCCTCTCGAATGAGTTTCTTACTAACTTCAAATCGCTTTGAAAGATCTAAGATGGAATCAGCATCTAAATCCCACGCACGTATCTCAAAATCGAAAGGCCCGCTAGAATTAGAAAAATCTTTGAGTTTCTCGATATTTGAACGAGGATGCATTCGCTTCCAAATATCTAATTTAATATTATTATTACGTCTTCGCTCATTGTCTATATATTGGTATTCTGCGTGCAACATTCCTTTCTTATCAACTTTTCCTTTTATTGCATATGGAGGTTGAAAGAGAAATTTATGTGGCTCAATCCTAGTAGACCTAGTCCCTTCACCTGGAGCATCTATCCAAATTTCAAAATCATTAATATTGGCGAAGGGATAAATTAATCGTCCAAGCTGTATCGCTAGATTTTTTTGAGTATCTTCAGTCCAACTATTTTCGATTTCTGAGATGCGAAGTAACGTGCCGTGCGGAGACATGTAAAAATTTTCAGAAAGCTCTTCTATTTCCACCTGACAATCGTTTAAATCAGAAGCATTCGCCAATAATCCCCAATTTACATTGATCCGCCAACATTGGCTATTTTCAGACTTTGTAATTAACTCAAGCCGATTTCCCAGTCGTGCAGCCGATAAACGACCTAATCCTTTTTCTCCAGAAACCCGGCGTGTCTTTTTACCTTTTGTTGTCGAAAAATTATTCACGCGATAAGGAGTTGCTACTACACACCAAGCGTTTTCAATTACCTCTCGCGTCATACCTGTCCCGTTATCTTCAATTTCAAGAATTTGTTTACCTGTTGATTTATCCTCTTTCAGTCTCAGATCAACTCTCGTAGCAAAAGCATCGTAGGAATTCTTTACTAACTCAACAATGGCGACAGTGTCGTTAGTTACCAACTCTGTCCCTAGTGCTGAGAAAATACGCGGGTGCAATTTAAATTGTATTTTTTCGATAGGCTTATTTTTCTGCATCGGCTTATTGAGTTTGATTACATTTCTGGATTTTTCCACTTAACAGGTTGCTTTCTTCATAACCTTACCAAGCACTTCCTTGAAACCTCTATTTTTTGTTTCACACTCCCAAATAATGAGTGTTCTCCATCCCATTTTTTTCAAACTAACAATATAATTTTTGTCTCTTGCAACATTTGACATGATTTTTTCTTCCCAAAATTCTGCGTTTGATACAGGCAGTTTCGACTTAGGACATTTTGTATGATGATGCCAAAAACATCCATGAATAAATATCACTAGATTATATTTTGGCAATACAATATCTGGCTTTCCTGGTAAATCTTTTACATGTAATCGAAAACGGAAACCAAACGCATGCAGTAATCGACGTGTAATTATCTCTGGTCGAGTATTCTCAGCCTTAATATAAGACATCAGCTCACTTCGTCTCTTTTGACTTACAATATCCATTTACACATTCTCAGCCTGTCAACTTCTCAATGACTCCCGCTACCGCCTGCAAAGCCGCATCCAAATTATCAAGCTCTACGCCGCCTTCTGCTAAATCCGGCTTGCCGCCACCACGCGCGCCAGGGATTTCGCGGATGATTTTTCCAGCTTGAATCCGCGTCGTAGCGTCATCCGAAACCATCACGAGCAATGAAGCTTTGCCGTCTGCGACATCAGCGATCACGACTACACCGGGAGCGATTTTTCTGGTTAACGAATCGCCTAATTGACGCCGTCCTTCTTTGCCTAAATCTTCGACTTTGCGCACTAATAATTTGATGCCGTTAATTTCGGTGATTTGATCTTCAGTGCCGCCTCCGCCTTGGGCAAGCTTTAATTTTAATCGCTCAATTTCTTTTTGCTGTTGACGAATTTGATCCTGCAAACGGTCTACGGTTTCGGGTAGTTGCTTCGGTTGCGCATTGAGCCGCGAAGCCGTTTCCGCAATCAAATTTTCCGAAGCTTGAAAACGCTCAAACGCGATACGTCCCGTGACAGCGCGGATGCGACGAACGCCTGACGCAACTGCTTCATCACTGACAATTTTAAATGATCCAATGTCGCCTGTTGCGCGGACATGCGTGCCTCCGCAGAACTCTTTCGAGAAAACATTTTCCATCCCATTCACGGTCAGCACGCGAACTTTTTCACCGTACTTTTCACCGAACAAAGCCACTGCACCGGAACGCATCGCGTCTTCAATCGCCAGTTCTTCCGTTTGCACTGTTTCATTCCGAAGCACATGAAAATTAACAATATTTTCGATTTCTTCGATCTCGGTTTTGGTCAACGGTTGATAATGCGCGAAGTCGAAGCGCAGATAATTCGGTTCGACTACGGAACCCGCTTGTTTGACGTGCGTGCCAAGGACTTCGCGCAATGCCGCGTGCATCAGATGCGTAGCCGTATGATTGCGCCGCGTCGCATCACGTTTTTCTACATCCACTTGCGCGTTAACAGTATCGCCAACGTTGAGGCTTCCCTTTTCAACTTTAACCCTATGTACAATCAAACCATAATGTGAAGTGGTTCCTAGTACTTCCACAACAACGTTCTTATTTGTGAGAGTGCCGACATCCCCTATCTGCCCGCCGCTTTCTGCGTAGAAAGGAGTAGTGTCAAGAACGACCTCACCTTCTGCACCTACGTTCAACTCAGTGACAGTTTCCAGCCTATCGCTTGAATTGATTACCCCAACAATTTTCGCACCTTCAAATCCTGTTGTCTCGTAACCGATGAATTCAGTTGGTGTACCAATGTTTTTATGTAGCGTCATATACACGTCTAGGTGCTGGGAACTAAGGCCAGGAATGTATTCACCAGCTTGCTGAAGCAACGCTACACCATTATCAATATAGTTTCTGAAGGTCTCTTCAGATAAATTCCGAACTCGAAAAATACCAGGATTCGGATAAGTATCGGACACGGATATTTCGAGATTTTGCTGAGAAAGAACCACATACATCATGTCAATCGGGACTCCATCGGTATCATAAAGTTTTGCTAAATTATGGATAGAAATCTCTACTGATCTACCTGTAATTATGTTTATGCTTTCACTTATCAGCTTATGAAGTTTTTTGAGGCCACCTGTAATTGTTGCGCCAAATCGCTCTTCTTCAAGCCGTACCATTTTCTCAATGTAACTGCGTTGCGCTTCCAATTCGGGATACGCTTCTTTCATGAAATCAATTACGAATTCGCAAACCTTCGAGAAAAATAATCCGTTGAATTTCAGATTCTCACGTCCGTTGTAAATCGCCCGGCGCATGATTTTTCTTAACACATAATTGCGTCCTTCGTTGCCTGGCAAAATCCCGTCCGCAATCAAAAACGAAGCGGCGCGTGCGTGATCCGCAATGACACGCATCGCGAAGCCTTCCTGAGAATTGTATTCGTAAGTGATGCCGGAAAGCTCCGCCGTAAAATCAATAATCGGCTTAATCAAATCCGTATCGTAATTCGTCTTGACGCCTTGCAGCACCGCCGCCCATCGCTCCAGTCCCCCGCCCGTATCCACCGACGGCGCGGGCAATGGATCAAGCTTGAAGACGCCTTTTTCAACTTCGGTGCGGTTGTATTGCATGAACACGAGATTCCAGATTTCTACCGTGTCATCGCCTTCGCCGTTCACGAATTCGGGTTTATTGAAATTCGGGTCATCGGGATTTTCGCCCATGTAATAATGGATTTCGGAGCACGGCCCGCACGGCCCTGTTTCGCCCATTTGCCAAAAATTATCTTTGCGACCGAAGCGCAAAATCCGATGAGCCGGAGCGCCGACTTTTTGCCAAAGCTGGTCCGCTTCTTCATCCGCCCCAACTTCCCCGTCACCTTCATAAATCGAAAACCACAAACGTTTCGGATCAAGTTTCAATTCGTCTACGAGCAATTCCCACGCGAATTTGATCGCGTCTTCTTTGAAATAATCGCCAAACGAAAAATTGCCGAGCATTTCAAAAAATGTATGATGCCGTGCCGTCTTGCCGACTTCGTCAAGATCATTATGTTTGCCGCCCGCGCGAACACATTTCTGCGAAGTCGTAGCCCGTTTGTAATCGCGCGTTTCCGCGCCGATAAAAACATCCTTGAATTGATTCATGCCCGCATTCGCAAACATCAATGTCGGATCATTCGCAGGCAACAGCGGTGAAGAGCTAACGATTTTGTGTCCGTTACGCTCAAAGTATTTGAGAAAAATATTTCTGATTTCGTTTCCAGTCATACGTGGGTGAAAGCCTTTATTTATCGGGACAAAGTTAGAAATTCAATAAAACTCAAGGTTAAGGCGCAAGGTAGGCTTTGTCAATTTGCAATGGGGTAATTAAAGGCGAGAATACGGAACAGACGGAAATAACGAAACAAACGGAAGTAGAAAGTCCTTCGTCAATAAATTTTCTGTCTGTTCCGTTATTTCCGTCTGTTCCGTACTCTCTCTACTGTCTGTATGTGTATCCTTCAACGATTCCACTCTGGTTTGACCTACTCGCCAGTCTTGACCAGAAGAAAATGTAGGCGTACATTTTTCTCCTCTTACTTTTACAATTTGAAGCGGTGCAAATTTCTAGTTGTTCGTCAAACTCTCCCGGAGGCTGTTATGTCAACTATTGCTATCAAACGCGGCTGTTTCTGGCTCAGCGTTTTCGTTTTTGCCCTTTCTTTCTGCGTTGTGAATTCTTCAGCGCAGACGACATCCACTACACTTTTAGGTTCCATCAGTGACGCGGCGGGCGCAGTTCTGCCTGGCGCAAAAGTCACAGCCACGAATACGCAAACGGGTCAGAAGCGTGAGACCACTTCGTCTTCAACTGGCGATTTCAGTTTCCCGTTGATTGATGTCGGAACCTACGACATCACCATCGAAGCCAATGGATTCAAGCAGGAAGTGCGGCGAAATATCACGGTGCAGATTAATGAAAAAGTTCGTGCGGATTTTGCGCTTCAAGTAGGAGCTACCACTGAACGCATCGAAGTCACTGCCGATACCACCGTGCTAAAAACCGATGACGCCACGCTCGGACAAACCATCGAACAACGCCGCGTCGAAGAATTACCGCTCAACAATCGCAACCTCGGCGCGTTAGCGATTTTGCAACCCGGTGTGCAATACGGCCCGCGTTCCGGCACGGATGGACAAGGCTTCGGACAACGGCAAGGCTCCAACGGCGTACCGATTCCCGGCGTAGGTTTGGCGTTTGTCGCGAATGGACAGCGCGAAACAAATCAACACGCGACGCTGGACGGCGTCGTCGCTACGGAAGCACGGGTGAATACGATTCCGTTCAGCCCTTCGGTCGAAGCCGTGCAGGAATTCAAAGTTTTAGCAGGCAGCTATTCGGCAGAATACGGATTTAATGCTGGAGCGCAAATCATTATCGTGACGAAGTCCGGGACGAATAATTTTCATGGTTCGTTATTTGAATTCGCCCGCAATGATGTTTTTGATGCGGAGAATTTTTTCCAGAATTATTTCAACACGACGACTACGCGAATCAAAAAAGACACCTTACGACAAAACAATTTCGGTGGTGTCTTTTCCGGTCCCGTGATGATTCCGAAATTGTATGACGGACACAACAAAACATTTTTCATGGCGAATTATGAACGTCGGTTGCGGCGTCAGGGCGGGCTGGCGCAATCCGCCAATCATCCAACCGCAGCGTTTCGCACGGGAGATTTCAGTTCACTGCTCGCTCTTCCGACTCCGATCAAAATTGTAGACCCGATCACGGGCGTAGAATTTGCCGGAAACATTATTCCAGCTTCTCGCATTTCAAATTCCGCCAAAGAACTGATGAAATTTTGGCCGGAGCCGCAACGCGTCAATGCGAATCCATTGACCGGATTCAACTACACCGGATCAGAACGTCGCACCCTCGACGATGAACAACTCTTTGCGCGCATAGATCACAATTTTTCTGAGAAAGATAAAATTTTCGGACGCTATGCGTTCAATGATGTCGTGTACAACGTCACGCCTGGCGACAATCCGAATTTCAAATACTTCGTCGCCGGACGAAATCAAAATATCGCCACGGGATGGATTCACATCTTATCGCCAAGTCTCATCAACGAATTGCGCTATGGATACAATCGCTCGGTGGATAACACCTTGAATGAACGTGCGAATACGAGCTTTGATTTGGAAGCGCTCGGACTGACGGGATTTCGCGTAGTCAACGACGGAAATCGCAAATTCACACCACGCGAAACAGGTGTGCCGACGATTGCGGTCAATGGTTTTTCTACGCTTTCAGAACAGGACGGCGGCAACGGATTCGACTTCAACAATTTGCATCAAATTAACGACAACGTGACGTGGAGTCGTGGCGCACACAGCATCAAATTCGGTTTCGATTTTCGTAACGTTCGACTTTTTCGCGGCGCAGCGAACACGCCGCGCGGAAATTTAAATTTCAACGGTGATATTGCTGGCACTGGATTCGCCGCGTTCCTGCTGGGCTACCCCAGCGCGACCGGAACGCCCGAAGGTTTGCCGCTCACCGAAACCCGTCAAAATCGTGTCGCGGGTTACATCACTGATGATTGGAAAGCTTCGCGCAAGCTCACGCTCAACCTCGGTGTGCGCTGGGAATACAACACTGCCGCCGTGGACATCAAGGGTTTGTGGCGCAGCCTGAGCCTGACGGAACGCACGAATGGATTGCCCACAGTCATTCCAAATATCGGCACTGAATATGCCTTTTACAAGCCAAGCAAAAAACAATTTTTACCGCGCCTCGGCATTGCGTATCGCCCTTCCGACAATTGGGTTTTGCGAGGAGGGTTCGGAATTTATTACAACGTGCATCAGTTGAATAACTACACGATTTTGAATTTGAATCCGCCGAAATCCGGCACGGCAAATTTTGCGAATTCTGCGACAGGCGGCAAAATCACCAATGCCGCGACGCAACCGATCCTGACCTTTGCTGCGCCCTTTGGCGTCGTCAGCCAGACCAGCGCGACTGGCATCAACGCTCTTGACCCCGCGAACAATCAACCTTATGTCAGCCAATGGAGCCTGGATGTGCAGCGTCGCTTGCCGTTCGATACTGTGTTGACAGTTGGCTACGTTGGCAACAAAGGCACGCATCTGGATCAAACGATAGAATTAAATGCGCCTGCGCCTTCGATTTTGGCGAACCCCGGTGGACGCCGACCGATCCCGACATTTGCTGATGGTGTAGGCGGCCCGACACGTCCGTTGAATCGTTTGCGGTGGCTGAGTTCGGATGGCAATTCGTGGTATCACGCGTTGCAAGTCAATGCGCAGAAACGCTTCAGCGCAGGCTTTTCGATGAATCTTTCATACACGTGGGGACGCGCGATGGGCGAAGGCTACGGACGCAACGAAGCTGGTGGCGCGATTCCGAATTCGTATCAAAATCCCAAGGATCGTGCTTCCGAAAAAACGCGCTACGGATTTGATTTCCAACATAGTTTGGTTTTCAGCACACTCTATGAACTGCCAACAATTTCAGCGTTCAAAGAAAATGCCGGAAAACATATTTTCGGCGGCTGGCAAGTCAACGGCATTATGGTGCTGCGGACGGGACTGCCGTTTTCAGTTACACAAGGTAATACGATCAATACAATTGAAGGTCACGTCCGACCTGATTTGATTGGCAATCCGAAACTCGACAATCCCACCGTAGATAAATGGTACAACCCTGATGCGTATCGTGTCGTTACTTGTGCCCAGCCCGGTGGAACCGATGCAGCAGGTGTCACACGCAATGCGTATCTGGCGCAGTTCTGTCATTACGGCAGCGCGGGTCACGCCGTGCTGGAAGGTCCCGGATTTAAGAACGTAGATTTTTCGTTGCTGAAAAATATTATGTTCAAAGAAAAAGTGAAGCTGCAATTCCGTACGGAGATTTTCAATATCTTTAACACGCCGCAATTTGGCATACCGAACAACGGTTTGAATGGTGCTCCGGCGTTTTTGCCCGCCGCCGCAAACGGCGCGTTCCCAACGCAAATCACGGCATCACGTGGACCCGGAGCGATCACGAGCCTGGTCGCCCCAATGCGCCAAATGCAGTTTGGGTTGAAATTATTATTCTGAGAGCAGGCGTCAAGAGTACAAGCTTTAGCTTGTTTCCGCACTGAAGAAAACAAGCTAAAGCTTGTACTCTTGGCGCTTGTTTTCGATGGGGAAAATGATTGTGAAAAAGATTATTGCTGCCTTGTTTTTAGCGGGATTGCTCATTGCAATCGCTACTATCTTCATGCCCCGAAAAACATACGCCGCTCCCGAAGAAATCAAAATTCTCCGTCACCGCGAAATTCCTATGCGCGATGGCGTGAAGCTTTACGGCGATGTTTATCTGCCTGCTGCTCCAGGAAAATATCCGACGCTGATTGTGCGGACGCCTTATGGAGTGCAACGCGATGGCGCGCATGAATCTCTCATAAAATTTGCGCAGCACGGCTATGCCGCAGTGATGAATGACGTGCGCGGACGCTATGAATCCGAAGGCAAATGGGAACCGTTTCGCACCGAAGCCGAAGACGGCTACGACACAATTCAATGGGCGTCAAAACAAGATTGGTCAAATGGCAAAGTCGCTACGCAGGGCGGATCGTATCTGGGTCACGTACAATGGGCCGCAGGAAAATTGCAACCGCCGAATTTAGTCGCGATGTTTCCGGCACTCGCTTCGACCAATATTTATCGGGATTGGATCACGCTGAACGGCGCGTGGCGGTTGTCGTTCAATTACGGTTGGGGCGTAGTGCGGATGCCGAACCGGATCATGCTCCCGCAATATTTTCACACCGAAAATTTCTCTCCGCCCGAATTGAAATACGAAAAAATCCTGCCGCATTTGCCGTTAATTGACGGCGATTTATTGAGCGCAGGTTACGCCGTACAACATTACCGCGATTGGATTGCGCATCCTGATTACGACAGTTACTGGAAAAAAATCAGTGACGAAGAATCATTCAATAAAATCAATGTTCCGGTGCATACCAGCGGCGGATGGTTCGACATTTTTTTGCAAGGCACAATCAACGGATTCGTAGGCGTGCGCAAACACGGCGCGAATGAAAATGTCCGCAAAAATTCACGCATGATTATCGGTGCCTGGGGACACGGACCGACGCAAAAATACGGCGACGTGGATTTCGGAGCCGCCAACAATCGCGTGCAATTTGAAACCGAACTCAAATGGTTTGATCGTTACGTGAAAGGCATTGAGAACGGACTTGAAAAATTGCCCCCCGTCGAAATTTTTTACATGGGCGTCAATCAATGGCAACACGAACAGGATTGGCCCATCCCCGGCACAAAATTCACGCCGTATTATTTGACCAGCGATGGCGCAGCGAACACCGCCGCTGGCAACGGACGCATCAGCGAAAAAATTTCCAACGGTGCTGCCAGCGATCAATATTCGTATGATCCAAATAATCCCGTACCAACGCTGGGCGGAAATAATTGTTGCGGTACGCCAACACTTGCAGGCCCAAAAGATCAGCGTCCGCTCGCAAAACGTGACGACATTTTGAGCTATACCAGCGAAGCTTTCACGCAAGCAATGGCGATTGCCGGGCCAGTCAAAATGAAGCTCTTCGCCGCAACTAATGGACTCGATACGGATTGGGTCGTGAAGCTCATTGATGTCGCTCCCGATGGATTTGCCTTCAACATTTGCGAAGGAATTATGCGCGCTCGTTATCGCAACGGCGTAGACAAACCGCAGCTGTTGAAGCCCAACGAAGTCTATGAATACGACGTTGATTTAGTCGGAACCGCGAATGTATTTTTGCCCGGACATCGTTTGCGGGTTGACATCACCAGTTCACATTTTCCACAATTTGATCGTAATCCGAATACGGGCGAAGCGTTCGGTACATCCGCAAAAGTTCGCGTCGCCAAGCAAACAATTTTTCATTCGGCACAACGCGCATCGCATATTTTGCTGCCCGTCGTACCGCTTCCAAAAAGTAAGTAATTCAAAATTCAAAGCAGGTGATTTATGCCCAACCGTCGTAATTTTTTGCAAACACTTTCCAGCCTCCCGTTCATCGGCGGAGTCTTCGGCGCATCCGCTGTTGCTGCTCCGAACGGACGCGATTATTTTAAGGAACTCGGCGTCCGCACATTCATTAATGCTGCCGGAACGTACACTATGTTTACGGCTTCGTTGATGCGACAGGAAGCGATAGACGCGATCAATTATTCGTCCAAACATTTTGTTTCGCTGAATGAATTGCACGACGCCGTGGGCAAACGCATCGCTGAATTAGTTCACGCAGATGCCGCGATGGTCACGTCCGGCGCAGCGTCTGCATTGACGCTGGCAACCGCAGGCGTACTCACGAAAAAGAATCCTGCACACATCACAAATTTGCCTGATCTCACAGGGATGAAAAGCGAAGTCATCATTCAGAAAACGCACCGCGTCGGATACGATCACGCCATTCGCAATTGCGGTGTGAAAATGATTGAAGTCGAAACTACGGAAGATTTAGAACGTGCCATCAACGATAAAACCGCCATGATGTTTTTCTTCAATGACGCCGAACCAAAAGGAAAAATTAAAGCAGAAGAATTTGTCGCACTGGCAAAAAAACATAGTCTGCCAACATTGATTGATTGCGCAGCGGATGTGCCTCCGACAGAAAATTTATGGAAGCACACAAAGATGGGCTTCGACCTCGTAGCCTTTTCCGGCGGCAAAGGAATTCGCGGCCCGCAAAGCGCAGGCTTGTTGCTCGGACGCAAAGAAATTATCGAAGCCGCACGAATGTGCGCGCCTCCGAACGGCGATACGATTGGACGCGGAATGAAGGTGAATAAAGAAGAATTGCTCGGCATGATGGTCGCGCTGGAATCCTTCATCAAACGTGACGCCGAAGCCGAATGGAAAGAATGGGAACGCCGCGCGAATACTGTTGCTGCAAGCCTGACAAAAGTAAAATCCGTCAAAACCGAAGTCTACGTTCCACCAATTGCGAACCACGTGCCTACCGTAAAAATCACCTGGGATAAAGCGACGCTGAATCTCATTGCCGATGACGTACGCAAACAATTACGCGAAGGCAAACCTTCGATTGAATTAATGCCGTCATCTTCACCCGCTGCTGCCGCGACGCAAGAAGTCGGCGTCGGCGTTTGGCAAATGCAACCTGGCGAAACGGAAATTGTGGTGAAGCGATTGAAAGAAGTTATTAAGGGGTAGGTGCATTGGTTTTACAGTGCGCCACCGTAAAACTAAGCTGAAGCATGTACTCCATGCCTTCACACACACTAGAACCCAAAGCTAAAAACGTGTAAGATTTATTCGCTTCCCCTGGAGCACCTCATGAAAAATCAAATCACCTGTTTTGAAGAATTCTGGCCGTTTTACTTAAGCGAACATCGCGACGAAACCAATCGGCTGCTGCATTTTATTGGCTCCAGCCTTGGCTTGGCCGTGTTCGTTATGTTTTTGTTTACGCTAAATCTTTGGTATTTGCCGTTGGCATTACTTTGTGGGTACGGCTGTGCCTGGGCAGGGCATTTCTGTATTGAACAGAATAAACCTGCCAGTTTCAGCTACCTGCTATGGTCGTTGATGGGGGACTGGAAAATGTGGTACTGCATGCTGACGGGCACGATTAACGATGAGCTGAAACGCGCGAACGTCAATTAATCCTGTTTCGCCCCCACGAAATTTACATGTACGGATTATTAAAACCTCGCCATTCGAGCACTGCGCAAAAGCAAAATCATCGGCTGCATTATTGCGGCACGTGTAAGACGTTAGGCAGTGAATTCGGGCAGACCGCGCGCATGCTGCTGAATCACGATGCAGTATTTTTGGGCGAATTGTTATCGGCGTTACGCAATGAAAATATGCAGCTTTGGGATGCGGCGTATCATTCCTGGAGCTGCGTTACTCTGCCAGAAAAAAATGCATTCCCGTTACCATTAAATTTTGCGGCGACTTCCAACATTTTGCTGACGGCTTTCAAAATTAACGATCAAGTCATTGATGCAGGAAAATTAAAATGGCGGATGGCGAATCGTTTTTTTGCTTCTCCGTTTCGTCAGGCGGAAGAAAAATTACGCGGTTGGAAATTCCCGCTGGAAGAATTATGGTCGCTCCAACATTTACAGGATCAGCGCGAAGGGAAAATTATTGCGGCTGAAAATTGCTCGAAAAAAGTTGAGGCTTTGGAATATTTGTCACACGCTACAGCACAGGCAACAGCCTTATTTTTCAGGCACGGAGCGACGCTGTTACAACTTGAAAATCTTCAGCCAACTCTCTTTCAATTGGGCTACGATTTTGGGCGATTGATTTATTTATTGGATGCGTACGAAGATTACGAAAAAGATTTTCGCGCTAATGAATTCAATGCTTTTCGTGCGCTTTATCATTGGTCGGAAATAAAATTCACTTCCGCGCAACGCCGACAAGTCACAGAAATTTTACAAAATATTGAAGCAGAAATTCTTAATGGAATTGACCAATTACCTTTACCTGAAACGACTCGCAAATATTTCCGAGAACGCGTAACCGGGAATCTCGCACGCAAACTTTCTTTGTCGCTGCCTGTGATTAAATGTACGCCGCGCCGTTATTCAATGCGGGAAAGATGGAGCAATGCACACGCCATCGGGAAAAATCTAACTGCACAGGAGTTGATGAATTGCGGAACCTTTTCGCAGTGGAAAATTCCTTTTATTTTTGCCTTAGTCACCGCGACAATTTTTTTCTTCCCGCAGCAACAACTTAATTCGTGGCGTGATTGTTTAGGCTTGAGTGTAAATCTGATGTTCCTCGGCGCAATTCCAACAGCAGTGATTTCCACCCTAACGTCTTTCAGCAATTCAGCTTACGAACGCAATAAAAAGTCATCTCCCATAGCAGATTTTTGCGGGAATCTATGTGATTGCTGCGGCTGCGATATTTGCTGCGATTGCAGTTGTTGCAACAATTCTAAACGCAATATTTATCCATATCGCAAAGAAGACAGGATCAAAGATAATAATGATAAGGATGATCGGAAAGATAAACCATCATCCTGCGATTGTGATCCCTGTCAAGGTTGCGATTCATGCTGTAGCGAGCTGTGCTGTAAGGATTGTAATTGCTGTGACGGATGTTGTGATGGATGCGGTTGCGATTGTAGTCATTGATAAAGTTTGCTCAAATACATTTACGTTCGATGAAACAGGCGTCAAGAGTTCAAACGGTACATAAATTTCACGAGGCTTACATGTTCCAAAAATCTTTCACCTTCTTTTTGATTTTCTGCTTAACAATCATTCCGACATTTGCATCGCATGATGCTGAAATCGCGAAGGCTGCTGAAACTTTGCGTACCAAACTTATCGAGACGCGCCGCTACTTGCATCAGCATCCTGAGCTTTCCAATCGTGAAGAAAAAACTTCCACCTACATCGCCGAAAAATTACGTTCCTTCGGCTTTGATGAAGTCAAAATGCAGGTTGGAAAATACGGTGTCGTCGGAATGCTGAAAGGCGCGAGACCCGGCGGAGTCGTTGCCGTACGCGCTGATATGGATGCGCTGCCGATTCAGGAAAATATTGATGTCCCGTACAAATCGCAAAACGACGGTGTCAAGCACGCGTGCGGACATGACGTACACATGACGGTTCAGCTTGGCGTGGCAGAAATCCTGAGCAAGAATCGAAGCCTCTTCAACGGCACGATCAAGTTTATTTTCCAACCTGCTGAAGAGGGCGTTCCGCTCGGCGAAAATGGTGGTGCGAAAATGATGATTGATGAAGGCGCACTCGAAAATCCGAAACCTTCTGCGATTTTTGGATTGCACGTCATGCCCAACATTGAAGTCGGACAAATCGGATACAACAGCGGCGCAGCGATGGCTTCCGCTGATCGAATTCTCATTACCATTCGCGGCAAAAAAGTTCACGGCGCATACCCGCACGACGGCGTAGACGCCATCGTAGTCGCCTCTGAATGCATCACCGCGCTCCAATCCATTCGCAGTCGCCGCATCAATACGCAAGACCCGTTAGTCATCACTATCGGCAGCATGCACGGCGGCAACCGCTTCAACATCATCGCCGACGAAGTAAAAATGGAAGGCACGATGCGCACGCTCAGCGAAGACGCACGCACGAAAGCTAAAGCGATGATTGACCAAACCTTGAAAGGCATCACTTCGGCGTACGGCGCAACGTATGAATTATCAATTCCGCCGTCGGTAAATCCTGTGACCTACAACGATCCGAAATTGGTGATGGAGACGCTGCCGACAATGAAGCGCATTCTCGGCGAAAAAAATCTATTTGTACCGAATCCACAAATGGGCGCAGAAGATTTTTCGCTGTTCCAGCAAGTCATCCCCGGCTTCTTTTATTTTTTAGGCGTCGGCAATAAAAGCAAAGGCATCACTGGAATGATTCATACGGCTGAATTTGATGCGGATGAGGAATCGTTAGTGATTGGCGTGAAAGTGATGTCGAATGTGCTGTTGGATTATCTGGATCGTAGTGCTAAGTTAAATTGAAGTGGGAAATATTAGGAGTAACGAAGGACCCAACCATGCAAGGTAAAAAATTAATCCAAAGTTTACATTTATCTAATTTTCTTACATTCGGAAGAAGT
This sequence comes from Blastocatellia bacterium, assembly GCA_043736395.1. Lineage (GTDB taxonomy): Bacteria > Acidobacteriota > Blastocatellia > RBC074 > RBC074 > JAFDVL01. The sequence goes on along the minus strand of JAYTCQ010000143.1, from coordinate 15,214 downwards.
TTTAGAAAAATTGATTTGCAACCCCTTAACGTTTTAATAGGTCCTAATGGTTCTGGTAAGTCGAACTTTATCGAAGCGCTTCGCATTTTGAGCGCAACTCCCGAAGACCTAGAAAAACCAATTCGAGAAGGGGGAGGAACCTCTGAATATTTATGGAAAGGTGTTCAAGCTCCCAGTCTCTTTGGGCTTGGAGCGACAATTAGTTGGGAGACTGCTGGCTATCCAATACGGCATTCAATAGGAGTTGCAAGTGATCGTTTTTATGTTCGTTTTGAAACAATAGAAGCTATTCCTCTTAATGGCGAAGAGAGTTCCCCACTAATTTTCTATACATATAATCATGGCGACATCGCAATTCTGCGCTCAAAAAAGATACTTCCCGCTTCCGACAATTTTGGGTCTCTGGGAAGTCAGCTTATAAGCGACAAAATGTTGTTGATGGGGGATTTATCGAACACAACTGGAGGCAGCTGGCCACTAGAATTCCCAGAGACCCACAATTTTCCTCTAGAGAAAATTGAATACACCGGAAGTCATATTAGTGTTGATATTACGCGCTCAATATTAAGTCAATATAAGGACCCGATTGCCCTTCCAGCATTTTCACATTTACAAAAGATATACTCAGGAATTAGCTTTTATACAGGATGGAACTTAGGTCGTTTTGGAACATTACGTTACCCACAAAAAGCAGACTTGCCGTCCACAACGCTTTTAGAAGACGGTAGCAATTTAGGGCTTGTTTTAATTAGTAAACCTGCAATTGTGCGCCAAGAAATCACCGAGCGGCTTAAAATTGTTTTGCCTACAGTTGAAGAGATATTCCCAAAGATCGAAGGTGGTACAGTTCCCTTATACATTCGTGAAAAAGGCTTTAGTACACCAACCCCTGCTTCACGTCTTTCTGAAGGAACGTTACGGTATTTATGTTTATTAACATTACTGCTTGATCCTGAGCCGCCACCAATCATTTGCCTTGAAGAACCGGAAATTGGCTTACATCCACACGTCGTTTCACAAATCGCGGAACTGTTAATTGACGCTTCACAACGTACACAATTGATTGTGACTACACATTCTGATGCGTTAATTTCCGGTCTCAGTGAATGCCCTGAAGCAATCATTACTTGCGAACGCGATGATGAAGGTACAAAACTGCGGCGACTTGATCCAGAGCAAATTAAGCCGTGGCTGGATCGTTATGCGCTCGGCGATCTATGGCGAATGGGTGAAATTGGAGGCGTGCGGTAATGGCTGAAATTCGGATTTATTGTGAAGGTGGTGGTGATGGGCCAAATACGAAAGACCCGTTTCGAGAAGGGATGCGAACGTTTCTCAAGGAACTCTACGAAATCGCACGAGAGAAACGTATCAGATTTCAATTAATTATTTGCGGCGGTCGAGCCATGGCGTATGACAACTTCACAACTGCGCTACAAATTCACAAAGACGCGATAAATATTTTACTCGTTGATGCTGAAGCTCCTGTCTCACAAACTCCCTGGCTACATTTAAAACAACTCGACAACTGGGACTCTCTGGGATGCAACGATGAACAATGTCATTTGATGGTGCAAACAATGGAGGCTTGGCTATTGGCTGATCCTGCCGCACTGGCAACTTTTTATGGACAGGGATTCAACGCGAAGGCTTTGCCCAAAAACCGTGATGTCGAAAAAATTGACAAACCTGCGCTCACGAAATCGCTAAACAACGCGATTCGCCAAACGAATAAACCCGAATATCATAAAATTCAACACGGCGCGAAATTACTTGGACTTATCACTCCGGCGAAAGTTCGAAAAGCATCAAACCATTGCGACCAAATGTTCACGACAATTTCCAAGTTAATGAACGAAGCAGGATAATCAATCCCTCAGCTCAACTGCTTCCTAAATCGCCCAACACTCAATGAAACCAGTACGACCGCGATCACCAGCAACGCAATAAAATGTAAATACAGCGCATCAAATCCCGTATTTTTAAAAAGAATACTGCGAACAATTATTCCAAAATGTCGCACCGGATTTAAATAAGTAAACGGTTGCATCCATTCGGGCATCGCTTCAATTGGCGTCACCGAACCAGACAACATCGCTATCGGTGGATTAATAAAAAAGCTCAACAATTGCGCCTGTGTCGCGTTTTTCGTGAACGTCGCGATAAACGTCCCGATCCCGATTCCGCACATTACACATAACGCCGCCGCCAGAAAAATCAGGCTTAAACTGCCGCGCACGGGAACGCTGAAAACCTGCGTTATCACCAGCATCACGATACAAACTGTTCCCATCAGCAACGTAAAAAGTGGAGTAATTTTAGCAATGATAATTTCTGAAGTTCCTGCCGGAGTCATCAACAATTGCTCAACTGTTCCCATTTGTTTTTCTTTCGTCAAGGCAGCCGCAGCGACTAAAGAGCTATTCAAAATTAACAAAACGCCAAACGTTCCCGTCACGATAAACCACGAACTAATCAAGCCGGGATTGTAAAGTAACGCGACACGCGGCGTGACCGGGAAATTGGATTCAGAATGATTGACACGCAGTTGCCCGGCAAGCTTTTGATTTAATTCCGCAACGATGCGTGAAGCGTACCCTTGCGCAATTGTTCCCGTATTCGTATTGACGCCATTGAAAATCATTTGAATTTCGGCGGTTTCTTTGCGGGTGCGCTGTTCGGCAAATTTGTAAGGAATAATAATCGCGGCATCAAGTTTGCCTTCTGTTAACGCCTTTCCGACTTCATCGGGCGAAGCGAAATAACCCTGTAATTTAAAGGCTTCGTTAGCAGTGAAAGCGGAAACGAGTTCGCGGGATTCAACGGAACGGGATTCGTCTACGATGCCGAGCTTCATATTCGTCATAGCGGGATCAAGCGCAAAGCCGAAAATTATCACCTGAATCGTCGGAGGAAAAATTAAGGAGATGATGAATTGCTTGCTGCGCTTGATCTGGTTTAGCTCTTTTATAATTAGAGTCCAGATTCGCATGTTAAGAATTCTATCCATAGTGGTCGGTGATCGGGGGTCGGGGGTCGGTTTTCCTTATGTAAGGTTTTCGTCCCTTCCTAAATTTTATTTTTAAGCGAGTTGGAAAGTCCGTTGATTAAGCGGCCAACGCGGGCAGTTAATTCAGCGATGTGTCCGTAATCTCGCTGGTTCAGATATTCAAGTTGCCTTCCAATTAGCAGCTGTGTTTCCGCTTCACAAAGCGATCCATAAGCAATCGCCAAGTGATGCAAAAATTCTTTTGTCGAAGTTCTTCCCTGCCCTTCAGCAATATTTGATGGAATAGAAACAGCCGCTCTTCGGAGCTGACTTGTTAGCCCAAATAATTCTTCTTTAGGAAAAATTTTGGTCACGCGATAAACTTCCATCACCAAAGCCATTCCCTGCTGCCATGTCTCCAAATCTCGATAACTTTTCACCGTCATAATTTTTTCACCTTTCCTTTGTTAATTTTTTACTGTGGTAGTCCTCCTCCAAAACCGACCCCCGACCACCGCACACCGACCACCTTCTTAATCAGTGAGTTGCATGAGGCGCATTTTCTTCCATGCCAGAAGATAAAACACGATTGCGATCACTGCGATTGCCAAAACTGCCCACCACACCGCAGGCCATCCTCCGCCACGAATCAGCGCGTCGCGGACGATGACTATGAAATATCTGGCTTGCGCTATGTTAGAAATTGGCTGCAAAATCTTTGGAATTGTTTCAATCGGGAAGATCAAACCGGAAAGTAAAAACGCCATGATGAATCCGCCAATTGCAAGTATCTGTATCGCTACGGATGGATTGGAAATTCCTGCGCCGACCATCACACCAAACGTCACGACACAGATCACAAACAAAAGGCTGCCGACGATAAACGGCGAAGGATCAGCGACAATGCTTAGATCAAAAATTCCGAATAAAACTACCAGCCCGACCATCCATTCAATGATGCCGATAATCGTGAAAGCGATGATTTTGCCGAACAAATATTCGTGCGCGGAAATGCTGGAAACATAAACCTGTAAAATTGTTTTCTGTTCCCATTCGCGTGCCATCGCGAGAGTCGCGAGCAACGGCGGAAATAACGACAAAGCCAGGACAAAAATCCCAGGCCCAAAAAACTTTTTCGCTTCACGTCCGGGATTGAACCATAGGCGCGGTACGGCTTTGATCGCCGGTTGAATTTTCGCTGCTGCCGGAACATTTGCGCGAATGAAATTTTGCGTGAGTGCAGACAAACTCCCACGCATCAAATTTGCTGTATTCGGTTCCGTAGCGTCCACTAAAATTTGTATTTCGGTATTTTGCCCGCGTAACAAATCACGTTCGAAATGTTCTGGAATAATAATCGCCGCACGCGCCTGATTATTTTGCAAAGCCATCTCAGGATGATCCGAAAGCGGTAATTCTACAATGTGAAAAGTTAATGAATTTCGGAAAGCTTCGGCGTATTTCCGCGACATCGAAGTAGAGTCCAGGTCTTGCACGACAATCGGCAAATTCGTCACCGTCAACGAAATCGCCGAGCCGAGCAGGATAATTAAAAATGCAGGCAACACAAACGCTAACGCCAGCGCCAGCTTGTCACGTGAAATTTGTCGGAGTTCTTTTTTCGCCTGAGCTATAATTCTTCGCATAAAAGATACGATAGGCGTCCCCGCCTGTCGAAAGGGTACTCGTGCTGCTCTTTGTCTCTATTTCTCTAAGTTGGCTTCATGTGGACGGTGGACAGGCGGGGACGCCTATCCTACTCTCCGACGAATTTCCCTTTCGCCCGGGCTTTTTCGACAACGACAATAAACACATCTTCCAGAGAATATGTTTCTTCGTGAGCCTGCAATACTTGAATATTTTCTTGTGCTAATTCGTGGGTGAGATTGGCAATTCCTTCGTTCGCTTCTTCGTCAACGATGACGTGCAGGCGGTCTCCGAATTGTGAAACGCGCCAGCGATCCATTTTTGTTTTCAGCAAATTCGCAGCCTTTTGCGGTTCGCTTGGATAGAGTTCAATCAGATGTCCGCCTTGTTCGGCTTTGATTCCGGTCGGTGTTCCTTCGGCGACTAATTCTCCCGCCACCATTAATCCCAAACGATTGCATTGTTCCGCTTCTTCCAAATAATGTGTCGTCACGAGCACCGCGACACCACGATCTGCGAGCGAATTTATCATTTTCCAAAATTGACGACGCGCGATGGGGTCGACACCTGAAGTCGGTTCATCGAGAAATAAAACACTGGGTTCATGCATAACTGCGGCACCGAATGCGACACGCTGTTTCCATCCTCCCGGCAGGCTTCCGACCATCTGATCTGCTTTGTCTTCGAGGCCTGCGAAGTTCAGCACCCAACGTTTTTTCTCATCCCGATCCTGACGTGGTATTCCGTAAACGCCCGCGAAAAAATCTAAGTTTTCGCCAATCGTAATGTCGTCATAAAGCGAAAATTTTTGTGACATATATCCGATGCGCTGTCGCACTACACTGGAACGAAAACCGCCCTGTTCATCCGCCAAAGTCATGTCGCCGTTCGTCGCTTCGAGCAAGCCGCACAGCATTTTTATCGTCGTTGTTTTGCCAGCGCCGTTCGCTCCGAGCAAGCCGTAAATTTCTCCGTACTTGATTTCAAGATTAATGTTTTTGACGGCGTGAAAGTCGCCGAATTTTTTGTTGAGATTTTTTGCGCCGATAGCGATGGCACCGGGCTTTCGCTGCCGAAATTCGCGATGCACAGGAAAGGGCAGAATAGGTTTTTCGGGATGCAAATTTCGTAGGACAGAAACAAACGTATTTTCCAGCGTCGGCAAGCCGCTGCGAACTTCGATGATTGAAATATCTGCATTCTCTAACGCTATTCGTGTTTCACCCTCTCCGCGTTTGAGGTCGCTCACCATCACATCCAAACGATCTCCGAAGCGTTGAATGTCGTGGATTTCTGCGACCTCGTTCAGCACATCATCGGCGCGGCGCAAATCCGTCACTCTCACTTCGAGACGCTGTAATCCCAGATTTTTTTTCAGTTCCGCCGGTGTTCCAATTTGCTGAATTTTGCCATTAAACATCAACGCTACACGATTGCATCTTTCGGCTTCATCCAGATAAGGCGTAGCGACGACGATCGTCATTCCTTCTGCCGCGAGATTGGCCAGCGCATCCCAAAATTCGCGGCGGGAAACCGGATCAACTCCCGTCGTCGGTTCATCCAGTAAAAGAATTTTTGGCTCGGCAATCAACGCGCACGTCAGCGCAAGTTTTTGCTTCATCCCTCCGCTTAAGCGTCCGGCGAGGCGATCCGTGAAACGATCCATATCGAAAAGTTTTAGATAACGATTCCCGCGTTCCAGAATTTGATCTCGATCAACTAATCGCAATTCACCAATGTATTCAAGGTTTTCTTTGACGCTGAGGTCTTGATAAAGACTGAAAGCCTGTGTGAGGTAGCCTACGAAATGCCGCGCATCACGAGCGTTCACACCGAACATCTCAGCCGTGCCTGCCGTAGCTTTCATGACTCCGCCGAGGATTTGAAACGTCGAAGTTTTCCCTGCTCCATCCGGCCCGATCAGGCCAAAAATTTCTCCGGCATTGATGTCGAGATTGATACCTTTCACGGCTTCGACCGCGCCGTAGGATTTTGTGAGATTGCGAATCTGAATCGCTACGGTATCTAGTAATGAGTGATGAGTAATGAGTGATGAGTTTCGAGTTTCGAGTTTAAAGTTTTGAGTTTCTGGGATTTGGTTTTGCATTTCGCTTTGACCGGTGTTTTTTTTCATTTTCTGAAACTAGTTGATACTCATCACTCATTACTTTTAACTAAAGACTTATCTCCCCATCTGCAGGCATCCCCGGTTTTGCGCTGCTCAAATTGCCTTTCAACTTCAACTTCACACCAAAAACCTGCTTGATGCGATCATCGCGAAAGTACGTGTTCTCAGGGGTGAACGAAGCTTGCGGATCTATACGAATGACTTCTGCTTCCAGCTCAATTCTCTTTTTCGTGTTCTGATCAATAGAATCAATCCAGACCTTTGCCTTCTGCCCAACTTTCACATTTCCGATTTTCAAATCAGGGACGAAGCCACGCAAATACAAAGCGCTGAGGTCAATCAACGTGATGATCGGAGTTCCGGCAGCGACAACTTCTCCGGGTTCGACGGCACGCGTTTGAACGGTTCCATCAAATGGCGCGATGATTTGCAATTCTTTGCGATTGGCTTGCGCTTCTTCGAGCTGCGCCTTGGCGCGTGCGACATCTGCTTGTGCGCCTTCAATGTCAGAATTTGCCTGAATAATTTGTTGCCGAATCGTGGAAGTTTGCGTAGCGCGAATGACGGGATTTTTCAGCATCGCCTGCGCCGCATTCAATCCGCCTTTCGCTGCATCCACCTGTTTTTTCGCGGCTCTGACGATTTCCGCTTGCGCCGCAACTGTTGTCTTCGCCTGTTGCAACTGACGCTCAGGAACATCACCCGTACTTCTCAGCGTCACGTATTTCTCTTCATCCCACTTGGCGAATTTGAATGAAGCTTCAGCCTGTGCCAGCGCAGCTTCAGCGGAGGCGACCTGCGCTTCCGCCTGCCGCACACGACCTTCGGCATCAGCTTTTGATTGCTGTTCGCCAAGCTGACTGCCTTTGATCTGCTCATCGAAAATTGCGATTTGCTGTTGCGCTCGCTGCACGCGAGCCTGCGCCTGTTCGACGGAAAATTTTGCTTGTTGTTCACGCGCCCGAATCTGATCATCGTCTAGCCAGGCAATCAAATCACCGGCTTTAACCAGATCGCCTTCACGAACTTTGATTTCTTTGATACGCCCGGGAACTTTCGAAGCAATCGTCGAATCATCGCCTTCAATGCGTCCGGCAACTTCGATTTTGCCCGGATCAATTTTGACGCGGAAATATTTATTCCAAATAAAATAACCGACGCCACCCAGAAGAATCAGGACGAATAAAATGCGGACAGGTTTGGGCATAAGAGAACTCAAAAATAAACTTCATTCCAAAGTAAGTACTTACTTACCACAAACCAGAGAAGCACTGCAAGCCTACTTTGATTGACTATTTTTCTTACCTCTCAACGAATTCTCATTACACTGTTTTTGTCAGAACTTCTACGCCGACTTCCGCGTATACATTCATACAGATACCCGTTGCAGCCGCGCCACATTGACAATGACGAATTTACAAAGGAGAAATTGCCTATGTTTACAGTTAGCGGTCTTGCCTACTTAGCCTTCTATGTCGTTCTCAGCTTGATTGTTTTATTAATTCTGTATCAATTCCGACTTAATTCGGAATCAGGTGAGGCACCTCGAATAAATCTCAAAGCCCCTTATTTAATTGCCTATTTGCGCGGTGGAGCGAATGAGACACTCAGGGTCGCGCTGATTTATTTGATAGATCATCAGTTCCTCACCGTGAACGGTTCGATAGTAAGCATCGCTCATCCTGACATTTATCAAGAAGCCAAATCACCGCTCGAAAATCAAATTATCCAAAGCTTTGCTCGCCCTGACAGAGCAGCTTCGATCTTCAATAATCGAACACTGGTGACACTCTGCGAAACCACTTATCAACCTTATCTTGAAAAACTCGGACTGCTACCAAGCAGTGAGATTAAAACCAGACGCGGCAAAAATTTTGCCATCGCCGCTGGAATTTTATTCTTCTTCGGATTCGGAAAAATCATCTACGCACTCTCAACTGGTCATTCGAATATTATCTTCCTCTTTATCTTGAATGCAGCCGCTATCGGCATCGCGTACGCAATTTCATTTCCTCGCTTGACCACGCTTGGAAAAAATATTCTTGAAGATTTGCGGGTGCTACATAGAGCATCCCGAGCCCGTCACAACCGACCTGCCGCCGAAGCAATAATGTTGGCAGCAGTGTTCGGCTTAGGCGCGTTGCCATCCGACGATTACGCCTATACCAGAAAGATTTTTCCACGCGCGTACAGTTCAAATTTCAGCAGTTATGGTTCGAGCACTGTAAGCTGTGGAAGTTCGTGCAGCAGCGGCAGTGATGGAGGCGGTAGCAATTGCAGTAGTGGAAGTAGTTGTGGTGGTGGGGGCAGTTGCGGCGGCGGTGGTGGTGGTTGTGGTGGCGGATGCGGAGGTTCTTAATGAATGATCGTTTTGGGCTGGGCTGGCGCAAAGAAATCGCCGCTGAAATTCTCACGAATCTTGATCGGATTGACGTTCTCGAAGTCATCAGCGACGATTATTTTGACGCTTCAAAAAATGAGCGACGTGCGCTGAAGACCCTGTCAAATCAGGTTCCCGTTACGCTTCACGGAGTTTCGCTCGGACTCGCATCTGCCGTTCCGGTGCAGAAAAAATTATTGGAAAATACAGCGCGACTCTGTGAAGAAATCAAGCCGGATTCGTGGTCAGAACATTTAGCTTTTGTGCGTGGAGGCGGCATCGAAATCGGACATTTAACGGCTCCACCGCGTACGCGTGAAACGATTGAAGGAACGATTGCCAATTTGAAAACAGCGGAAAAAATTGTGGGATCATTACCACTCGTAGAAAATATTGCGACGTTGATTGAACCTCCCGCCAGCACGCACGATGAAGCATCGTGGATCAGCGAAATCATCAAAAATTCTGACGCTGGGCTTTTACTCGACCTGCACAATCTTTATGCAAATGCGATAAATTTTAAATTTGATGCGTTGAAATTTTTGGATACGCTTCCGATGGAGCACGTCAAAGCTATTCATCTGGCGGGTGGACGCTGGGTCGAAGCTTTTGATGAAAAGCGACTGCTCGACGATCATCTGCACGATGTACCTGATCCGGTGTACGATTTATTAACGGAAATCGGAGCGCGTACTTCGCAGCCCTTGACAGTGATTTTAGAGCGCGACGGGAAATTTCCGGCGATTGAAATTTTACTTGATCAGCTTGATCGTGCGCGTGCGGCATTGGCAAAAAACCGTAGCGTGAACTGTTAGTTCGCGCTACATTTAATTTATGAGTTCACCAAGATTTGAAGCGTTTCTCGCAAAGATTTATGTAGACGAAAAAGCGCGCCTAGAATTTTTATCAGCTCCGCACGAAGTTGCTTTGCAATTCGGATTAAGCGAACCGGAAATCATCGCGCTGGAAAAAATTGATCGTGTTGGATTAGAATTAGCCGTCCGAAGTCTGGAACGAAAACGCGGTCAGCACTCCAAAAAATAGCAGCTTATGAAAATCCAACGCCCCATATTCATCGCCCTATCTTTATTACTCTGCTTAGCTTTTACCTATGCGCAGACTCCAAATAAAACACTCGACAAAAAGGTTCGCAAAGAGATCAAAGATTTCAAAGGCAAAGTTACACTCTTCGCCAAAAATCTTGACACCGGAGCCAGCTACGGCATCGGCGAAGACGAACGCGTTCGCACCGCCAGCACGATCAAAGTTCCCATTATGGCCGCAGTTTTTGCGTTTGTGACCGAAGGACAATTCAAATGGAACGATGAAATAATTCTCACGAAAGAAAAGAAAGTTGGAGGCGCTGGCATCCTGCCGGAATTTAGAGACGGCCTTCATTTGACGCTGCGCGATGCTGTGCATTTGATGATTATGCTGAGCGACAACACGGCTACGAACTTGGTACTCGATCACGTCACCGCTGATGCCATCAATGCAAAACTTGAATTGTTCGGCTTAAAAGAAACGCACAGCCTGCGCAAAATTAATGGTGGCGGAGAGAGCAAATTATTCACTTCCGACTGGAATAAAAAACCAGATGGCAGCCCCAGCCGCTACGGGATTGGCGTCAGCACACCACGCGAGATGGTGATGTTACTTGAAAAAATTGAACGCGGAGAAATTGTGACGCCCGAAGCAGCCAAAGAAATGATCAGCATCCTCAAACGCCAGCAATACCACGACGGCATCGCAAGGAATGTGAAAGAAATGGAAACGGCTACGAAGCCCGGAGCATTAGACGCATTGAGAAGCGACATCGGGATTTTGTATACCAAACGCGGACGCATTGCGATGGCGATCACCTGCGATGATATTCCTGCGATTGATTGGAGCGTCGATAATCCCGCGCAATTGTTGATGTCACGCCTGTCATTGTTGTTGATTGATGGCCTAGGGAAATAATTTTTTATAGACTTTTCTTCCTGTTCGGCATATAAAGTACTCATCCGGCAAAACCTAAATTCAAATCATTATTCAAATCTGAATCATCCTCTCGGTCAGAATCGAAGGTGATGTGTATCCAATAACTACTTTTCGAATAGGAGATAGGTGTATGAAAACCCCGAAAATATCGTATCTTATTGTAGCCATGCTCGGTCTCATAGTTTTTAGTTCGCTGGCTTTGGCTGATTCTGTCACACTCGTCAATGCTACTAATCCAGCTGTGAAAACACTTGTCACAACAACTGCAAGTGCCGATGGAAAAACTATCGGTTTTACTTTTACGAATCAGTCCGATCCGTTACTTAAGGTCAGGATTCTTGATGTTTCTTTTAATTGTGGAATCTGTACGCCAGTCACACAAAAGAGCATCACGTTCAGCGATCCCTCTCTTGTTTGGTTTGGTCCCAATGACCTCTCAGGTATTGATTTTACATTCGCCAGCAAAGAGCGGTTTGATTTAATATCGTCATTTGGTAACACTCAGTCATTTCTGAATGCTGCTGGGAATGCCTCAGTTGCATCTGGTGTAACTGGAACCGTCTCATTAACATTCTCATCAGCATATTTTCAGAATGGGTTTTCTGCTGCTGGTATTTTTGTTTCTTACATCTATCAGGACGCGAATGGTAATTGGCTGCGTGGTGTTCCAGCTGCTCCCGTTCCCGAACCAGCCACGATGCTCCTGCTAGGCAGCGGATTGGCGGCACTTGGGCTACGAGCAAGAAAACGTAAACAATAAATTCCTATCCTCTGACAGCAGTAGTTTTCGGACTGCTGCTGTTTCTTTCTGTGAAGGAATAAACACGTAGTTTACGTCTCCAAAGTGAACGGATTAAAGTTGGTATTTTTATCGTAGTAATCTTCATTCTCGACGCGTTTTAGAAAAGCTACAACGCGATATGTGACAGGAGTCATCGCCGCTTCCCAGGCCACTTTCATCCAATAATTATGCACCATCACTTCCCACGTTTGCGCCCATGTCCAACCACTGATAGAGCCAATCGCCATGAATGCCAGCGGATAAAAAATCATAGTATCCACCGCTTCACCGATGATTGTTGAGCCAATGGTGCGAATCCACAAAAACCGTCCACTCGTGCTGATTTTTAATTTTGCCAGCGTCAGCGAATTCGCAAACTCTCCTGCCCAAAACGCTACCAGCGAAGACATCGTAATGCGCCACGTATTCCCGAACGCCTGCTCATAAACAGCCTGTCCCGTCCATCCATCAGCAGGTGGCATTTGCACGATGACGAAGCTCATCACTGAAGCAAAAATCATCGCACCAAATCCGGCCCAAATCACACGTCGCGAACGCGCATAGCCATAGACTTCGGTCAAAATATCTCCGAACAAATAACTCATCGGAAAAAATAAAATGCCGGCGCCAAAAGTGAAGCCGTACACCTGTGTCCGCTTGCTGGCTCCGATGATATTCGCGCAGAGCAAGACGCAGACAAACGCGGCCATAACTAAATCGTAGTATTTATATTGACGTTGCTTTGAATTGATTAATTCCGGGGAAGATAGATTCGCTTTCAAAGTAGTATTCCTTTGTTTCCGTTAGGAAATATTTTTTATAAGAAATTCCCAACAAACTTTCGTTTGTTGGATGCCTGATTTTATGCCACGAAGTAGCTGATCAACAAATGCAGCAATAAATAAAGTACATCTGAAAATTGGATTCCCGCTTACAATCATTTGGCCCTTGAGGATTTCATTATGTATGCAAAAAAATTTATCTGGCTTGGTTTTGCAGTAGGGTCAACATTAGGCGGTTATATTCCCACCTTGTGGGGTGACGATATGATCTCTTTCAGCGGGCTTTTTTTTAGTTTAATTGGCGGAATCGCTGGAATCTGGGCAGGTTATAAATTGAATGAAATGATTGAGTCGTGAATGCGAATAGACAGGATTGACAATACTATCCACGAAGAACACGAAGGTCACGAAGGAAAGACCGAAGAAATTACCGGATGATAAGTTTTCTTTTTTTGCTTCGTGACCTTCGTGTTCTTCGTGGATAAATTTCTTAACAAGCCCGACAAAAGGCTTCGTAATGCGTCAACTCCACGCCAGGGCTGAGATAGCCTGATTTCACCGGCTCCGTCCGCAGCAAATCCGTACTCAAATATTTTTTATTATCATCACAAAAAATTGTCGCGACTACAGCTTCAGCTCCTAATTCTTCCTGCACCATTAACGCTCCAATAAAATTTGCGCCGGAAGAAATTCCCACCGCCAAACCGAGCTGCGAAGCCAATTGCTGCGCCATCAAAATTGCATCACCATCAGGGACGCTGATAATTCTATCAAGCTTGTCCAGCTCAATAATGGCAGGGATGAATTCGTCGGAGATGCCTTGAATGCGATGACTTCCAACTTTGTATCCGGTCGTCAATGTCGGAGATTCCGCTGGTTCCATCGGATAAACTTTGATATTGGGATTTTTTGTTCGCAGATATTTTCCGGTTCCCATAATCGTTCCGCCAGTGCCAACTCCCGCCAGAAAGGCGTCCGGCGTTAATCCGCGTACCTGCAACTGCTCCCAAATTTCCGGCCCCGTAGTCGTTTCGTGCGCTTCCGTATTGGAGCAATTGGAAAACTGACACGGCAAAAAAACATTGCCTCTTTCACGCGCTAACTCTTCCGTCATTTTGATACTACCGCGAAAGCCGCCCTGCTCTTTGCTGACCGGAACAATTTCCGCGCCGAAGCTTTGAATTAACCGCACGCGTTCGTAGCTCATCCAATCCGGCATATAAATCATCACCGGATGCCCCAGCGCCCTGCCAATCGCAGCAAAAGCTATCCCTGTATTTCCACTCGTCGCTTCGGCAATTAAATCTCCTGCTTTGATTTGTCCGCTTTCATAAGCAGTTTTCAAAATGTGCAACGCCATCCGATCCTTGATGCTGCCGGTCAAATTCAAATATTCTGCCTTCGCATAAATCGTGCGACGCTGTCCTTTGAATTTAAAATGCACCGCAATCAATGGCGTATTCCCGATCATGTGATGCAATCCGTTGAGGCGTTGGGCGAGGCTGCAATCTGTGTTGATGTTTGATTCCATATCGAATTCCAGGGGCGTTTGCGAAAAGCAAGATTGTACATAAAAATTAAGTTTCTCGTCTTATAAAATTTCATCCGAACATTTTCAATTGTTAGTTGCTCTCATGTAGTGGAGGACGAAAATGATCAGCGACAAGCAGGAAATTCGGTGGGTGCTGCGCGCTCAGGCCGGAGACCGCGAAGCACTGGACGAATTGCTGAAAATTGTCCAGTCGCCGCTTTATCGCTACATCTTGAGTCTGACGACCGATGCGCATTTATCCGAAGACATTTTGCAGGAAGTTTTCGTCCTGATTTATCGCAAGATTGGATGGTTGCGTGAACCAGAACTTTTTCGGGCGTGGTCGTATCGCATTGCGACCCGCGAGACGTTCAAATTTCTCAAGCGTGAAAAACGCTGGCGTGATCAGGAACGGGATGAAGAAATATTGCAAACCGTTCCGGCTCCACAGCCAGCGGCATTTGCTGCCGAATTCGCGACGCAATTACCGCAACTCATTGCCTGTCTTTCACCCGGCAGCCGCGCTGTAATCGTGCTGCATTACCTGCACGAAATGACACTAGACGAAGTCGCTGCGGTGCTGGGGTTGGCCGTTGGGACAGTGAAATCCAGATTAGCTTATGGGCTGACAAATTTGCGACAACAACTACAAAAATAAACGATGGAAAAATCTGACAAACAATTGAAATACGCGTTAATTATTTATGCTCTCTTGGAATTTATTGTGATCGCATTTGCGATTTACTACCAATATTTTCGACGTTAATAAAAAATGAGAAAGGTGAATCTATGCAACGGACTTTGATCGCTATCACACTGATTTTATTCGGAGCACTCACAGCAGTAGCGCTCTGGCAGCACGGCTATTGGGGAATTTTCGCTCCTCATTTCAAGAGCTTCGGCGGAGCGCAGGTGCTAACGGACCTGGTGATCGCCTTGAGCCTTTTCCTCGCATGGATGTGGCGTGATGCGAAGGCAACGGGTCGAAATCCG
>JAYTCQ010000142.1:0-10429 GCA_043736395.1 Blastocatellia bacterium | reverse complement strand
CTAACAGCTAAAGGCTAATCGCTTTCAGCTCAGCCTTTTATTTCGCTAACTTTTCCCATGACTAAAACTGTCAGGGCATTGGCGTCCAGCAATCGTTTGGCGACGCGTTGTAAATCCAGCGTCGTGATGGCTTTGACTTTATTTTCGAAATTTAAAGGATAAGTTTCAGGCAATTTATAAGAGGCGATTTCGCGAATGTACTCGTTGACAGATTTAGCGCGATGTTCTTCGAGCAGCGCGGATTGAGCGGTTGCCAGATCCAATTCTGAAATTTCATTTTTGCTTAGTTGCGCAAAAATGTCGGTGATCTGACGTGAGATTTCAACGGCGCGTTCCGCTGGGACAGAAGCGGAAAAATGCATCGGAGCCGCTAGAACACGAGGCGGAAATGAAGTCGTGCTGGTTGCTTCGATTTGCTTTAAGCGTTTATCCAACAAGCGTGAGAGCAAAACAGTCGCGAGGTAATCTGCGTCTGTATGTGAAACGCCGATGACGCCTCCGCGAATTTCGACATTCGACAAATTGGCCTGTTCAATTTTAATCACCCTGACTTCAGGTGTGCGAGTTGGTGGACGAAATGTCGGTGGAGCCGGAGTGCCTTTGATCCAACTTCCAAAGTAAGTTCGGAAAATGCTCAGTACTTTGTCACGTTTCAGATTACCTTCCACGACGGCAAACATGTTATTGGCAAGATAGACGCGTTTATAAAAATCATACACATCACCGTATTGAATGTTGGCGACCGAAGCGGTATTTCCTTCGGTTGTGTGCGCGTAGGGATGATCGCCATATAAAGCTGCGATAAATGCTTCATCTGCTTGCGCGGCGGCTGGCAGTTGTAGGGATTTCAGGTGGGCGAGATGATCTTGATGAGCCTTGGCAAAAGATTCCTTGCGAATAACATCTGTGACGAGCAGGCGTGAGATTCTTTCAATGGTTTCCTGAAGATTTTGTGCCGGAGCTTCAATGCGAAACCAAGTGTGATCAAGCGTTACGCCCCAATCCATTTGTGCATCAAGGCTCGCTAAGTCTTCTTTCAAATTTGGATTGACTGCAAGCAACGTTTCCACTGTCAAAGTTGCAACGCCAGCTTTGCCGACCAGATCAAACATTGATCCCCCGCGAACAGTTAAGTGACAAATGACTTTCGGGGAAGTGTTTTTTTCCAGCGTCACAATTTGTAATCCGTTCAGCAGGCTGTCACGCCGAACATCACTAAATGGCGTCCGTGGCGCAACTTGCGGAACGGGAGGCGCTGAAAGTTTTGGATTTTTATCCTTATCTTTTTGGGCCAGCACCGGTTGGGTTGAAGCTGCAAAAATCAAAGCCAGGAAAATCAAAACCGGCACTTTGTATTTGAAATAAAACATAAGAATACCTTATCTAACGAATCGAAATGAGATGGCGGAAACGCGCAATCAAAAGTGTACCTGTGGGACGGCATAAGCGTCAAATCACTGCGCTTCACGTTTTAACTGCTTGAGGAGAGAGCGAGCAGTATTCGCATTTTTTCCGGTTGGCTCCAGCGCTAAGAATTTTTCGTAGGTGGTGATGGCTTCTTTAATTTGTCCGTTGCGATCCAGCAGATTTGCGAGCAGATAATAGATGATCGGTTCGGTATCGTTACTTTGCTGAGCGCCGAGGCTGAGATGTTTGATAGCGTTGGCGGAATCGTTTTCTTCCATAAAATTTAAAGCGATTCCGGTGTGCGCTTCAGGAGAAAAATTTCGCGCGAGCTTCAGAGCCTTTGTATAATTTGTGAAGGCTTCATCGTATAGCCCTTGCGAGCGAAACGTATTCGCAATCACCGTCAAAGCCTCAGCGGCGATGATCGGCGAAGCGGCAGCTTCACGTACCGCGCGACGCACTTCGGTAACGGCATCATCGTATTCAGAAGTCGCCGCGAGGCTCCGCGCCAAGCCAATGCGAGCACGCGGGAGAGGAGTTTTGGATAAGCTCACCGCCTTGCGATATTCGACAATCGCATCTTTATGCTTACCCTTTTCACGGAGTCCTTCCGCTGTCTGAAAACTGAGTTCCGCAGGAGTCGCAGCCGTTTTGAAATTTAGTTGTACTTGATTGACGGCGTTGGCTTTGACGATAACAGGCTGTATCAATTCACGTTTTCCAAGCAATCTGGCACGGAGTGAATGCGTTCCGGGTTTTAGATTATTAATCGTGAGTTCACCGCTATCGGCGATGGTTCCGTAGCGCAAATTATCTAGCCAAATAATTGTGCCGGTTTCGGCTTTTACTTGGAGGGAAATTGGTTCAGTGGATTGCGCCGACGCTTGAGCCAGAAGCAGAAGGCAAAAAATATAGCGGAGAAAAATTGTAAGTATTTTCATTTTCGAAATTGAAGATAGATTACCAGCCATATTCTTTACATTGGCGCGGGGCATTTTTTAGAAAGTCTGGCATATCATAACCATTCAAATCCATCTTGCCGATAGGGTATGAATCACCACGCCATTTGTATTTTCGTTTGCGAAATTGAAATGTATGAAGATGTCCTTCGGCAGCATTGAAGTGGCTGTATGTAACAATCATCGGCATCATATCCATTGATTGATAAGTATAAATGTATTGCCCTGCAATTTCGCCGAGATATTTTACCGGACTGGTTTTATACAATCGCCAAGTACAGTTTCCTGTTGCACCACAAACTGTTGGTACAAAATAAACGAATGCACCATTGTTTTGAAGACTGATTTTAAATGCCCGATTACCATAAACATTTGGGTCTTTCAGGCTTTCGTGAGCAATAGCTTTATTAACAATTTTACTAAGAGCCTGATGAGGAAATGTTGTTTCTTGCGTGCAGTTCCAATCAAAAGTAACAAGCTTCTTATTTTTAAGGATGAGCCAACTGTGCGTTTGTGCGGTTAATGGTGATGAGATGATTATGAGTATTGATACATATACCAACGCATTCAGAAAAGAAGAACTAGGTTTCACTTGTAAAGGCATAACGACCGCCGGGGTTGCTAATTTTTTAATGACCCTACGAAATACGTTTCATGCTCTGTAAAAGCTTGCCGTAAACTTCAGTATTTTTCTTAGCAGTTTTTTCGTCAATGGCTCCGAAGGCGACAACGGGTTTTTCGGCGACGAAAATATCAAGGCTCCAATTCATGGGCTTTCCGTTGGAATCGGCAGTTCCAGATTCGTTGAGATGTTCCATCCCGTTATGTTTATTTTCTTTTTGACCTTTGGCTTTGACGTTTTTCATTTCGTCGTCAAGGCCTTCGCGGAAGGCGTCCCACAATTTTTCAGCCATTGCCGGATCGTCTGCGACTACGAAAACCACGGTGATGGCTTCATCGTTTGAGGTGAGGATATGCTCGGTAATTCCGTCTTTATCGGAGGCTTTGATCGTCCAGCCTTCAGGGACTTCAAACTGAAAGCTGGCTTCTTTGAGGACGTATGATTTGCCGCTGATCGCAGCAGTTGCGGCGGTGACGAGAAGGCAGAGAGCAATGAAAATTCGGATTGAAAAAAAATGATTCGTCACAGAATTTTTCCACCAGATACGATAGGCGTCCCCGCCTGTCGCAGTTCTCAGGAAGTTTCGTATAGGATAAGTAATGTACGCGGCGACAGGCGGGGACGCCTATCGTACCTTTTAGTTACCGTTTCCAACTTCGGGTTTGAAGCGTCCCTGATCGTCATACAGGCGGCGATATTGTCGAGCGTTGCGATAGACGCCCTGTACGTACGCGCGCGTTTCGCTGAGCGGAATCGAATCTACCCAATCTTCAATATCTGCCGCAGGCAATTCCCGTAACCAGCGGGCGACTCGAGTCGGGCCGCCGTTATAAGCTGCCGCGACATATTCGAAGCGTCCAAAATTACTCATCAGATCGGCGACGTAAGAAGTCCCAAGCTGAATATTTAAAACGGGATTATATAAATCGGCAGAACTAATAACGCCTCCGCCAAGGCTATATTTTTTCGCTACCGAGCGTCCGGTGGACGGCAGCAATTGCATCAATCCCATCGCATTGGCGCGGCTGCGCGCAGTTGGATTAAAAATCGTTTCCTGACGAATTAATCCGGCAATCATATAAGGATCAATATTTTTACGTTTGGCTTCTTCCTTGATATTGGACCACCAGCCGAGCGGGTAAAAAACGTCCCAGGCAGCGCGTGGCATTTCTTCCACGAGCATTTGCCCATAATTCGGATAAGCTCGTTTGAGCACATTGACCGCCGAAACATTTTCATTGCGAGCGCGATAAATTTGAGCGATGCGAATGTTTAATTTAGGCGAATCCGCCGCACGACTCCGCGCATTTTCTAATTCACCTAATGCCAGCTGCGGCAAATTTATTAAGGCGAGCGAATCAGCTTTGGTCACGCGTTCTTCGTCAGCCGGATTCATTGATTCCACAATTGGTGGATTGATCTGGAGCTTGGCGACGGCGCGGCTCAAAGTTACATCTGAATCAGCCGGAGTTTCTTTGGCTCCCTGACGGATTAATTCTCCAATATGACGTTCGGCATTATAGCCGTACCATCCAGCGCCATAACGCGTGAGCAGAGCTTTATACATCGTGACTGCACGAGCTTTATCACCGGCGCGTTCAGAATCCATTGCGCCCCAGAAAGCAGCTTTGCCACGATTTTCTGTGACTTCGCCGTATTCGGCAACATGCTCAATGAACAAGCGGGCAGCGTTAGCGTAATCCTTCGCTTCGTGCGTCCGCCAGGCGCGCCAGAAATGCGCTTCATCGGCGTTTTCCGCACGGGGGGATTCTTTAAAAAGCTGTTCGTAATAGGTCGCGGCAACAGAGGGTTGCGATTCCTCATTCATCTTGCCGATTTCGTAGAGTAAATTACCCAGCTGGATGCTGCCGGGAGCCGTCCGTCTCAGGTCTGAAATGGCTTGCAGCAAGGGAGCTTCCTGACGCTGTGCGCGATAGCAAAGTCCACGATAGTAAATCGCATCTGCCTGATCCTGTGTCGAGCGAGAACGAACATTCATTAACATCGCCAAAGAGTTTGGATACATTTTGGCTTTGTAAAAACTGACACCGCCCCGCAAGTAAACTTCAGGATTTGTCGCAGCAGGGAATTGGCGTGAGAGCTGTTCATAAGCTTGTCCCGCAATTACCCAAAGATTTGCCTGATACAATTTATCAGCGCGAGTCCTCATCATGGGAGCAGTCGCCGTGGCGCTGGCGGGGGTGGCTCCGAGAGCGACAAGCTTATTAGAAACTTCGCCGGCCTCTGGAGCCTGCGGCATTTCAAAATACATTTTTTTCCAGATTGCCGCAGCTTCTTCGCGCTTTCCGATTTTTTCCAGGGCATCAGCTTTTAACTTTAACGCTGTCCCATCAGCGTTTGCGCCTAAGCTGTTGATGTAATCAATAGTTGATTGATAGGCTCCGCGTAGTGTGGCTGAACCGGCGGCCTGCAACACGGCAGTCCGTGCCATCATTGACGTCGGATACTGTTGCGCAGCTTTCCCATACATCCGTTCAGCTTCTTCAGTCTGACCGATCCCTTGCAAAGCCTGCCCGCGATAGTAAATTGCATAATCGCCAAGTTTACTCTGTCTGCCAATCACACCTTCATCAAGGATAGTTAAGGCTGCGCTATAATCTTTCGCCTGCAAGCGTAGATAGCCTCGAAATAATCGGGCTAAGGCGGCTTCTTCAGAGCGTGTATTACTCGTCTCGATTTTTTGTAAATCAACTTCAGATTGCGCAGATGCAGCAGTTTTTAAGCGGGATCGCAAATCCTGAGCAAAGGATAATCCTGAACAGACAATCATTAGTGTAATTAAACAGAAACGATTCATTATAGGGCGAGGTTTGACGGCAAAGTTCATTTGATAGCTCCTATCATCAACGAAAAATTATCACTCTTTTTGGGCTAATAAGAGTGGTGACCTGAAAAGCTAAAAAAGGGCGCAACAGTTCGGGTTACAAAACATAAAGGGCTTTTAGTATAGCAGGAAAATTTACAAAGGGGCGACTTTTGCATAAAAAAAGAGCCAAGAAGTTTTACTTTTGACTCTTTTTTATGCTTAATTTTAGCTTCATTATTAACTGACCGGAACTGTAGGACCGGGACAACCACTGCCTAATTTAGCTGTGTCACCTTCGCCTAAGGTGTGTAACAGTTCATCATAAAAATAATCAAACTTGCCGGAAACAGAAGCCGAAACGCGTTTTTCGTACATTTGGCGACTGCGATCAATATCTTCTTTCAAGCGTTCATAAAGATCGTGAGAGCGGCGGCCTTCCATCACTTTTTGCTCATTATAAAGTTTGATTTCCGAAACCAGTAAACGAGCGAACCGTCGAGCATCGTTATGGGCGCGAACTTCATCATCACTTTGTGTGGCTGATGCGGTAGCTGCCGTTGGTTTCGCTTCTGGTGCGGCTTCTACTTCTTTGACCTCATAAGCCGGAGTCGTTCCTAGTGGTGTAACGACTGGAATGGGCGCAGGTTGTGGCGCGGGTATTGGAGCTTCCGCTTGCGGTGCAGGAGCGGCGGCTGGTGCTTCCGGTTGTGGCGCTGGCGCAGCAGGAGCCTGAGCCGCGGCTGTGGCAGCTGGTTGATTACGACGTGCCGGCAATAATTCTATTGCCATACTGGTCACCTGCATCAAAGATTCCAGAGCATCCAGGTTCACCTGATTTTGATCTTCTGATTCGGAGTATAAAATTGCGGCAGCCTTTCCTCTGATCACCAAAGGAATCGCTATGGCGTGAGAATCATTACTATTACGGAATGATCCTAAAATATCGGATTGTCTGCTGCTGGTCTGAGAAGTTTTCAATGAAGAGACGGTTTCATTAAAAAAGTTATTGACTGGAATTGCCACGTTCAAACTGCGCACCGTTTCATCATTCAATCCGTTAGCAAAACCACTGGCTTTCCATCCAATCGCGTTTCCGCTTTTGATGACAAAGAAAACTACCTTTTCTGCGAATTGGGCGGAATGTTTGACTAAAGTAGCCAAAACATCAGCTTGTTGCCGTTGACTGTCAATGTCAGTGATGGCTGCCTTCAGTGACGCATTTTTGGCGGATGAAGTAGTTCCACCAAGAGCAAATCCCGCAGCTCCGGCTGCCGCCATTCCGACATTAGAGCTGCCAGCATTGGCAAGGTCTGCCTGAAGAGCGGCAATTTGTCCTTCATATTTCGCGGCTGTTTCAGTCCGGGCCTGCGCTACAGCATCATCAAGACGAGCTTGAAAACTGCTTTCAACGTCTTGTGTCGCACTGGATCGCACCTGTTCGAAATGTTGTTGGAGACCAGAAAGTTCTTCCGTTGTGACTGAGCTACTGGCGGCGGGAATCCGCTGGCATAATTGATTTAACGCATTCTGTACATTTTGTAATTCTTCAGCAAAATTACCAATCCGAGCAGCAACTAAATCGCTCGCTCTTTGCTGAAGCTGTTCTTGCCATGTTTGATTTTCTGACACTTTTAACCCTCCGCTGATAGTCAAAAAGACTGGTCAGGTGATGTGAATGATGTTCAGGTAAGATTGCGGGAGCCACTACAACTTAACTATTCAGAAACAAGATAATCGAATTGTCCTGAATTAATCTCGTGAATTCATTAGATAATCGCTAATTCTTATGATCAGTCTATTAACCAATTTCTTATCGTTAATGGGTTATTTATATAAATAGCTGGAACGTGGATAAAGTTGTTGTCTTAACCACAAACGACAAGGGGTTTATTATCATCAGTTAGAAATGCCTTGTCAATCTTAGTTTGCAACAATCTTGCGTCTTATCATGATGAGGGCTTAATCATCAGAAAAGGGCGAGTCATAAATGATACTCGCCCTCTAAAGAAATTGTGTTTGAAACAGTTTATTTTGCTTCGGTGATTTTCTTAACCATCAATGCTGTGGGAGTGGCCTCTTCAGCTTTACCTTCCACCGCAAACTTGATGCCTTTTTCAAGACTACTTTTTTCGACCAATGCTTTGGCCATTTCGTTACCCTTAGCATCGAATTCGTAATACTTGCCATCTACAAACATGCCATAACCGCTTTTCGCGCAACCATCCATCAAGGCGCATTTTTTGGTGTGACCCATGGCAGCTTCCTGGATATTTTCTTTCTTGGAAATTTTAGCGGAGCAGGCTTTGTCTACCACATAGCCCGTAAGTTTTACTTTTTTGGCTTTGGCCGTTGCAACGACTCCGAAGCAAAGCACCACAACCATAACGAGAAGAAGATTTTTTTTCATAACCTCGCAGTCCTTTCAGTTTTTTGTTGTTGATTAAAGAATGTCAGTGTTTATGCTGACCGCAAAAGAGCAGACGGATATTAACAGAAAGAAACGGCAGTCACAACCTCACATAATTGTAACTGCCGTCGGAATTTTAAAAAGATACCAATTTTTTTATAATGCACGTGGGCTACGGTATTGCTCGTAGCGTCGTGTTGGTTCGTACTTACTGGTCACCGTAGCTTCTGGCTGCGGCGGCCCTTCGAGTCGAATAATTTCAATTGCTTCCTGATACACGCGCTCAAGGTTTTCCGGTTGGAATCCGTTGAGTAAGCATGCACGAATATGCGCTTGAACAATTTGTTCGACAGCTTGTCGTCCCGTCTCATCCATTTGTTGGAGAGAACGCAAAGCATGTGCTGATAGTTTCATGACCAATCCTTTCAGTTCAGTTGTTAGGAATCTGACCGCTTATTTATTAACTACCTTTGTGAGGAAAGGAACACGGCGGATGTTAGCAGAAAAAAACGCATTGTCTACTATTTTTTTTGAAAAAATACCGAACTGTTGCAGTGGAAGGAGTTATTAAGCAAAATATTATATTTGTTTTTACAAAAATAAATAAAGGGCTGCCAGCGAGTGCTTTTAGCCCTTTATTATCGGTTATTTAGGCTGCCATGCTTACGGCTTGACCTTGAATCATATTAGCAGTCTGTCGTTTTAAAGCAAATTCGAAAACACGCGCCTGATCAATTGTCAGATTCAGTGTTTTAAGCTGCGCATTGACGCGGTTACAGTAATCACTAACCAGCGAATCAGAGACGCCAAGTTCTTTGGATAATTGAACATTGGACATTTTTCCTGGTTCTAAATAGCAATGCCACAAGATATGTAACATTCGTTCTGCCTGCTTTGGTTTCCGTCTGACGGTTTCCGCTAATTGATCCAGAAAATTACTAGCCAAATTGCTGGCGTGTTGGGAAAATTCGTGACTTAAATAATTGTCTTCAGGATTCTCACGATCATCTGGAATATCAAATTCAATCGTTGAATTCGAATTATCATCATCAGGTTTACTAATCGGAACCATTTGGATATTAATCACCGGGAGTCGTGACATCACCAGATTCCGGAGTGTTTTAATGTCCGCGAGCGAATCAATCGTCTGAAAAACTTCGACGATGAGCGTCAATAATTCGGCATTAGAAATCACGATTTGCGCATCTGCTGTGCATCCTGCTTCACGTGTATTGCGAATCCGCATCGGGACTTGTTGAATCAAATCCTCCAGCAAAGCGCGTTCTTTGATTTCCTTATTGTCCTGCCAATCAGCTAAGCCAAAAACTTTTTCTGTCAGTCCGCGCCGACGCGCCGTAGCCGCATCGCGCACATAAAGCGTATCAAAGCGACGAAACACTTCATTGTGTTGAATTAAAGTGCTGATGCGTCGCGCTAAACGATATGATTCTGGATGTTGGCGGCGCAAATGAGCTACCAGCATATTGGTTAATTCGATTTGTGAGATTTCGTGTTCGACTTCACGATCCGCCATATTGGTTTCGATGTAATGCTCGAAACGACCTTTTTGAAACAGCGTCAAAAATAATTCCTGCGTGAGGTCGGTGTAAGTTTGACCGGAATATTGATTCGTTCCCAGCATCCCGGAGTTTCGAGCTGATTGCACCAGCGGATGCAAATAAACCATGCGGTACAGCTCATTCCAGATTTTGGAAACTTCTTCGTCTAATAGGGCTTGACGCCATCCGAAACGTTTCGTACTCATTTATTGCTTGCCTCGATAGTAGTTTTCGTTTCTTTTAATAGCGGGGCGGCTATGCTTTAATCTCAGTAATGTTTACAGGGCAATCGTCACAAAATAATAGCTTTCGCAAAACTCTTCAGTGTCCGACGAATGAGCTGCTCCTGAATTTTCTAAACTCGGGAGGCCTACCGTCAGCGCCTTGGATTATTGAACATCTGGAGACTTGCGAATTTTGTGAATTATCATTGGAACTAATGAACGCTCACCCCGATCAGCTTGAACCACCAACCATTCCACCTGTTCCCGATGCTTTACGCGACATCTTTTCATCACGCCGTCAGGATTAATTCATCATTTCTTCCGACATCCCTAATTTGGAGCAAGTCCTTAACAGAAAAATGACAGCCCTCTGACAAAACGTACACGGGAAGAAGTGATGAGGAACGAGTGATGAGTGATGAGT
>JAYTCQ010000141.1:0-4589 GCA_043736395.1 Blastocatellia bacterium | reverse complement strand
GGTTTCAAACGCGCGGCTCAAACTATCGGATTTACGTATTACGGAATGGAAAATGTCAGCGCGACCGCAACTGCGATGAAACCAATTTCGGCGACAATTCCGTTGAATATTACGGGTGCGGATTATCAGGGACTCGCAGTGCGCGGCATCGGCATGAAAGCCAATGATTTACATTTTGCGCAGCTTGCAATTTCGCTGGCGGCAGGAACTTCGACCAGTGAACGAATGTCTACAACGATTCTGAATACATCACAAGGAATTACGCCACCAACGATTCCGCTCAATGCCAAAGCCCTTGCCGTGATTCGCGAAGGCTTGATCAAAGCAGTCGAAAACGGAAGCGCCAGTGCTGCCGGATTTGGAAATAATTCTATCGCCGCCACGCTTGGCAGCAATGAAGACAGTGCCATGTGCATCAGTTTCGCTCCCGCCAATAACCCCCAAATTGGTCTGGTAATTTTTTTGAAAGACAGCTCCCCTACCGCAGCAGCTCATGTAGCTGGAAAATTTTATCAAAACTATTTCGGGAAATAATGTCCAATAAACTTTAGTTTGTTGGACATTGAACCCAAGACAACTTGGAACTTTTCTATACATGAGGAATAATAACCACGAACTCAGCCGAGATCTTTCGATTGAGTTTTATTGACTTATTTTTTATTGATTCTTATGGGCTTTTCCACACTTGCAATTCACGCTGGACAAATTCCTGACCCTTCCACCGGAGCCGTAATTACTCCGATTTTTCAAACTTCAACTTACGTTCAGGATGCGCTTGGTCAGCATAAAGGCTTCGAGTATGCGCGGACGCAAAATCCGACGCGCTTAGCGCTGGAAAAAAATCTGGCGGCTCTCGAAGGCGGTCAGCAGGCGCATTGTTTTGCTTCCGGCATGTCAGCGATTCACGCCGTAATGATGCTGCTTCAGGCTGGTGATCATGTCATCGTTTCCGATAACACGTACGGCGGAACGTATCGTCTGTGCGAACGGGTGATGCGGGGTTTCGGAATTGATTTTACTTATGTTGACACGACCGAAGCCGCCAATGTGGAAGCAGCTCTGCGTCCTGAAACCAAACTTGTTTTTCTCGAAACACCGACGAATCCGGTAATGCAAATTGCCGATCTCGAAGGCATCGGAAAACTCACGAAAGCCAATGGAATCAGGATGGCGATGGACAATACATTTATGAGTCCATACTTCCTGCGTCCGATTGAATGGGGCGCGGATATTGTTGTCCATTCAACCACGAAATATTTGAACGGACACAGCGACAGTGTCGGCGGAGTGGTCGTCACAACTACCACCGAAGACGGTGAGAAAATTGGATTTTTGCAAAACGCAGTGGGAGCAATTCTTTCTCCATTTGATTCTTTTTTAATTTTACGCGGAACCAAAACGCTCGCGCTCCGTATGAAACAGCATGACGCGAACGGACGCATGGTCGCCGGATTTTTAGCCGAACATCCGAAGGTCAAAAAAGTTTATTACCCGGGACTCGGCAATCATCCGCAGTATGAACGCGCCAAACATTTAATGTCTGGCTTTGGTGGTATGATCGCGTTTGAAATGGGTTCGCTGAACGCCGCGCGTGGAGTTTTGGAAAACGTCAAACTGGCGGTATTAGCCGAAAGCCTGGGCGGAGTCGAATCATTAATTTCTCATCCGGCTTCGATGACTCATGCTTCGGTTCCACTGGAAAAACGTAATCAACTCGGCATCACTGATGGACTGGTTCGCATCTCTGTCGGCGTCGAAGATGTCGAGGATATAATTGACGATTTAGATCAGGCATTACAGAATGCTTGAGAAGGCGGTACATAAAATTATGAACAATGCGCGGAGACTTCGATACTATTTTTTCAGCTTGTTCGTTTTGTTTTTTTGTTTATCTGTAATTGCTCAAGATACTGAAAAAAAATCTGATTCTAAAACGCCAATTGTAATACTTCCGCTCCCTGAAATGAGATTTCATAAACCTAAACTTCTTTTACAGGATGCGCTAATAAAAGCTGAAGATTTTATCAAAGTTAATAAAATTAAGATTGATGAATTTTATCTGCATGAAGCTAAATTTATTATGTTTGGTAGCGAGAAAGAAACGAAACAACCTGGCTGGCATTTCTGGTGGGTTCATCAGGATAGAGCCATGGGAAATTACGTTAATATATTTGTCTCAATGGAAGGACAAGTAATACGATTAACTTCCTTGTGAATGTCTTCCTTCGAATAATTTTATTTTCTACTTTTAACTAAATGAACGCCCCTGACTCCATTCAACTCACCTTTTGCGCGATGACCAACGTCGGCAGAGTGCGTCAAGGCAACGAAGATAACTTCCTCGTTGCCGACCTCGAAACCAGTGAAATCCGTTCACGCATCGAAGGCGACGTCGAACATGAAACAACTGAAACGCAGGTGTTGGAGCTCGGTTCAGCACCGATCCTGTTTGCCGTTTCCGATGGCATGGGCGGAGCCTTAGCCGGCGAGGTCGCTTCACGAATGGCCGTTGACATCGTCAGCGATTTATTGCCGCAGCTTAAAGAACACGAAGATTACGCCGCGCTTCCTTTGGCCGAACAATTGCGCGTCAGCATCGAACAGGCGAACACCGCGATTCATCGTGAGAGCTTCTCAAATCCCGCCTGTCGCGGCATGGGAGCCACCTTCACCGCCGCCGTCATTCACGCTCATCAGATATTTTTTGCGCAGGTCGGAGACAGCCGCGCGTACCTGATCCGCAACGAGACGATTCAGCTCATCACCAAAGATCAATCCGTCGTCCAGCAACTCATTGACATGGGCGAAATCACAGAAGAAGAAGCCGCGGTTCATCCCCGGCGTAACATCATTTTGCAGGCGCTCGGCGCGGTGAGTGAAGTTGATGTAGTCGTCAAAGACCTTGAGCTGTGCGAAGGCGATTTGATCCTGCTGTGCAGTGATGGACTGTCAGGAAAAATGTCAGCCGAGGAAATGAAAGACATCGTGCTGGCCGCTGAAAACATTGAAGCCGCCTGTCAGTCATTGATTGATTTAGCCAATGATCGCGGGGGCGAAGATAACATCACTACGGTTTTGATCAAGGTCACGAGCGAACAGCAATTGCCCGCCGAAGACACTCCCATTGAAACCGAAATCATTGCTCGCAATCCTTCGACGCCAACAGAATTTCTGTTGGAAGAAATCGGGGATTCTCCACCTGAAGATTTTCACCACAACAAAATGGATACAGAACCACTTGAAGATTCCCTCGAAATTCCGATTCAATCTCCCCCACCAATTCAACCCGAACATCTCAAACCAGTCATTGACGGAAAAAAATTAATGATTGTTTCTGGGATTGTCATTTTACTCTTCAGTATCGGCGTCATCTACCTCAACAAATCCTTCGTAGGAAATCGCGCCATTTTGCAAAGCAGATTACAAACCGAAAACCAGACCATCATCGCTGGCTTACAAAAACGCATCGAAGCCCTGCGCCAAAAACCTGAGCAGCCTACTGCAACCTTGGAAATGCTCGACATTCTCACCAAACGCCTCGCCGAAGCATCTGCCACCGATCCCACCAAATACCGCGATGTCGGCATCGCATGTTCTGAAGTCGAAAACGAAATCGTTATTCTTGAACGGCAAAATTGAAGTACAATTGCAGAAGCCCGCACGTAGTAAGGGCATCTTTATTCAAGGAGAAATATTGTGACCACTCTAGCTGTTGAATTACCCGATAGCGTATTTTCCGCCTTGCGTCGCAGCCCACAAGAATTTGTCGGCGAAATGCGCATCGCCGCCGCCGTCAAATGGTACGAAGTTGGACAGTTGTCGCAAGGCAAAGCGGCAGAGGTCGCAGGCCTATCAAGAGCCGAATTTATCGAAGCATTATCGCGCTATCAAGTTTCGCCATACCAATATACATCCGAAGAATTAGCGGAAGATTTAGTACCTGCAAATCTTCATAGATTGTAATCTCTCATAGTGCAACAGGTAATGTGTAAATAATTCCAAGCTTCACCTCCGGCATATTTTGAGGGTGACAGGCAATTTATAATTAATCATCTGGTTCGTTTGTTCATTTTTTTTCGCATCTTACGAAGATTAAGTTCTTCCTCGCGGCGTTGTACTCGACCAATTCCTAAAGGATTTTTTAGCTTATCCCTCTCATCTCGGAACTGCTTTATTTTTCCTATGTGCTTTGTGTACCACTTGCCAAATACAACTGGCTTCCATTCTTCGCCAAGTTTCGCGCCAAGGCTGCCAAGATATTTAATTCCTTGTCCAGTAAGTACCCCCATTACCTTTCCTGTTGTTGGACCAATTTCCGGATGAGCGACTGTAGATGCACCAATCAGAGCAGATGCAACAGACCCCGATATATCACCAAATAGTTGAAGCGTCTTTCCAATATTTCTTTTGAAGTTTGTCGCATTAGCAACTTCATTATGGTAAGCAATCAGTGCATCTCGGTCGCGTTCGGATTCATCCTGAAGCCACTTGCGAAACACCTTTCCCTCTTTTCTAATTAGTAACACTTCCTTGAAATCAAGATTATTATTGTTAATCTCATGCCGAAGATCGGGAAAATTCACTTCCTG
>JAYTCQ010000140.1:0-22930 GCA_043736395.1 Blastocatellia bacterium | reverse complement strand
ATGACCTTCCCGAAAATCGGCACGAGCGATACGCCCGTCAACAACCGCTCGAGCAGCTTTAATAACGGGAGTGCCACGATTAATTTCACCTATGACAATTCCGGAAATATGACGGCAGCGGGAGCGACGACGTATCAATGGGACGGCGCGAATCGGTTGAAGAGTGTCAATGGCGGCACCTCCGGCAGCTACGGCTTTGACGGGAATGGGAAGCGCGTCAAGAAGACCGAAGGCGGGGCGAGCACGTCCTACGTCTATTCGTCGGTGATTGGTCGGGCTGTCATGGAAGTTAACAGCACCAGTGTCCAAAGAGCCTATGTCATGAGCGGCGGCGGCGTTCTCGCCCAACGCAATCCTGATGGAAATTTCTACTGGCTGCATGAAGATCATTTGAAGAGCGGAAGAAGGATGACAGATACCAGCGGGAATCTGAAGTACCGTGCTGAATTCGATCCGTATGGCAAGTTGTTGTATGAATGGAGTGCAACTCCCAACCTCAATACGAAAAAATTTACAGGTTACGAACGGGATGCCGGATCGGGACTGGATTATGCGCAGGCGCGAATGTATGGCAGTGAATGGGGTAGATTCATGGCGCCTGACCCGGCGGGATTGGCAGCGGCGAATAAGCAAAGCCCGAAGACCTTGAATCGGTATACTTATACGGATGGAGACCCGGTTAACTTTCGTGACCCGACTGGAAATAATGCGCAGAGTCCGACTGATGCGAGTGGTGATTGTATGACTTTTAACAAGCCGGATGGCAGTATTTATGATCCTTTTGGTTGTGGTACTGGCGGTCACGGAGGAGGAGGTGGTGGCGGCACTGGAGGAGGAGGTGGTGGAGGTGGTGGAGCCGATGGTGGAGGGGGAATAGGCTTTACTCCTATCATAATTCCTCCACCTCCCCCACTGGGATATGGATTCGTTTTATATCAGGATAGAGATAAAGCAACTTTTCAGTGCGTTGAATATGTTCAATCAGGTGATAATTTTTATTTTAGTACTTGGTCAGGTGGAGTAACCAAAGATGTAACTACGGCTTGGGTTGTATATTCTTCTTTACCCAGTGGACAAAGTGCTTATCAAGACCCTTATTTTGGGGCATTTAGAAAAGGCATCCCATATCCATTTAGAGACGAACGTGGACATATAATCGCTAATGCATTAGGAGGGGTAGGGTCAGCTCTTAACCTATTTAGTCAAAATGCATCTATCAACAAAAATGAATACAAAGATATTGAGACTACTATTAGACAAAAACTTACTGCTCATCAGAATTGGACGGCAAAGATTCAAGTCACCTTGAATTACAACGAGCCAGATTGTGAACAGGGAGCTGCTTATACGTATTCAAATAAAGAAAAGTATTTTCGACCCACAGGCGTAAATTACAATGTAGAGTTTTATAGTAGCGGTGCCGTAGTTGATAACCTCAATATTAACCTTAGCAATTGGTAAGTAAATATGGTTTATTCAATTATTATGTTAACTCACACAGTATTTTCAGTAAGCATTTATTGCTTATTAATTCTTTTTCCAGTTACTTACAATTTGAGGATGATCTTTAGGTTTTCAAATGAAGCATCTACGAGAAAAATATTTATGAGTCAAGAAATGAAATATAGCTATATTGATAAATCAGGGCAAATTACTCAAATAACGGAAAAACATAACATAGTAGGACGTTATAATGAGGAATTGGCTTTAGTGCAAGAAGCAGGTAAAGGATCAGGTAGCAGATATGGATATGTGGACAGATCAAGAAAGTTAGTTATCGGTTTTCAATTCCAACAGGCAGGAGAATTTTCTGAAGGACTTGCTGCGGTTCAAATAGGGGATAAGTGGGGGTTTATTGATAAATGGGGCCAGATCGTCATCAAACCTCAATTTGATGATGCACAGCGCATGCACGATGGGATAGGAATTGTTTCTATTGGTAACAATACATTTTTCATAGACAAAAAAGGAGAAAAAATATTTTCAACAAATACAGCAAATATAGATATTGATATGTATGTTGCACATTATTCAGAAGGACTTATTGCGGCATCGAATGGCGGGGACACAAAAAAAGGTTTTATAGATAAAACAGGTAAGTTTATAATCGCACCAGTTTTTGACGACGTGTGTGACTTCTCTGAAGGTCTTGCTAGGGTTATGATGATTCAGGACAATGAGCAAAAAGTAGGCTTTATTGATCATAGTGGTCAATTTGTTATTCCGCCAATTTACAATGGAGATGGAGATTTTCGACGAAACTCGACGGATTTTTCTGAAGGGCTTGCGAGCTTAACAGAAAATGGAAGACCAACAGTTACAGAAGCCGGAGCTTATATCTACATAGATAAAAATGGCAAAGTAATTCTTTCTACAAATTTCTTTTCTGCTGGACAGTTTCATGAAGGATTAGCTGTAGTCTATGATAATAAGAAAAAAAAAAGGGGCTTTATTGACAGAACCGGAAAGATTGTGATTCCACTTCAATATGATTTTGCCGGAGATTTTTACGAAGGAATTGCTTATGTCGGGACACTTCAATAAGTTTTCAAATTACCCAAAATCCGGTGCTAGAGATCAGTTGCAGTTATGACAACTTCTTAGCCAGAAACAGTATGACTGATGTGGTCTAACGATTCAGGACAGAGTATAGCAAGAATTTTGTGTGAGGGTCGGTAAGTTTTGCCAATAAGCATTGACTTCAATTTTTGCTCTGCTTCCGCCTTCCTATGAAAAGAAGAAAAATGCGTCATCTACAGCGGTTTCGCTCCGAGTGTTCAGGGGAAAAAGAATTCATTTTCACGGAAGCCAGATTTCATCGGTCTGATAGGATTTATGAATTTTAGAGAGCCTGAACACTCAATCTGAAACCGCTATAATTTGCAAAGTTACAACTCAGCTCAATTCTAAAGCAAGATAAAATCTGTCGAACTAGGGGTCTAGCAGAGATACCTGTTTATGCCGAGCTCGGCATAAACAGGTATCTCGGCTGTACGTGTATATTCCTTGCTCGACTCTCGGCACAACATTTGGAAAGAGAGAAGGCGAAGAGTCGCAATTCATTAGCAGAAGAGGTGGGAAAATCGCTTCCTACAGAAAGACGGAAAGAGCCGAAAGGAAGAACCTATTTACGGTTTGACGAAATGGGAAATCAGTCGGGGAGATTACAAGACCCTCTTTCTTCAGCGACAGGCATTTCCTGATGAACGTCAATTAGATTTCCCGTCCATATTGACTCAAGTAAAATAGTACTTTCTGAGATTCGGATTCGGGGTTCTGTGGCAGATTTTAAAACAAGATAAAATCTGCTATCTCAAATTATCATTCTTCAAATTTTCTGAAGAAATCATGTCCATTTTTTAGGGCTTGATGCAAACCATTTCGCCAATGGCAAGGTAGTACCTAGATAAACAAAGCAGGTACGGAAAGCAAGGAATTTTGGCTTATTGGGCGAGTATTTGAGATATTATGTCCTCTATCACATAAGAAAAATCACGCAGATGAGGTGAGTGAATAAATCGATTGAGCAGTTCTTGCTGAAAGAGATGAATAGTGTCCATCTCTTTATTTTTAGCTAATTCCACCAAACTATAGCAGATACGACTCATAATTTGCAGGAGTTCCGTTGCAGTATCGTTTTCGCCTTCGCCGCGTCGGACTAACTGCAAAAGCGAAAACGAGATAGCAGATTCAAACATTTCTGCCGCTGTTGCAACCTCTTTTTCACTCAGATTAATCTCACCAATAATCGTTAGAAATTCAATAAAAATTTCATAGTGCCCCAAACGTTGAGACCTTTCAGCGACGCGTTTAAAATCCTCTTGAATTTCTTCTACAGCACCTAGTTTACGACAAACAAAAATGAGCGATAACATCGCTTTTTCTTCCATTTCAAAATCTTCAGCTCGAATTGCTACCTTGAAGGATTGTTCATAATATTCTCGCGCTAAAACAGGGTCATCTTGATAATAAAAATTGCCGAAACTAATGAGAACATTCGATTCCTCAGATAACAATAAATGTTGACGACATATTGCTAATGCTTGGGTAAGAGAGTTTTTAGCCTCGTCAAATTGATTCAACTCTTTATAGGCTAGACCGAGACTATTGAGGGTTAAAACCTGTCCCTGCACATCATTCAGGTTGTTTGCCATCTGTAAGCTGCATCTGAGTTTCTCAATCGCTTCGATAAATTTCCCAGCCCGTCGAAAAGCCTCGCCAAGATTGTGCTCAATACTTTGTTGTAATTGGATATCCTTGTTTTCAACAGCAATCAGAAGTGCCTGCTGATAATGGTCTGTGGCGGTTTCATAATCTTCAGCCTGGAGATAACAATTAGCCAGATTATAAAGAAGCCCTGCAAATGAATTCTCTACTTCGTGAGTTTTTATTATCTCAAGGGCTTGTTGGTTGATCGCAATGGCTTTACTTAATACGCCTCGTTCTTGATAAGATTGACCCAGATTCATCAATGCAGCAACTTGTTCTTGTCTCCGATTAAGCTCTGAAAGCAGCTCAATTTCACGTAAAAAATAAGCGATAGCAACTTTGTCGTTCAGCCCATCCTGTAATCGAATTCTGCCTAATGCACCACAGATCCGAGCCAAAGAATACGAAGCTCCTTTTTTTAGAAGAAGGCGGCGTTGTGTTTTTAACGTAGCGATTAACTTACGGGTCGTTTTTTCTTCCCCTCTATCCTGAAAAAGCGAATTGATATTTTCTAACCAAATATCAATTCCATCGTGATCTGTTAGATATTCAAAAAGTGAAGCTCCTAAATTATAAAAATGCAGGCACTGCTCGAAATCGCCGTTGCGTAAATATGCAGTACCCAGATCGCAATAAGTTCCAGATAACTTACGCTTTGCCTGGAAGGATTCTTGAATTTCTACCACTCGTTGTAGGTACTCAATTCCTTGCGCAAGTTGACCTAAGTCAAGCCATAATCGTCCCAACGCACAGCAAGCCAGTTCTACCAAATCTTTAAGATTATAATGTTCAGCAGTGGTGAGGGCTTGCTGAAATTTTTCCCGCGCCGCTTCAGTCTCTCCTCTGTCAAAATCATGCTTACCAAGATTGAAAGTAGCGCGCGCAATTTCATAGGGAGCACCAGATTCTTCGGCAATCCTCAAAGCGAGTTCACTGTAATGATACGCTTGCTCCCATTGTTTCTGTCGCGCTGCGAGGATGCCTAGATTGCTATAAAGTGAAAGGAATTCCCACTCAGACGAAAGGCATTGTTTATGAATTTCCACCCCTTTTTCCAGCATCATTTGCGCACGTTCATGATCACCCCAATGTTCGTAGAGCAAGCCAAGATTATTGTAGAGTTGGGCTTGCCCAGTTAGATCGTTCAATTCATTTTTCAATGTCAGACTCTGCTCATAAAACTGCTCTGCACTCTGTTTGTTACGATCATAGTAGAGGATGCCCAGTCGCTGTAGTGCAATTGCCTGTGCCTTTCTGTTTTCAGCGACCTCGGCCAAACGCAACATCTCACGATAAGAAGCTTCAGCTTGCACTTCTTCGTGAAGGGCGTAGGCGATGCTTCCACGTTCGCCTAAAATCCATAGCCACGCTCCGACGACACCTGTTCCTGCTTAAAGGACTCAACGAGCGAGCGAGCAAGCGAGGGCGTGTACGGCAACAGTCCATTATCAATCAATGAAATTGTTACCTCAGCAGCCCGATCATATGCCTGTACTTTCTTGTACATTTCTAACGCATTGAGTTGAGGGAGTAGTTCAGGTGATTCGAGTTCGCTGAGATAGTTGGCGGCTTCAAGACGGTGCTGATTAAGATCACCCTCAGTGTAAGTAATCGCTGTGGTGCCGATCAGTGCTTGTAGCTCATATAAATCATTGATGAAGGTACGAAGAAGTGACTGACGAAAGAGTTGGGTAAACGCCTGTTGCCCATTGCGACGTGTGACTCTACGGTAGACTCCGACCAACTCTTCACGGCTAAAGGGAAACGTAAATAGTGCCGCAATGGAAAGCATCTCGCGCTCATCGGTCGGCAATTTTGAGAAGACCTGATCCGCAAGATAATCTATGGTTTGTTCCCTGGCTTTTTCGGCATAGCTGCACAGGTCTTGGGATTCGCTAGTTGACGCGGCTAACATTGAGAGAAGTTCGAGTGCCGATGGCATTCCCGCTAAATCGGCAGTAATTTTCTTAGCAGCTTCATCATCAATCGAAAATCCTCGCATTCGTAAATACTCGCTCACTTCTTCCTCGGTCATCCCCTCGAGCTCAACGATGTGCACATTTTGTTGAGCTTCGTCCAATGGCGTCAGAAAGTTGGGCTTCGTACAAGCTGCAAAAAAGACGGTTCCTTTACTGAGACGCTCTTTAAGTAGCGTGAAGAATCCGAGATAGGTCGGGTCGCTGCCGATGTGGTCTGCATCATCAAATAAAAGCCAACAATCTCGTTGATTTAATTCTTCGATAATTTCCTCTGCCCAAATTTGCAGAGGAGGAATTCCCTGCGGAAAGACCCGATTCTCATTATACAAATATTGAGATAATCGACTGAGAAGATCGAACAGAGAGTGTAAGCCAGCGTAAAACTTATAAGAAAAAATTGCCGATTTATCTTTCTGAGTCGCTAACTGCCCTAGCAAGGCGGATTTCCCTATGCCTGAGATTCCTGTAACCACAACAATTCGCTTTGTTGTCGTGGCGAGATCATCAAGCAGTCCTACACGCCCAACAAAATCAGGAATCGCCGGTGAGATGTAATTATCTGTTATCGAAAAGGCTGACCCACGGGAAGTGACCGAAACCTGTTCTCCTGATAGCAAATAATTAGCGTTATTTTCACTTGAGAGGAGGGAAGGTATCGTCGAAATAGATTTCTGAATTTCACCGCCAATCCTGTTAAAATAATTCTCAATGGAAGTAAACCCGACATCAAGCCTGCTTGCTAAATCAGATATGACAAATCGGGGAAATTGAGTACGCACCGCAGGGTGTTTCAATAATAGAATCAGCAGGTGTGAATCCGACTGATTGATGCCGTTTATGAATTTGGCTTGCCGAGCCTTTTTTTGAATATATCGGTGGAGTTCTTCTCCCAAAGGAGTTGGGGTTAAGAAAACCCACTCATTTATGTGATAGCCATGATGGTCACGCAGCCTAATGGCTTTTTTCAAGTCTGCACGAATCTTTTCTTGATAACGATCTTTGGGGCGTGGCACTACTTCAGGGCAATACATTGCGTAGAGTGTCCGCGTGGATGGAACATACGCATCTAGTCCACCATCACCAGCACTATCATTGACAATTTGTGTATCAGGATATTCGGCACATAGCAGCAGCTGACAAAGGTTTTGGAATTCATTTGGGTCTCTGATCTCACTTATATTCACTTCAAATTTGTCTTTCGGTTAGGCAGATTTCAGCCCTTCTTTTTGGCTAGTTGATTATTTCATACGGATATTTTTGAGTTACATGCTGTGCCATACTTTATTCTTTGTGAGCCGTAGTTTTGGTATCTTTCTTAACGGATGCAGGCAAGAACTTATCAATCTCCTCATCTGAAAAAGTAAGGTCTTCCTTTATTTTCAAAGCTTGCTGCGCTTTGATGTAGGCTTTTGGGATAGTCCGTGGAGCCGCCTCATAAATAGCCAACAGTGCTTGCTGCATCGCATCTCTTTTCGATGCCGCATCAGAGAATTTAATCACATTGGATTTTAGGTCGGTTAGCAAAGAAAGATAGGACTCACGAATGTTCCATAAGCTACTTGCTGTGTCCTTGTGCTTTTGTGACATTTGCCCAAGATCATAATCCTTCGTATAGGAATTCAAGGCTAGTAGCCCCGCTGAGGCAACGGCAGCGATTGCTGTGCTGATTTTACTTTGACCAAGAAGTGTTACGATTAGTGATCCCGTTGTTATCGCTGATAGCAATATCTGTGCAAGCTTGATCCTATTATGTCGCAGTAGAAGTAAGTCGGCACATTTTTCGTGAGTCTTATGAGAATAAACGACACGACCAAAGCATTCTCTGATCTGCGATTCTATCATTTCCACA
This sequence comes from Blastocatellia bacterium, assembly GCA_043736395.1. Classification (GTDB taxonomy): domain Bacteria; phylum Acidobacteriota; class Blastocatellia; order RBC074; family RBC074; genus JAFDVL01. The sequence goes on along the minus strand of JAYTCQ010000140.1, from coordinate 14,893 downwards.
TTTATGACATTTTCTGACTGCTCACCCGGGGTAGGTTGATCCATAAATTTCTCTCCACTTTTTTCTAGCTGACCATTCTTTCCCGCTTAACCCTAAATTTGTTGCTTCGTTGGCTATTTCATAGATTTGTCTAGCCTTATATTTGAAGACGCCTTTCCTCGTGACATATTGCCCACTACCAGGTGCTCTCCAATATTCTTGGTTACGATCTTGATTGGCTAAAAATTCAAAGAAGTCCTTACACAAAAAATCGTAGTAAAAATATGAATCTTTTCTATGCTCCCAATGTTCTATGAATTGATAGGCAAGTGTGTCAATAAGAAGTCCTTTCATTGGAATTTCGTGGCGATTTTTCCAAACTCGAGTCATTTTACAAAGTCGCTTCAAATTATTATTACAAGCAATATCGCGTTGATTAATGGCTTCAATCTCTGGTTTTGGATTTGTAATGTCCCAAGTCCCGCCTCGATTCGAGTTTGGGTAAGTATAAGAACCAACTTGATTTTTAAAGACTGGAACAACTTCAAATTTGACCCCATCTGCAAATGAAACAACTACAACTTGTCCATCTCCTCCTACATCAGTTGTTGGATAAGTTTTTCTTATTGATCTCGAAACTGCTTGTAACAACGCAGATTGACCATTAGTAGTGTGGCCGTTGTACTGAAAATAATATTTCGTCGGTAACGTAAAGATCATATCTACGTCGCTTAAAAAACCGATAGCCGTACCACGACCATACGATCCAGAATAAAAGCTATGATCTGTATAGGATTGGTATCCCCAGAAATCTGAATTCAGACGACTTGTGATCTGCTGGTAACGGGTAGCTATGGTGCTACGGTTGGTAACCGTCAAGGTTGCGCAGAACCTTCTAAAATCTTCACCAACACCCATGTTTAACTCCTTCAGGGGGTCGGAGTAAGAAAATGGAATGACTTCAGCAATCTACAGTTAATAAACGATTCTATTGAATAGTAAAATAAAAGTCGAATTAAAAAAAACTTTAACTTAGGAAACCATACAGAAAATTAAAGAGGAATTGTCAGTTCATGATTTGAGTCAAACCTGTTTGCAAATTAAATGGCGCATCATTTTGCACATTATTTGGCGCACACAGATTTATTCAAACCCCGGACTCTTTAGCAAAGGCACTGATCATCTGTTTCCTCAAGCAGTCTGCTGATTCTGAACGGAAACGCGTCTCGATGAGCCTGCGCCAAATAATTTGCAAAATTCGAGTGGCTTCCCTGTTAGTTTTTATGTATGATAACGTCCTTTATCATACACAAGAAAAACCGCAGGGGACTGTCGGTTTTTTCGCTTCCCGAGCTGAAAAATGAAAAAAAGAAAGCTGTTCGCTGGTGAATTGTTTCCGAGTAAATGATTCGGAAATTCAGAAACCGAATCGTGAGGGGCGGAAATTTCGGATCTGGCTGCCCGAAATTTTTTCCTCGCGAGGTTAGCAATGTATGCTCGTAACGTCTTGCCGACTAGAGCCATATTGCATCAACAATAAAAATCCCTGGTGGGAGTTGAGTTTTTGGAATAGCTCCAGCGAAATTCTCATGAATCATATACGATCCATCTGGAGCAACTACGAAGACTTCGCCCAGAGGAGACGTATCACCTACAGGCGTAAAATTGCGGGACTTCTTATCTCGAAACCTAGCTTCAAAAAAAGCTGTTTTCGGATCGCCATTCTCCACCGCCCTGACCACATAAATCATATCGGAGGCCTTTTTCCCGATAAATTTTGAGATACCTGTCATTCCCGCAATAACAGACCATCGTAAATCCCCTTCAGAATCCTTAATACTTTGGTCAACGACCGCATCAAGACTACCTGAATAGAATAGTACATCCCGCTTAAATGGTTCTGGCTTCTTTTCTCCCAGTGGAACGCTCCCCTGTAACGCGGGGCTCTCTATGAAATACTTGAGCTTCATATTAACTAGATTAAAGAAAAAAGGAATTTGTTGTCCTTCAGTAGGGGCAAATTCATAGGTGGTGTCTGGGTCACGATCAAAACCATAATGGGTCTTATTTTCAAGCTTTTCTGCCCCGGTACCAAACTGCTCAGAAAACGTGATGTAGTCAGTGAAATCAACGTCTTCGTTAAAATAGAGCCAGGGACACGGATAGGATTTAATAGCCCCCTGCCCCAGCGCGCGGTAGGTGCGGACAGATTCGTTAAAATCGAAGGTTTCATAGGGGCCGTCAACGCCATAGCCCCAAGTATGTGGAATGGTTCGCTTCCAGGTAATATCCTGATTAAAAACCCGGCTCAGCCGTATGACATCCTTTTCCCTGTCCACTACACATCCGGCATTGGACTTCTCCGTTCCGATAGAATCAAAACGATTCGCAGTGACCGAAACTTGATATGTGTCTTCCCCGCTATTACGAATCACAGGCGTAATAGTTGGATCACTATTGATCCCGATTTGCACATCGACCTGATACCATTTGGTCGTCTTTTTGACATTACTTCCCGGTCCATTAACGGTTTGCTGCTTCCCATGAAACAGGAAACCCGCGAGCCGCTTTCCGTCACCCGATGGCACTATTAAGTAAGGGATATCAACTTTATCCTGCGCCAGTTTAAAGGGAATTGCCTCGTTCTCAATGGTAATGGGAGGAATCAATTTGAACCCGACCTCCACATCCATCTGATTATCTTTATTCAAAAAGCGCCGTTCCCAACTAATCTTCATGCCCTCGCTGGTAGGAGAGAGGTTAAAGAAAAACTCGCCAATTTTGGGGTCAGGAGAAATGGCACGCCAGGGCGTGTGTCCTGCGCCATATTGTTTGGTTTGCCACGTGTTATCTTTGCGATCCCGATAGAAAAAGGTCGTGCCATTACTCAGCGGCACTCCAAATGAATTCACTTGATACGAACTACTATCATTGGCTCCCTGAAAATCAGTTTGTTTATATACATTCACGCCTGTCGCTTCCGGCAATTTGGCAAAGGGGTTGAACTCATCGGTTTTGATTTCACGCGTACCTTGGCAATCAGTTTTCCAATAGCTTTCCCGATTCAAAGCATTGACACCGCGCAGATACAGCGCATTCGGGCATTCGGTATTAAATTGGGTAAAAACTACTGCGCCGGGGTTGCATTTCGGGTCTTCATTACCAGGCACGCAATTCTCACCACGTTTTTCGTCTCCCATTGTGCCAGTAAAGACCAATAAATATTTACCCGCATTTTTCGGGTCAACATCTGTCGGAGGTTCAATGGATAAGAGAAGCCCAGCCTCTGGATCAGTAGGATCGAAAGCCGCCAATCGCTTGAATGTTAACTCCGCGCCCGGAACTCTCTTGCGATTTCCATCTTCATCTTCATAGTAAACAACAAAGTTTCCCTCTAACGCTTCTTTCTTTAAGTTTTGAATTTTTATTGTCCCTGCTCCAGGGACGTTTGTAACCTTTAATTCACCACGAAAGAAGTAATCTAACATCCAAGCGGAATAGGCTACTGCACGCGGGAGAAGATGTCGTTGTCCTTCATCATACGTGAACCGATTCAAGACATAGAGCGGCGGCTCTCCCTTTTTTTCTAAGTACTCAGAAAAAAACGATTCTGCTACGGCCCGGTTATTCTTATTCGAACCATTTGGCAGGAGTGTTTCAATAATATCCGTGCTGGAAAAAGTCATTGTCCCGGAAAAAGGATTTTCCGAGGGGAAAGGGCTTTTACTTAATAGTTCACTCACCTCTTCTTCTTTCGCCGTGCCGCCTGATGAAGGATAATTCAGCAGATCGGTAACGATAGATGAGTATCCTGGAAGTGTGCCAGCCGTAAAAAAATTCCGATTAGCAAACTCTGCGATTCCACGTCCTTCTGCCCCGGGGTCGGGATCGGATGTTTGTGATGTGTGCCAAAAATCACGCGGTTTGGTTAGTTTTCCAGCAGCAATCAAATCATCAATGGTAATTCCGTTCGCATAACTATCAGGTAACAAGTCTGCTTCAAGCGAATTGGCAATACTCTCGACAAAGGGTGAGAGTTCGGATTTACCATCTAGATAAACCTTCCGCTCCCCGACCTCTTGCCAATATTTGAACAAGACAGAGCCATATTTTTGATGGGAGTAATACTCCAATTGGGAGGGGCGCTGACGTGCAATGGGAACAAAACTATCAGCCGGTACTGAAACAGCTCCAAGGCCGAATATCTTGTCGAAATGGCTATCAACCCGTGAATGCTGCGGTTGCGCCATATCCTGAAGATGATGCAGCACATTCCCTAAGCTTTGGAACATTCTGCCTAGAGCTTTATTGCGCTCGTCTTCTGTCTCCCCTGTCAATCCTGCTAAAAATGACCTCCTGGCAACCTTATAAGAGAACTCCTGATTACTGATTTCTTCTTGGTCTTCCAACATCCAAGCTGGGGAGGGATAGTTCGTAAAAAAGGGAGCTGAGAGCTTTTTACCTGTGCGAGGGTTAAAAAAGTGATTGAGCGCGCGCTTACCATCATCTTCTAAGACCGCTCCATCCCGCAGTAATTCAACAATCGTACGCGAATCTCCTTGCCAATTTGGGAGCGTAGCATTCGATATATCTTTGATACCAAGCGCCGATAGCATGGCGCTTGTTTTCTTATTCGATGTTTGCGATAACAAAGACCTGCGAAAAGCAAGGGTTGTAATTAATGTGTGAGTTTCTTCTTTATAGATCGTCGCGGAAATTCTGGCAGGGGTAGAACCCAAAAGCAACACAGAAATAAGTAGCATGATTATTCGTTGATATCGCATACATCTCCTCAAAATGCTTTTATTCGCCAAAAACCATCTTCGCCTTTTACATATGTGATAATAAAGGCGATCTTTTTCCCGTTGCGAAACCGATTGACTCCATACTCGGCAATATTTTTACTAATACGAAGTGTGATCGGATTTCTAAGAGCCAAGATAATTTGGGGAATGTCCGTTATAGGCACGCGAGTTAATACAGTGTTATACACTTCGCGCGCTTCGCCGCTTAAGTAACTAAGTACGACTGGAAATACCGGTTCCGACGCTTCACGGGTGAAGGCTGCTATATTTGATTGCTTAGGAGGTTCGCTGAAAGTCGCTAAGGATTGCAGGAATTCATCCCATAATGACCTTAGAGTTTGGTCAATTTCTTCCTTGCTTTGGACTACTATCACAATCTTTTTTTGCTGTTTTTGCTGTTGTACATCTGTAACCTGAACAATAGATTGATGTAGCCCTGCCTGTTGATAATTGTGGTAAAGCGGCTTCGTTAGATCAGTGGTTGAAACGTCAAAACTTCCATCTCCATCAACGTCTATCTCCATCTTGCTAATTGGAACATCAGTGCTTTGCGCTAAGTAGCCAACTCGTAATGGAGCTAACCCTTCTTGCTCCGTGGCTACAATTTGTAATGTCGAAGCTACTGTCGAGCGCGTTACCGTTAGCGATTTCTCTACGCTCGCCCCATTGATCACAGACGCAGCGACAATAATCTTGTTTTCTCCTGGGGACAAATTAAGAACAGCCGCAAATTGATTTCCTGAAGTTGCAGCACCCACTCCATTGACAGATATCCCTATCCCCAATGGCCCTTCAAATCTCCCGATGATAGTGATCGTATCTTCATTCACCATCGCCTTGTCGAACGGCTCCAGAACGGTAAGACTGAGATTAGCTGTAGAAGCAGATGTAACTTTGATTTCCTGGGAGGCAGAAAGGAGCCTTCGCATCTGGCCTCGGTAGGCAACCGAAGCTTTTAGTAACAGACTGCCTGCTTGAACTTCCTTGAGCGAGATTTGCCTTGTATAGATGCGATCTCCAGCAACTTGATCGCCATTCGTGCCATCATCAAACATCGCTCCCAGATTCGCCACAATCTCATTGCTTTGGTTATACCGAAGCAGATTAATACTATTGGGAATCAGCGTCTCCGATGCCGTCACCGTAGCTTCAATGGTGACGGTGGTTTCTTCATTGACTTTGACGGTGGCAGGATCAGCTTTCGTAATTCGAACGGGGTCTATTGTTTGCGCAACAACCAGACTTGCCCCGCTCATGAATAGGATCAGTGTAAAAAACCGTAGTAGTTTCATCGTCATTCCCCTGCTTGGATTTTATTTACGTTTTTTGCGTCGCCCAAAGAGCAGCAAGCCCCCGCTGATCAATAGTGATAAGGTCGCAGGCTCCGGCACTGCCGCCGAAACTGTAGTGTTGTATTTGAGATCGTCCAGCACGAACGAACCAGAGCTGGAAATGACAATTCTCGAAATACCAGTTGCTGATGAAAGGGAAAGCAGTTCGTTGGGTTTACTCCCTGCGACACCGGAAAGAAGCAAGTTGTTCGTAAACAGCGAAGAGAGGCTCCCGATCTGATTTCCTTTGTCATCGAAAGCTGTGATGGTAAGGCGACTGTCATACGTGAAATAGCTCTCAAAACTCACAGTTGGGACGGAAAAGTTGATGGTCATATTTCCTCCGTCGTTGAAGACTACATTCGTGCCTGAACGTGGAGGAAATTCCAGCTCATTGAGCGTGACCCCTGACGTGATCGCCGACGCATTGGTGAAACTCAATCCTGAAAACTGCGTCGTAACTTTCGCACTATCTTTCAGGTTATCGAAATTTAAGGTGATAGGATCTGCCCAAGCTACTGACGTAGCCAGCGTGAGGAGTAAGGTGCATAACAGGAAATTAACCCGCATAAAAGTTCCTTAGGGGGTAGATTATAGGAGGACAAGAGCTGACTGGAAACAACTCCATCCGAGTGAATTATGCTTTGTGTAGTAGTAGAAACGAGAAAGAGGGACAGTTACATTGACTGCTTCGCAAATTTTCAAACTTTGATTGTGAACATTTTTATCTTACCCTTGGAGCCTGCGTTGGGCAATCATTATTTTTCGATGTGCTGATATTCAAGCTGTCACCAGTGCAGCTTTACTGTTTCCATTTTTCCTGTATTTCTCCATTATGACCCAAACGTTGATCGTCATTCCGAAACAGAAACTCACCCGCGTTGGTTTCGCGACTCTCCCTTCGCTTATTGTCAGTGCTGGGGAAAATGCGCAGTGGAAATTTATCGAATTTTTCACTGCGAACATCCGCAACAAAAATACCCGCCGTGCTTATGCCCATGCCGTGGAGGAATTCTTCGCCTGGGTGGATGCCCGTGGTCTGACTTCGTTGCATCAGTTGAACCCGGTCATCATCTCTGCCTACATCGAAGACCATCCCTCGGCGAAGCCAACGGTCAAACTGCATCTTGCGGCGATTCGGATGTTGTTTGATTACCTGGTCGTGGGACAGGTGCTGCCGATGAATCCGGCGGCAGCGGTGCGCGGACCGAAATACGTCATCAAGAAAGGCAAGACGCCTGTGCTGACCCCGGAACAGGCGCGGCTCTTACTCGACTCCATTGATACCAGTACTTTGATTGGTTTGCGTGATCGGGCGTTGATTGGAGTGATGGTGTATTCGTTTGCCCGTATCAGTGCTGTCACTGGCATGAAAATCGAAGACTATTCTCAGAACGGAAAAAAATGGTGGCTGCGCTTCCACGAAAAAGGCGGCAAGCATCATGAAGTGCCCGCTCACCATAATGCGGAAGAATATCTGGATGCCTACCTGGAAGCGGCGAACCTCTGGAATGAACCGAAAGCATTTTTATTTCAGACGGTGAAAAAAGGTGGCAAGTTAAGCGGAAACAAAATGGCGCAGCCCGATGCGTGGCGGATGATCCGGCGACGCGCGTTAGCCGCCGAGCTGGGGGTGAAGATTGGCAATCACACGTTTCGTGCGACGGGCATTACGGCGTATCTCAGTAATAAAGGAACGCTGGAAAAAGCGCAGCAGATTGCGGGGCATGAATCACCGCGCACGACGAAGCTCTATGACCGGACGAATGATGAAATCTCATTGGATGAAATTGAGCGGATTCTCATTTAAATCCCCTGCCCTGTGCCACGCTAGATTTTTCCTGCTCACCGATTTTCAAAAAACTGAATTCGTTGACTGCCGGTCATACAGCGCGTTGCCAACGGTTTTCTTGCGGATCATAACCCGGTGCGCTATTTTCTTGTGGCTGCTTGCTTATGAGCACTGCAAAACCATTCAACCAGAAATCATCACGTGTTGTCTTTTCATCTACATCAACGATGGGGTCACATGATTGGCGGGAATCTCGTCGCCTTACTGGCGTGTGCCTGCTTGCTGACGGCGCACGCGCAATACCGTTTTGACCATTGGACGACAGAAAATGGTTTGCCACATAACTCCATTCGGGCGTTGCAACAGACGCGCGATGGCTATTTATGGCTGACAACGGGCGATGGGCTGGTGCGTTTTGATGGCGTTCGGTTCAAGGTCTTCAACCGGACGAACACGCCGGAGATGACAAGCAACAATTTTTCCTTCTTCGCCTTGCACGAAGATCGGCAGGGCGCACTCTGGGCTGGGACAACCAACGGTGGCGTCATTCGTTACCAGAACGGCATCTTTACTGCGTATACGACCAGGGAAGGACTAGCGAGTAACACCGTCAGCCGGATTGACGAAGATGCCGAAGGCACGATCTGGATTTTTACTGTCGGAGGCCTCACGCAATGGAAAAACGAACGCCTCAGCCTTATTGCGCCCGCGCCGGGATCAGCCTTCAACGATCACCTCAATCCGCCTGAGAATGTAGGCGGAGATGCTCTCTTTTTCGGGCTTTGGCGACGCGACGCCACCGGATGGGAACGGTTTGCTTACGGACAGTGGAAGTCCTTGCCGCTGCCACCACACTTGAAAGATCCGGCGAAGCTGCGGATAGATTCCATCATCGAAGACTCTAAACATCGCCTCTGGTACGACCTCTCGGATCGTGCGGATGAATTTTATGGAGTCAGCGAAGGGCGGCTGTCGGTCTTTCGCGGCAGTGGCTTTCCGGGCATTGGGCGAGCGCGGGATGTCAACGTTTGTTATCAGGATCGGCAGGGCCGGTTGCTGGTCGGCGATGTCACGGGGCAGGTCGTGCTGTGGCAAGCGGGACGCCGCTTCCCGCTCGCCGGGCTGGCCACCTCCGACGTCTTTCGCGTGTGGGAAGACCACGAAGGCGGACTCTGGATCGGGACCAAAAATGAAGGACTCTATCGCCTCAGAGAACCGGCAGTCACGGTTTTGCGCCATCCGGGCGGGACGGGGTTCAATGCCATCATCACGGCCTTGCCCGTCCATAAAGACCGGGAAGACGCCATCTGGCTGGGCTGTGCTTACCTGGGCGGGCTGAGTCGTCTCAGCGCAGGCCGATACGAAAATTTCTATCGTCCCGGCACTGTCAAAACGGATTTTGCCAATATCGTGTCGGCGCTTTTCGTGGATCACGACGGCGCACTGTGGCTCGGCACCTGGAATGGTGTCGTACGTTTTTATTCCGAACGCAGACAATGGGTCGAAGAAAAGAATCTGTCTGCACAGATGGGGAAGGAAGTGCGAATCATTTACCGTGACCGCACGGGCGCGCTCTGGTTTGGCAGTCATGACAGAATGACGTGTTTGCGCGAGGGAAAATTGACGCAGTACACGCGCCAACAAGGACTGGGCGGCACCAGCAGGGCGTTGCTGGAAGATCGCACGGGCACGCTGTGGGTGACCACGAACGGTGGCTTGTCGCGTTTCAACGGCACGGAGTTCACCACGTTGACGGTGGCCGACGGGCTGTCATCGAATGATCTCAGCGCGCTGTATGAAGACGAGGCAGGCGTGCTGTGGGTTGGTTCGCTGGATGGCGGGTTGAATCGGCTGGCCAACGGGCCGAACGGAATGGCCATCACTCACTACACGACCGTGCACGGCCTGACGAGTAGCACTGTCTACCAAATTCTGCCGGATGCGCAGGGGTTTTTCTGGATCAGTTGTCATCTGGGCGTGTACCGCGTGCGGAAACAGGAACTCGATGATTTTGCCGCCGGGCAAATCACGCATATCAACTCTACCTTGTTTGATAGGGACGACGGGTTTCTCAACCAGGAATGCACTTATGGCGGCCAGCCCGCGGGTTTTAGGTCGCACGACGGCAAACTGCTATTCCCGACTCACGATGGGCTGGCCCAGATTGACCCGCAAACCGTGCGGTCCAATCCCACACCGCCGCCATTGCTGATTGAAGAATGTATGCTCGATCGTCAATCCGCCGCCTCACAGACTGGTTTGCAGATCATGCCAGGACAAGGGAATCTGGAGATCAATTACACCGCATTGAGCTTTATCAAATCAGAGCAGATACGCTTCCGCTACAAGCTGGAAGGGCTTGATCAGGATTGGGTCGAGGCGGGCACACGACGCACGGCGTATTATCCATATCTGCCATCAGGGGCGTATACCTTCAAAGTCATCGCGGCCAACAGCGACGGCGTGTGGAATAAGGAAGGCCAAAGTTTGCGCGTCGTCGTACTGCCGCCGTTTTATCGCCGCTGGTGGTTTCTGCTCCTGTCCTCGGCGGCGCTGGCCGGATTCGCGGCGCTGGCTTATCAATATCGCATTCGCCAACTGCAACGCCGACAACTGGCGCAACAAGCCTTCGCGCGGCAGTTGATTGCCTCGCAGGAAGCCGAGCGCAAACGCATCGCCGCCGAATTGCACGACAGTCTGGGGCAGCATCTGGTCGTCATCAAAAATCTGGCGCTGATGTGGTTGCAGACTCCAACTCACAACGGCGACGCGCGGCAACAGATCGAAGACATCTCTGCGACCACCTCGCAGGCCATCAGTGAAGTGAAGGAAATTTCCTACAACCTGCGCCCGTACCAACTGGATCGCATCGGCCTGACCAAAGCGATTGAGGCTTTGCTGAAAAAAGCCGAAGCCGCTTCGGGCATTCACTTCCAGTCCGAACTCGACGACCTGCACGCCGCCTTGCCGAAAGAAGCTGAGATTAATTTCTATCGTATTATCCAGGAGTGCGTGAACAATATTCTGAAGCATTCCCACGCCACCGAAGCCATGATCAGCATTCGTCTTCGCGGGCCGCAGTTGCAGATGACGCTGCGAGATAACGGCAAAGGCTTTACGCCGGGTACGACACCCAGCGAAACCGCGCCGGGCGGCTTTGGCCTGCTGGGGATTTCCGAACGGGCGCAACTGCTGGGCGGGCAAGCCGTCATTCGCTCCGCGCCCGGACAAGGCACGACCATTTACCTTGAGATTGAATTGCGCCAAGGAGGCGCTCGCCGCCATGACCAATGAAATCCGCATCGTCCTTGCCGACGATCACCCCATTGTACGGCGCGGGTTGCGCCTGACTATCGAAAGCGATCCGAACTTACAAGTCGTCGCCGAAGCGAACGACGGACACGAAGCGTTGGCGCACATCCAGACACATCAGCCGGACATCGCCGTGCTCGACATTGACATGCCTAATCTGGACGGCTTCGGTGTCGCGCGCGAACTCCAGCGGTTGCGCCTGCCCGTCTCCATCATCTTTCTGACGCTCCACAGCGAAGAAGACCTCTTCCACGAAGCTATGGATTGGGGCGCGAAAGGGTACATCCTGAAAGAAAGCGCCGTGACCGAAATCGTGAACGGTATCAAGTCCGTCGTCAGCGGACAGTATTTCGTGACACCTTCGTTGACGGCTTATTTGCTGCATCGTCGTCAGCGCGCCCAACAACTCGTGGAAGACCTGCCCCATCTGTCGAGCCTGACGCCCGCCGAACAACACATCCTGCAATTGGTCGCGGCGTACAAATCCAGCAAGGAAATTGCCGAAGAATTATTTATTCACTATCGCACCGTCGAAAACCATCGCACGAATATTTGCCAGAAACTCGGCCTGAGCGGGCACAACGCGCTGCTCAAATTTGCGCTCCAGCACAAAGACCAACTGTAAGCAGTTGTCGCGTGCCTGGTCGAGGCTTTGCCCTAACATCTAGCATCTAACACCCGACCCGTGTGGAAACACATAGCAAATCGTGTGGTAACGCACAGGCAAATCGTGTAGTTCCCTCTATTCAATCGTCCTCCTCCTTCGTCTACATTCCCACCTGTCAATGTGACAACCAAGTATTGCGGTTCGCCGTGAATCCTAAGGCGGTGCACGAAACCTATGAAGCTCCTGATCGTCGAAGACAATCCCACTATTCGTCAGATGATCAAAACGATTGTCGGAGCGCTGGCTGACGAAATTTACGAATGTGATGACGGTGGTGCGGCGCTCGCGGCTTATCAAACGCATCACCCGGATGTTGTGCTGATGGATATTGCCTTAGGCGCAGTGGATGGCATCACTGCGACACGCCAGATCACAACGGCTGACGCCAATGCTTACGTCATCATTGTGACCAGTTACGACGAAACGGACTTACGCGCGGCGGCGCAGCAAGCGGGTGCGCGCGGCTATGTCCTGAAAGACAACCTGTTCGAGATGCGACGACTGCTCGCGAATCGATAACCAAAACTGAAAGGAACCATATCATGAAACGACTACCATTCATTTTGCTAACCTTCGCCGCCCTGCTAACGCTGATCGTGTGGCATGCCGGACGCACCGTGAACGCAATCGCCCCGGCGGCTGCCGTGCAAGCGACATCGGGCTTCAAGGCCAGCACCGCGCAAATTGACATCACGCCCTCCAATAATGGCTTTCCGCGAATGTTTCTGGCTGGCTTCGCGTCGCGTAATACGGATAACCCAGGGCTTGGAACCTATCCCGGCGATCCGGGCTTGAGTGCTCGCGCCATCGCGTTTGATGATGGAAGCTGCGGCGGCAACATCAAAGTCATTGTGACTGCCGACATCCTCGGCTTTACGCGCCAGATGCGTCAGGCCATCCTGACGGAGGTCGCCAGCCGCTACAGCCTGCCTGCCGAAAACCTATTGCTGAGCGCCACGCACACCCACAACGGGCCGGTGCTCACGGATAATCTCGATCCGCGGGTGAGTTATCCAGGTTTCAGTTCAGACGGCATCGCCGGGTCGGCTGACCTCGTGATCGTGGACAATTACACCAACTGGCTGAAGACGACGATTGTCAACCTCATTGGTACGGCCATCAATGGTCTGCCCGCTGCGCCGCAAGTCACCTTGTCCTACGGGGCCGGAACAGCGGACATCGGATACAATCGTATCGGGATCGGGAATGAGGATAACGATGTGCCCGTGCTGGCGGTCAGATCAGTCAGTAACAACAGCCTGATGGCCGTGCTCTTTGGCTATGCCTGTCATCCCGTCGCCGCCGGGATCGCAGCCTCGCACAACTTATACTATCACCCCGATTTCCCCGGCCTGGCCCGCGCCAGTCTGGAGACCGGCAACCCCGGCACAATGGCGTTTTTTATTCAGGGTGCAGCGGGCGACATTAATCCCGATCCAGATGACATTTATGTGCAAGGGAGTTCGTTGGCGACAGCGGTGCAAAACGTCCTGTCGGGCGGGGCGATGCAGCCGGTTTCCGGTTCTATCCTGACCGAAGTGCGTGACGTTACCCTGCCGCTCAATATGGACCCGAATGACTCCACCCATCAGCAGTTGCGGGTCAAATATGACAACATTCGCAACATTACCGAGGATGGGTATCTCGACCGTCACGCCAATCAGATGATTGCGCAAATTGATTCCAACACATTGCCTGTCAACGAGAACTGGCCGGTGGCGGTCTGGCATTTCGGGACGAACAACTCACTGGTGCTGGCGGCCCTCGGCGGCGAAGTCGTTTCCGGCTATGCAATCGCCCTGAAGAGCCAGTTCGCCGGACAACTCGGCAACAAACTCTGGGTGGCAGCGTATAGCAATGAAGTGCCTGGATATATTCCTAGCAATCAGGTCTGGGACCGTCCAAATGTGGGCGAATCCGATTACGAAGCTGGATGGGCTTTCGGACCAGATGGCGGGCCATTTGTTTCATCTTTTGCGACCAGTCAGATGTTCTATGGCTGGGCTGCGCCGCTCAAACGCGGCGATGGCGTGACCCCGGGCGTGGAGGAAATCGTGCTCGCGAATACCACGAGCCTGATCCAAAATCTCCCGCCGCCGGCAGGTTCAACGGGAGTTGTCCTCACCCTGAATGGCGCGAATCCGATGACTGTCCAATGCACGACGGGCTTCACTGATCCGGGCGCGACAGCCGTGGATTCCTGCTCACGTGTGCGGCCCGTCACGGCGGCAGGCAGCGTCAACACGAGCGTACCAGGCAGTTACACGATCACCTACTCGGCCAACGACGGGAATGGACACACGGCGACGAAGACGCGCACGGTCAAAGTCGTGGACACGACCGCGCCGACCATCAGTTGCCCGGCGAACATCATCACCTCGCTGCCATTGAATTCGACCGCCACGGGCAAGGCCGTTACTTTCGCCGTCACCGCCACCGACACCTGTGGCAGCGCCACCGTCACCACTAGCCCTGCCTCCGGTGCGATGTTCCCCGCTGGCACAACCACAGTCACGGCCACGGCGAGGGACAGCGCAGGCAATACCAGCACGTGTAGTTTCACCGTCACGGTGGGCTATAGCTTCAGCGGCTTCTTCCAGCCCGTAGACAATGCGCCGACCGTCAACACGGTCAGTGCAGGCAGTTCAATTCCCGTCAAGTTTTCGTTGAGTGGTAACAAAGGGCTGAGCATCTTCGCGGCAGGCTACCCCCTCTCGCAGCAGATTGCCTGTACGGGAGGTGCGCCAACAGACGACATCGAAGAAACCGTCACCGCAGGCGCCAGCAGCCTGAGCTACGACGCGACGACGGATCAGTACAAGTATGTTTGGAAAACGGACAAGGCGTGGAAGGGCACGTGTCGCAAGCTGATGCTGAAGTTCAATGACGGCAGCACTCGCGAAGCGCTCTTCCAATTTAAGTAGGAAGAACGATGGTGTGGTCGTGATGAATATCACCACGACCACACCTGACGAAACCAAATCTGATGCTCCCCCACCAGAGAGGT
>JAYTCQ010000139.1:0-9448 GCA_043736395.1 Blastocatellia bacterium | reverse complement strand
ATGAGAGCTTCCCCACGTTTGTCCAGTCGGTGTTGGCTCTGACACGCTGCCAGAGTTTGCACCAAAACCATAATAGTAGGTTTCCCCATAACTCGCGGTGGCCCAGCTTGCCGTATTATTCAACCAGTTCTCGTTGTTTTCATTTCGTTGCGTAAAGTACGGGCAAAAACCACCATCCCCAGCACCTCCATCACTCCAAACAGTGCTGGAAGGATACGAAGCACCGGCCACCGAATACATCCCGATTCGCGTCCGCGCAATGATTCGTTCCGCGCCTTGTCCTGTGATCGTCGGAACCCATTTTTCAAATTTATGAATCTGACCATAGCTGGTGTAATACATCCGCAGATTCGTTCCCGTCGGATAGGTCAATCGGGTTGGTAAGTACGCTGTCGTGGAACTCACATCCATGCTAAAAGTCGTTGGCGGAACCCAGGTATGAGAAATCAAGTCTCCCGTATTGGGATCATAAACATCATCGTAATAACCTGCCGTAGACGTGAAACCATTGGTTAATGTCACCGCCGTATAATCAATCACCAGATATTTAAAAATTGTACCGTTCCGATCCTGCCGGATTTCTTTCAGTTTATTGCTCACATAATAAAAATCTATCCGCCGCCCCAGCGTATCCGTAATGTAATCAATCACCGTATCGTTATTGCTCAAAAGCTTGTAGACGACGGTAAGGAAATTGCCGTTGCGGTCTTTGATTTCGGTGGGGAGTAATTGATATTCTCCGGCGGCGGTGGCGGAGACATTGAACTTGATCTGCGATCCGCTCGTTGTCTTCAAAATCTTCGTCGTCGCGTCAAATTGCAGATAGCTGGAATCATAACTTTCATATTTCAGCGTCGTCGTATTGTACGCCAAATCACGCCGCGTGCCATCCGGTTGCAGATATAAAAAGCTCTGTTTTCCGGTGACGGAATTGCTGTAGGGGCCAACTTGTCCACTGCTGTTAATACCCTGAATCGCGCCAAAGCCAATGCGCCAGCCGGGTGCGACGTTGCCACGATCGGCGTTATACACCATCGTATTGGTCG
Source organism: Blastocatellia bacterium (assembly GCA_043736395.1). Lineage (GTDB taxonomy): Bacteria > Acidobacteriota > Blastocatellia > RBC074 > RBC074 > JAFDVL01. Next base: position 8,402 of record JAYTCQ010000139.1, on the reverse strand, counting down.
CCGGATTCTTAAACCAAACCTGTGAATTGTAGGTTAAGCCAAGCGACAAATTCATTCCGGCGCGTCCGCCCAGCGACAAGGCAGGAGCGGTAAAATTCAGATTCTTAGAACCCAGATTGATGGACATTCCGCCAATGACAGAAGTCCCCGCCGTCGGGTCTGCCATCTGCATCGGCTTGCTGCCCGCCATCCCGATGTCGTTCGCAGGCTTGGATAATTCCGTGAAATAGCTGTTGAAATTCGCGGTGCTCGTCGGAACGGGATCGTGATACCCGGCTGGTTGTAACGCATTTGATCGGACAACACCTTCCGGTTCACGCGGTTTGTCGTTGCGCGTACGGTCAAGGTCATAGCTGGCAGAATTCGGCATGTCTCCGTCGTGGTAAGGTTTCTTCGCCTCGATTTCCTTTTCTAAATCTTTCAATTTTTGCCGACGCTCTTCCAACTTACGATTCACTTTTTTGGGTTCTTTATCTTTGTCTTTTACTTTGTCGTCCGGTTTTGGATTCTGAAATTCTGCGACGGCAGCTTTGGCATCGGCGATGCCGCTTTCCACTTTCAGCGACGTGACACGCTTCGCACTTTTCATCAGCGTAGATTTAATCGTTCCGGCTGAAACCCACGGACGTTCAGCTTTGAGCAAACTGGCAATTCCAGCGACTCTGGCAGACGCCATAGAAGTTCCACGCAGTTCATTCGCTCCGTCACCAAGAGCCGCGACATGCACGCCTTTCCCGAAATTGGAATAATCGGTGAGTTCGTTATTTTTTGTGGTCGCAGCAACCGTTATCAAATTGCTAGCATTCGTGGCGGCGGGATATTGCGGCGTTTTTTCTAAATCTACGCCGTCATTGCCAGCGGCGGCGATGATGACGACTCCCGCCATTTCCGCGCGTTTGAGAGCTTCTTCAATGAGCTTGGAGGGTTCACTGGTTCCGAAGCTGTGCAGGATCACTCCGGCGTGATTCGTCGTCGCATAATCAATGGCGGCGGCGATTTTACTGACTGTTCCGATGCCGTTCGCGTCCAAGGCTTTCAGCGGCATCAAGGAAACTTTAGGATTCACTTCCGTGATGATCCGCGCCATTTCCGTGCCGTGTCCGTTGTCATCGGCGAAGCTGTCAGAATCATTCAGAAAATTCCAGCCCTGGTTATATTTGCCACTCAACCCCGTATCTACTATCGCCACAACCGCGGCTTTCGGTGTCAGATTCTTCGCCGCTAAAGGATTACGCAAACTCCGCGACAACGCCTTCCGACCACCGATCACTGACGTCCGACTACCCACCAAATAATCCGGCTCCACCCATTCGACAATTTCATCCATGCGTTGCAACTGCGCCAACGAAGTACTCACATTTTCTTTGAGCTTGAGCGTGATCACACTTTCCCCGACACGGCGGGTTTGCAACTCTGGTTCACCGTAGTTTTCAATAATTTCACTACGCTCTTCCAGACTCGCTTCATCACGGAATTTGATCAGCAATCGGTGCTCTACATGCGGCGCAAGGAAACTCACAGATAACATTTCGAGGTTCGCAGTATTGCTGCGAATTGAATTCACTGCGAACTGCGAACTTCTTCTAAACTGCGAACTACTCAGCGCAGGAGCGTAAACAAGGGTGATGATGATGAAATTGACAAGAACGACGCGGAGGTGGCGAAGCGAGGTGAACATAACTGAACGTCTCCCAAAAGGCGTGCAAAAGCAGTTCGCGTTCAAGCGTTCTAACGGCTTTCGCACAGGTATTGATAATCCCTCGATACTGCTGAAGGTGGTGGCTAAAGTTTTGACTGTGGACAATTACTGCGAGGATTGAGAACGCAATCCAAAAAAAAGTCAGGTCTCGTGTCTTCTTGTTTACAATCTATTCTGTATATTTCGTGGACAGGTCGGAGATTTCTACTACTCTAATTTTTTGTCAAGAACTTTTTTTAATGTTGAAGATTTTTCTTCAACTGCGCTCTCAACTAACGCAAAAGCCCGCACGGAGTAAAGGTATTTTTGTACGGTGAACTGTTAGTCGCCGATTCGTTACATCGCAGGTTATTATTTAAATAATTTGCGATACACGCGGCGCGAAATAACAGTTCACGCTACATTTACTCCGTGCGGGCTTCTGCGCTAATACAAAGATGCTTCTCAGTTAGCTGCGCGTATTCACCTTAAAATTCAAGTCATTCAATTCCAACTGGTAGAACGTATTGAATCCCGGATACTTTGCCGCGACGCCTAATTCTTCTTCAATTCTGAGCAATTGATTGTATTTGGCGATGCGGTCGGTGCGCGAGAGCGAACCGGTTTTGATTTGTCCGCAGTTGGTGGCTACGGCTAAATCGGCGATGAACGGGTCTTCCGTTTCGCCGGAGCGATGTGAAGAAATTGCGGTGTAATTATTCGTCTTCGCCAGTTCAATCGCTTCCAAAGTTTCGGTCAATGTTCCGATTTGATTTACCTTGATGAGAATCGAATTCGCTACGATTTCTTCGATGCCGCGTTGAAGGTATTTCACATTCGTGACGAATAAATCATCACCAACTAACTGCACGGTATCGCCGATTTCTTCGGTGATTTTTGCCCAACCAGCCCAATCGTTTTCGGCTAAGCCGTCTTCGATGCTGATGATCGGATATTTCTTCGTCCAATCAACCCAATATGAGACCATTTCTTCTGAACTCAGGACACGCTTGTCGGATTTTTTGAAGACATATTTTCCTTCAGAGAAAAATTCTGAAGATGCCGGATCAAGCGCGATGGCGATTTGTTCGCCGGGTCTGTATCCCGCCTGCTCAATCGCCTGCAAAATTACTTCAATCGCTTCTTCATTCGATTTCAAACTCGGCGCAAATCCGCCTTCGTCACCAACAGCAGTTGAATAGCCAAGACCTTTCAAAACTTTTTTGAGGCTGTGAAAAACTTCGGCTCCCCAGCGCAGCGCTTCAGAAAAAGTCGGTGCACCGGCGGGGACAATCATGAATTCCTGAAAATCTACGTTGTTATCGGCGTGCGCTCCACCATTGATGATATTCATCATCGGCACTGGTAACGTGCGAGCGTTGGCTCCGCCGATGTAGCGATAGAGCGGGATTTCCAATTCGCTCGCTGCCGCACGAGCAGTCGCCATCGAAACGGCTAATAACGCGTTGGCTCCGAGTTTTGATTTCGTTGGAGTTCCATCCAACTGAATCATCGTCAGATCAATTTCGGCTTGCGCAAAAGCGTCCATTCCAATCAAGGCAGAATCCAATTCCTGATTAATATTTTGGACAGCCTGCGTGACGCCTTTACCTAAGTAACGGTCATCGTCTCCGTCGCGTAATTCTACTGCTTCGTTTTCGCCGGTGGACGCACCGGAAGGAACGGACGCGCGTCCGCGTGCGCCTGATTCCAAAAATACTTCGGCTTCGACGGTAGGATTGCCTCGTGAATCTAAAATCTCTCTGGCATGTACTTGCTCAATCGCACTCATTATTTATTACCTTTCTGATAAAGTTTTGTTTCTAATTAATTGAAACGGGTATCATACAAAACAAAGTGCAAAACAAAAAGCAATAGACCGCCGATAATGCGGATTAGGCAGGTTTTCGCGGGTCTGATCCCATAAGAATTGGATGTATTATTTTGGTTTTCAACCTGCGAAAGCAGGTGCAAGAATAAAGCCTGGGGTGAAAGCCCCAGGACGAGTGACATTGAATTATCAAGCCCACGAAGCGGGCGACAGAGATTGATGAACAACTGAATATGGTCTATCACCCGCCTACGCGGGCTAGAATTTATTTCGCATTTTTCCTGGGGCTTACGCCCCAGGCTTTATTCTGTCACCTACTCCGCAGGTTAAAATCAAAAAAGGAGCAGCCAAGACTGCCCCTTTTCCATTTCTACTATCGTAGATTTTTACACCAAAGCAATATCAAACTGTTCCTGATGAACTGCCGGATCGCTCTTGATGGTGACGACTCCGGTGAAATGCGATTCGATGTCAGCGAAAATTTCTCGTTCGGTCGAACGCAACGCCTTCGCGACTTCAGGATTTACGCGGAGAATGACTTCGCTTGGATTATCCTGATGTTTCGCTACGCGTCTGGTTTCCGCGAGTAATTCATAACAAATCGTCTGCGGAGATTTCACCATTCCGCCGCCGCCGCAATATTGGCAAGGCTCACAAAGTGTGCGCTCCAATGATTGCTTAACGCGTTTTCGAGTAATCGCTACCAATCCGAAATCATTAAATTCTAATGTTTTGAATGGCGCTTTATCGTTGCGCATGTCCTGCTCCAAAGCCTGACGGACGCGTTGTTTATTACGACGTTCTTCCATATCAATGAAATCGAGAATGATGATTCCGCCCAAATCCCGCAGGCGAATTTGACGCGCAATTTCTTTCGCGGCTTCAAGGTTTGTTTTGACGATGGTGTCTTCCAAACGATTCGAACGTCCGACGAATTTTCCGGTATTCACGTCAATCGCAACTAACGCTTCCGTTTGATTGATGACGATGTAGCCGCCGGATTTCAACCAGACGCGTGGCTTGACAGCTTTATCAACTTCCGCCTGAACGCCGTACTCTTCGAGAATCGGAGTGTCTTTCGTGTAAAGCTTAACGCGATGAATCAACTTCGGTGCGAAGCGATGCACGAAGTCTACAATGCGTTCGTACTCCAGTTCATTATCAACACGAATCGCGGTGAAATCGGTCGAAAGCTGATCACGCAAAATTCTTTGCACGAGATCTAAATCACGATGAACAACTGTTGGCGCTTTTGTACGGTCAGCGCGTTTGCGCATATCTGTCCACGTCCGTCCCAGATATTGCACGTCGTCGCGCAACTCTTCATTCGTGCGTCCAGCGGCGGCAGTGCGAACTATAAAACCACCGGGAATATTGGCTTCGATGCGGAGTTGATTCAGGACAATTTTCAAGCGGCGACGTTCTTCGTCATTGGCAATTTTACGCGAGACGCCGATGTGTTCGACGGTCGGCATATAAACCACGTAACGTCCCGGCAAAACAACGTGAGAAGTGATGCGCGCACCTTTTTGGCCGATTGGTTCCTTGGCGATTTGGACGATGACTTCCTGCCCTTCGCGAAGCATATCCGAAATAATCGGGCGCGATGGACGCGGGCCACTATGGCCTCCCCGTGAAGTCAAAAACGTATCTTTTGGCTCTTCTTTTTCTTCTGGCTCTTTTTCTTCAGCAGCTTCTTCGACAGAATCCTGTTGATTAGTGGTTCCATCACCTTCACCGGAAGGACGACGACGACGGCCCCGGCCTCCACGACGAGTGGCAAATTCAGATGACGAAGAATTATCGCGAACTTCAGCACTCGCGTCTTCGAGAGGCGCTGAAGCTTCAGCTTCTATAGCAGCCGCGCTCGCAGATAATTGTCTGGAAGATGTTTCAAGACCTTCGTCGTCACTAACTTTTTCAAAGTCAGAAGCCGTTACGACATCAGCTGCCAATGAACCAACTAAAACTTCAGGAGTCGGCGCAACTTGAAGTTTTTTGGTGATTGCCTTTTCAGCGCGAGGAGCGCGACGGCTTGGTTTGATCGGGAGGTCATCATCAGCGATTCGCTCCATTTGCTCCCCAACATTTTCAAGTAGGGTCGGATCAAAATTTGATCGTGAAGCTTTTTTCTCAACAGGAGCTGTAGCTTCTGGCTCAGCGTCAACCACATTTTCAGTCGGAGCTTCAAAAATTTCAGAAGAGACATCGAGAGCGTCAACAGTTTCGGCTTTTGCTCCGCGTTTAGCGCCACCACGAGGTGTCCGACGACGGCGACCGCGACCTGAAAATTCTTCTTCTTCAACTTCAGCTATAACGGGGGCTTCGGTAGGTTGCTCCGCTTCCACCACCGCTTCAGGTTCTTCAACTTTTTCTACTTCCTTAACTGCTTCAACCTTTTCCACTTCTTTAATTTTTTCCGGAGGAGGAACAAAGCGAAGACGTTTTGAGCGACGTTGATCGAAGTTATCCTGCGGCTGTGGAACGATGTCCTTTTTGGTTGGCTCGTCATCATCAGCATGTTCGATGACCGGCTCTTCACCAATTTCTTCAATGTGGCTTAAAGCCTCCAGCGTTTGCGCTTCATCCTGCTCGGCTTCTGATAACTCTAGTTCATTATATTTTGGAGCAGTGACGGTCGTTGGAACTCTTGGAGTTCTTGGACGTTCCTGACGTTCAGTTTTTTGAACCGGCTTGCCTGGCGTCACGACAGGGCGTGCTTCTTTTTCTTTCCGATCATCGAAGGCCCCTTCAAATTCTTCATCATCAATAAAGTCAGAAACATAAAGAAAGGCATCACGCTCTAACCCAATATCAACGAAAGCAGACTGCATTCCCGGCAGCACTTTCATGACCTTGCCTTTGTAAATATTTCCAACAATACCCTGATTTTCATCACCACGTTCGACATAAAATTCGGTAACTACATCGTCCTCGATAATGGCTATTTTCTTTTCCCGACCATTGAGACTTACTACTAATTCTTTACTCATAGACCCCTCGAGCAACTTGGATGCTACTCAGCTACAGACTGAAAAAGCCCGCTTGGCAATTGAATAAGCAACCTAATGCAGCGCAAAGAAGCGCGCACAGTGCTTATTCCTGCCGACAGCAGGCTGACAGTTTTGAATATTTTTTGTTTTAGCGATTCAGAGAAAGTTGAGAATATATTACTACTAGGATTCGATGGAGCAACTACGAAGAGGTGAGCTTCTACATCAAAACTACTAAAATCCCCGACAATACCTGAACGCTGAAGAAGGAGAGTCAAATGACAGACACTGCGAACTTTTGCGATGTCTGTATCCGACTTCGGAACAGCGTACATTAATTAAACCTGTTCGATTCAAGCATGACTTATTTGCATTTGAGCGGAAAGCGATGCTTGAAGAGAGCGAGCCGCATTAAAAAATACGGACTTACAAGAACGTCATTTGACGTCAAAGTTTCTTTGTTATTCACAACTTATTCAATAATTCTAATTCACAAATCGTCTCAGGCCCACACTTAAACAAAGTCCAAATGCGAATAACGACGCAAGAATTGAAGAACCACCGTGGCTCATGAGTGGTAAAGGGATTCCGATGACAGGCAAAAGGCCCAGCACCATCCCGATATTGATCGCGATATGATAGAGAAGCAATGCAACGAATCCTGCGACCAGCAAAGTTCCTTCGCGGTCGCGCGCTTGCTGCGCTGTCTGGATCAAACGCCAAATAATTATCAAATAAGCTGATAAGGCGAGTATGCAGCCGACAAAGCCGGTTTCCTCGCCGCTAATTGCGAAAATAAAATCAGAATGCACTTCGGGAACAAATCCCAGCGGCCCCTGTGTGCCACTGCCAATTCCTTTCCCATAAGAACCTCCTGAACCTACAGCAATACTGGATTGCTCATACTGATAGCGATACCTCGGTTTTGCCAGTTCTGGCCACCACGCGGCTTTAATGCGTTCGTATTTGTAACTGGTTCCGGCTTTAATTGTCGGAATCGCCAGAAAAAATGCCAGCGAGACTACAGCTAATCCACCCAGAATCCAACGCCATTGCAAACCACTGAGAAACAACAAAACTGCAAAAAAAGAACAATAACTGAGCGTACTTCCAGTGTCGTTTTCTTGAATCACCAATAATGTAGGCACTATCCAGATAGCACCCGCGATCATCATCGGTTTTAACCTTAAAGGACGCTCTCGAACATCTGCGAGGTAGCGAACCACCATTAACAACGTAAAAATTTTAGCCAACTCTGAGGGTTGACCTCCAATTGGCCCAACCTGAATCCAGTTTTGATTGCCATTAATGTTTTTACCAATGCCAGGTATCAAAACCAGCACTAACAAAAACAGCCCAAAGCCATACAAGTAAGGAGCGATACTAAAAATCCAATTGTAATCCAGCTTGGTCACGACAAACATGATGACCAGTCCAAGCACAATCGCGACAACTTGCTTTTGCCATAAACCTGGCAGCCTAGGTTGCGCACTTCGAATTTCCACCACTCCAAAAGTCATCAATCCTAAAATTAACAGGAAAGACAGCCAATCAAAATCTCTAAAAAACCTCGGGTTTGGTGCAAACATATACTTCAGTGAGGGCGCCACGGATCATACGCTATTTTCTCAATTATCGCAGCAGATTCCTGACATCATTGCGATTTATCATTTTCCAGATTTTTGGGGGTTAGGGCGGCCTGCGCTTCAGCCTGAGGCGGATTTAAGCCGCCTCGCTTATAAAAATGTTCATAGATCGCACGCGCCCGCGGAGCCGATTGCTTGCCGCCGAAACCTGCGTTTTCCGTTAAAACTACTGAACAAATTTGCGGATTATCGCGGGGAGCAAAACTAATAAACCAGGCATGATCCTTATTTTTAACGCCTGCCCGTTTGTTAGA
>JAYTCQ010000138.1:0-9687 GCA_043736395.1 Blastocatellia bacterium | reverse complement strand
TTTCGTTATCCCTGCGCCTTCAGTGATCTTAATGAATTGATTCACAGGTAATTCTTCCAACACATCAACAATTCCACTTGGCCAGCTAATTTGCAGCTTTTTGATTTTAACTGCTTTCCCCAATCCAAAATGCACACGCAAATCATTTTGCGAATAATAACTGCCGCCACTACGCACTTCTTCAATTTGCGCGTGAAGCCCTTCGACTTCGCATTTGACGCGCGCGCCGATGCCGCTTCGATTGGATTTTGTACCGACGAGTTTTACTGTGATCCAATTATTTTTTGAAGTCGTATCGCACCGCAGCAATTCAGGAAAGGAATTAATGGCATTGATCGCAATGTCTACATCGCCGTCATTATCGAAGTCTCCGAACGCGCATCCACGACTGGAATTCGGCGTGATAATTCCCTCGCCTGCCTGTGCGCTGATGTCTTCAAATTTCCCGTCTTGTTGATTGCGATACAAAATTTTTCGTTGCCGATAACCTGTCAATCCTTTGAGCTGATCTACTTCGGGGTAGATGTGACCATTGACCAAAAAAATATCCAACCAGCCATCATTATCAGGATCAAAAAATCCGCAACCCCATCCCAGCCAGCGCGTATTTAATCCGAGGCCTGCACTCATCGTCACATCTTCAAAAATTTCTTTCCCGACATTTCGATAGAGCGTCGAAGTGTCATCTGAAAAATTCGTCTTAAAAATATCTATCAATCCATCGCCGTCATAATCTCCCGCCGTCACTCCCATCCCCGCCTGCGCTCTGCCATCGGAGCTGAACGCGCAGCCCGCCTCTGTCGCTATATCCGTAAACGTCCCGTCTTTGTTATTGCGGTACAACGCCGAAGCCGCCATATCATCAGCAACGTACAAATCCGGCCAGCTATCGTTATTGAAATCCGCGACTAAAACTCCCAAGCCATACGTGCCAATTGTTTTCGTCACGCCAGATTTTTCAGAAACATCCGTGAACGTTCCATCGCCGTTGTTATGGTACAAAATATTTACGCCGCCAGGCATAGCCGTATGCCCACACGAAGCCATCACCCCGCGATACGGACACATTTGCGGCTTCGATTTTTTCAGATCAAAATTGATGTAATTCGCCACAAATAAATCCAGCTTGCCATCTTTGTCATAATCAAAAAATGCGCAGCCACTATTCCAACGATCCTTGCTGCTGAGCAATCCGGATTTTTTCGTCACATCCGAAAACGTACCATTGCCGTTGTTGCGGTACAGCACCGTCTCGCCGTAGGAAGTCACGAACAAATCATCGAAGCCATCATTGTCATAATCGCCTACGCACACGCCCTGGCCCCAGCCCGTACGCCGCAAACCTGATTTGTCAGTGACATCTGTAAATGTACCGTTGCGATTATTTTTGTATAGGTGATTTGTCGGCGGGTTCTTAGCAATGCCTTCTAACCGCGTGCCATTGACTTGAAAAATATCGAGCCAGCCATCCTGATCGAAATCAAAAAACGCGATGCCGCTGCCAACATTTTCGAGTTGATATTGATTCTTTTTTTCGCCACCGAAAATTGTTTGGGAAGTGATTCCAGCTTCTTTCGCGATGTTCACGTAGCTGTAGGCGACCGGATTTTTTTCCTGTGCAAGTAATGAGGTGCAACAAAAAGCCGCAAACACGATAATGCTTCTAATGGTCGAAAAAAATACTTTGAGCATATCTTTAGAAATCACCGATGCGCGTCGAAAATACTAAGAGAGAATACGGAACAAACGGAATATTTGCCCATCATTTTTTCGTCTGTTCCGTTATTTCCGTTTGTTCCGTATTCTCTCTTCTGACTTCTCCATAGGTTACTTTTTTCGCTTCGTAGTAGCCCCGCCAGTCAAAACTTCTTTCACCATCTCCGCCCCCGGAATAAATTTCTCCCACAGCTGTGGAGCTGAAGCCGTCATCTCCAAAAACCCTTTGAAGCGGCGATCAAATTCTTCTTTCGTTTTCAGGTAAGCGTCGAAACTCGTAGACAGATAATTACTGAAAAAATCGTGGACTGCGCCGTCCTGCGAACGAATGATTTGCACTAAAAACGGAAGCGGCAATAAATTGTTTTGATTTTTTTCTTCTTCCAGAATTAATTGAATCAACACGGACTTCGTCACATCCGTTTTGGTAGTCGAATCAATTACCTGAACTTCGTGTCCGGCGCGAATAATGCCGACGACATCTTGATACGTCACATACGCCTTGGTTTCAGTATTATAAAGACGACGATTCCCGTACCGCTTGATAATAATCACATCGCTGACTTCTGCTTCTTTTTTCTTTGCCATACGCAGAAATTACCATATTTGCAGATGCAAACAAAGAAAATATGAGATTTTTATGTAAATCCCGATATTCTTAAAATAAATCCCTCATTTAAATGTTGTACAGGTTAGACTTATCAATTTTATTTCGCAATTGCGAAATAAACACTTGACGAACGACTTTTTTTTGTTATTCTTAGCTCGTCCTACTGCGAAGCTCTATTATTAATTTTCGATGGTTTATTAACGTTTCACGAAAGGAAATCACCATGGCAAGCAAAGCAAAAGCAACAAGCAACAAAGGCGGACAAGCTACCGCAACTGCGAAGGCTCCGAAAAACAATACCTCAAACCAGCCTACTGAGTGGGCAAACCAGGTTATCAATCACCTGGTCGAAGCGCAAAAAAATTGGATCGCGCTGACTTCACAGCAAAACGCGTTAGTTATGAAAGCGATGGAAGAAGGTGCGAATTTTTACCGCACAGCTCCTACTCCTGAATTAGGCGATTGGGCGAAGCAGGGTTATGAAAGCTTTGTCGAAGCGCAAAAAAGATTTTCAGAAATGGCTTCACAGCAAAGCGGGCAAATGTTTGAAGCCCTTCGTGAAGGTCTCGCCGTTTCTCCAACGGATGTCATGCAGGCAATGTCCGATTATTTGGGGCAGGGCATGGACTCCTTCGTCAAAGCCCAAAATCAGTGGTTAGAATTTTCTGCGCAGCAAAATGCACAGGCTGTTCAAGCGATGAAAACCAGTTTAGGTATTGACGATAATTCTCCAGCAGCGGCTCTCGCAGACTTTGCGCAAACCGCAATGAACAACTACATCGAAGTGCAAAAACGATGGTTGGATTTAGCGACGCAGCTTCCGTTTATGCGTCCTTCAAAATAAGGATTTAAAATTCGTACGCTCGTACAACGGGCGGCTCGCCCGTTAATTGCGGGTAAGCCGCCCGCAATTACGAACTGGACTAAATTCCATCTTGTTCCATTCTCGTGAATGCCGTAAACTAACATTTCTCAATCCAAAAATTTAGGAGAACCCCCAATGTCCGCACAATCTGTCAAAAAGCGTGCCTATCCCTGGACGACTAAGCTGAACGGTCAAGTTGTCACATTTCGGTTAATGGAGCGAGCTGACATTGAGAACGCTCTGAAATTTGCGCGTGAATTGCCGCAGGAAGATTTGATGTTTTTGACGGCGGACATCACTGACCCCAAAGAAGTCGGAAACTATTTTGAAGCCGCCGAAGCAGGTCATTCTTTAACTGTTGTCGCAGAATCTGAAGGTCGTTTTGTCGGCTACGGTAACCTCGCTTGCAGCCTTCCCGCGTGGACACGACATCTCGGAGAAATCCGCTTGCTCGTCAGCCCGACGATGCGTGGCAAAGGTCTCGGACGCGTCCTCGCTGCTGAAGTTTTACAGCTTGCGCATGACAAAGGATTGCAGAAATTAGTGGCGCGCATGGCAGTTGAGCAAAAAGGCGCGGCGATGGTTTTTGAGCGACTCAATTTTCGGACAGAAGCCCTGTTAACTGATTTTGTCATGGATCGTAATGGTCGAACGCACGACTTAATCGTGATGACTTACGACATCACCGGATTGACAGAGTAGCGCAACCTTTTCAGGTTGCGTTTTGGCTATCTTGCAATAGACGCAGAAAACCTACCCTTTGCGCCAAATTGTTTTTTTCTTCTGATGTTAACCTAATTGATGAAGCAAACTTGAAAGTTTGCTCTACTCTTGCGCAACTTTATGGAACCTCTAGCCCGCATTCCTGAACCGCCTGAAACATTTTTACTTGGACATTTATTGACCCTGAGCGCGACTTCGCCAGTACAGGATATGGTGAAAATTGCTCGAGAGCTTGGCCCGATTTACCGGTTGGAAATTCGCGGACGGGTCGTTATCGTAATTTCAGGACACGAATTAGTAGACGAAATTTCCGATGAAAAACGCTTTGATAAAGCGGTACGCGGAGCCTTGAAATTAGTCCGCAGATACGGCGGCGACGGACTCTTCACTTCTAAAACGCAGGAACCGAACTGGTCAAAAGCGCACAACATTTTGATGCCGAATTTCAGCCATAAAGCAATGCTCAGCTATCACCAAATGATGCTGGATATTGCCGACCAATTGGTACTGAAATGGGAACGGCTGAACGCGGATGAAGAAATTGATGTCACGCACGACATGACCAGTTTGACCGTAGACACGATTGGTCTCTGCGGTTTTGATTTTCGCTTCAATTCTTTTTACCACGACAAAGAACATCCCTTTGTTCACGCGATGGCGGATTCATTGGGCATTACGATGGATGAACTCCGCGATGTGCCGGGAGAAAATTTCATTCGCCAAAGTCGTGATCGTGATTTGCAGGACGATATTAATTGCATGAACGGCATCGTTGACGGACTGATCAAAGATCGTCGCGCCAGTGGCGTAGACACTACGACAAAGCCGGATTTATTGAGTTATATGCTCACCGGCGTAGATAAAAAATCCGGTGAAAAACTTGACGATCTGAATATCCGTTATCAAGTGATTACGTTTTTAATTGCCGGCCATGAAACCACCAGCGGGATGCTTTCGTTTGCCATCAATGCCCTACTGCAAAATCCTGAAGTGTTAGCCAAAGCCTATGAAGAAGTTGATCGTGTCCTCGGTTCTGACCTGAACGTCAAGCCAACCTACGCGCAAGTGAATCGCCTGACTTACATCTCGCAAGTGCTCAAAGAAACGCTGCGCCTGTGGCCGACAGCTCCGGCGTATACAGTTTCGCCTTTTGAAGAAACCATCATCGGCGGCAAATACAAAATCAAGCCGTTTGATCAGGTGACAGTGCTGCTGCCGATGCTGCACCGCGATAAAAGCGTATGGGGCGAAGACGCCGAAAATTTCAACCCTGATAATTTCACTCCGGAAAAAGAAGCGACACGCCCGCCCAATGCTTATAAGCCTTTCGGCAATGGGCAACGCGCCTGCATTGGTCGCCAATTTGCGATGCAGGAAGCGGCGCTGGTGCTGGGAATGATCCTGCAACGCTTCAAACTAATTGATCACTCGAAATATGAATTAAAGATCAAAGAAAGTCTGACGATGAAGCCGGAGAATTTTCGGATTAAGGTGAGGCTCAGGACAGAGGCGGAAAGGAGTTTACAGTTAACAGTTAATAGTGGACAGCAAGAAAGCTTCGCAACCGCGAACAGTTCTTTTCCAACCACCAACCACCGACCACTGACCACCTCTCCCGCCAAGCACGAAACGCCTTTGCTAGTTCTTTACGGTTCCAACATGGGAACAGCCGAAGAGCTGGCGCGGAGGATGGCGCAGGACGGCGAAGATTTAGGTTTTGTAGCGAAAGTTGCGCCGCTGGATGATTACGTTGGACGCCTGCCAAAACAGGGTTTGGTAGTCATCGCCTGTGCTTCGTATAACGGTTTGCCACCTGATAATGCGGTGAAATTTTGCGAATGGTTGCGCAGTGAAGAACGATCAGCCGATGAACTTTCCGGTGTGAAATTTGCCGTATTCGGATGCGGTAATCGAGATTGGGCAGCGACGTTCCAAGCCGTTCCGCGCTTCCTTGATGAACGACTTTCGGCGCTCGGAGCGAAACGTATTTACGCACTAGGCGAAGGTGATGCGCGGGAGGATTTCGACGGACTTTTCAAAAAATGGTACAACCCTGCACGTCTGGCGGTTGCACAAGAATTTGGACTGACTGGTCTGAACGAAGAAGCCTCCAAGCCACTCTACAAATTAGAAATCGTCCCAGGCACGCAGATGAGTCCGTTCGTAGATTCGCTCGAAGCGCAACCAATGAAAATTCGCGTCAATCGTGAATTGGTAAAATCTTCAGATCGTTCGACGCGGCACATGGAATTAGAATTACCCGCAGGAACAACCTATCGCGCCGGAGATCATCTAGGAGTCATCCCGCACAACAGCGAAAGCCTTGTCCAAAGGGTTTTGGAACGTTTCGGCTTCGAAAGTGATTCGCATATTCGCCTGCGCCGTACCACAAATCGCAAAACTTTTCTTCCTGTAGATCAGGCAATTTCGGTGCACAAATTGCTCAGCGATTATGTCGAACTTCAGGATGTCGCTACGCGTTCGCAAATTCAAATTTTAGCCGATTACACCGAATGTCCTCCGCACCGGATTCAACTTGCCGCGCTGACTGGCGAGGATGAAAACAGCGCGTCTCGCTACCGCGAAGAAATTTTGATGAAGCGGCAATCTGTGCTGGATTTACTCGAAGAATATCCCGCGTGTACGTTGCCCTTTGAAATTTATTTAGAGATGCTTCCGGCTCTGCGTCCGCGTTATTATTCCATCGCATCTTCTCCCCTCGTCGAAGCAAACAGTTGCAGCATCACCGTCGCCGTAGTCAAAGATAAAGCTCGTTCCGGCAAAGGCGAATTCGCCGGAGTTTGCACGAATTACCTGCAAAAACAGCAGGAAAATGAAGTCATTTACGCGTTCGTGAAAGATACGAAATCTTCATTCCGCCTTCCTGATGATCCGGCGACGCCGATTATTATGATTGGCCCCGGCACAGGATACGCGCCGTTTCGAGGATTTTTACAGGAACGCGCTGCATTGAAATCACAGAGAAAATCCATCGGAAAATCGCTGTTATTTTTCGGCTGCCGCCATCCCGAACAGGATTTTCTTTACGAAGAAGAATTGAAGCAATTAGTTGCACAGGAAGTGACCGAAATGTCCGCCGCGTTTTCGCGACTTGATCCGAATAAAAAATGTTATGTGCAGGATGATCTCTACGCCCGACGCGATGAAGTTTGGAATTTAATCGAATCCGGCGCAGTGATTTATGTGTGCGGCGACGCGAGCCGAATGGCTCCCGACGTACGGCGTACGTTTGCGGCGATTGTTGCGGAAAAGTTAAAAGTGAACTCATCCGAAGCGGAAAAATGGATGGGAAAATTAACGGAAGAGAATCGTTATTTGGTGGATGTTTGGGCGTCGAATTAAATGAAGTCTGAAATCTATTGGATAGACAAATCATTAGCCGTAATCGCCAGACCACGCGGTGGTGATTGGCTGGAAGATGAAGTGAAATCGCTTTCTAATGCTGGGCTAAATGTCATCGTCTCTTTGCTAAAAGACGATGAGGAAATTGAATTGAACTTGACGCAAGAGCGCACGGAATGCGAGGCGGCTGGATTAGATTTTTATTCGCTTCCGATCAATGATCGCAGTGTTCCAGCTTCGATTGATGAGGTCTATAATTTTGTAAGCGAGCTGGCTACATTAATTATTCGGGACGACAAAAAAATCGGCATCCATTGTCGTCAGGGATTAGGCAGATCGCCTTTGATTGCGGCTGCACTTTTAGTTCGGATGGGGCACACATCCGACGAAGCTTTTCAGAAAATTAGCCTCGCACGTGGTGTTGAAGTTCCTGAAACTATTGAGCAAAAAGAATGGCTTGATAAATTCGCTTTTAAATTTGGATCATGAATATTATTTGTATCCATTGGAAATTTGCTGCCATCACTGAAATTCGGCGTGACGAATTATTTGGCAATGGCGTAGGAATAGTTTATCTGGAACCAAAAGTTTCGCGGATGATTGATAAGATTTGCGCGAACCCTGAACAATTTAGCTCGCTCAAAGAAAAGCTCGTGGCTCAATACGCCTAAACTTCAAAAACTTATGTCCACGCCCATTTTAAATCACCGTCTCTCATCTGTAGATTCCACTTTTCTTTATTTTGAAAAGAAAGAAGCGCCGATGCATATTGGCTCCGTCAGCCTTTTTGAAGGCGAAATGCCGTTCGAAGATTTCGTTAAAATGGTAGACGCCAAGATTCATCTTCTCCCGCGCTACCAGCAGGTCGTCACGCCTGACCCCTTCAATGTTGGGCATCCGACGTGGGAACAGGATCACCGTTTCAATGTCTGTAATCATATTTTCAAAGTACAAATTGACGCGCCGGGAACCGAAGAACAGCTCATCGAATTAGCTGGAAAAATCTTCACGCCGATGATGGATCGCACCAAACCTTTGTGGGATATTTTTTGGGTGTATGGATTAAAAGGCGGAAACTGCGCAATGATTGCGCGTGTTCATCACGCGATGGTAGACGGCATGTCTGGCGTGGAATTACTCAAAATTATTTTGGATATTTCAAAAACTCCGGCTCCGATTCCTCCCAAGCCGGAAGCGAAACCGAAGCCTGTAGCCATTGATCCGACGCGTCGTTTTTTCGATACAATTCTCGGCAGCATGACAGAAGGCATGAATCGTTGGGTGGATTTTCAAAACGGCTTGCTGAATTTATCACAGGCATTAGTGAATGAAACTTCACGCGCCGCGATGAGCAATATTAGTTCTGAAATTCCCAAACTTGCTTCACCGGCGAATCCGTTGCCATTCAATCGCGCCTGTTCTGGCGACCGCAAACTCGTGTGGAATACATTTAATTTTGCCGAAGCACGCGCCATTCGTGGAGCCCTTGGTGGCACTGTTAATGATGTCGTATTGACGACGTTATCCGGCGCAGTTTCGCGTTATGCGCAATCTCATAATTTATCTGTGGCGGGTCGAAATTTGCGGGTCATGGTTCCCGTCAGCATGCGGCAGGAAGATCAACGAACCGCCCTGGGCAATGTAGTTTCAATGCTGCCCGTTGAAATTCCGCTCGACATTCAAGATGCGGTCGAACGATTCAAATACGTCAATGCAAAAACCGCTGCGATGAAGGGCGGCAAGGTTGCCGAAGGATTAAATTTAGGTTCGGCATTGATGGGAATTTTGCCCGCTCCGGTGCAGGCGTTGATGGGCGCATTGGCTCCATCGAATTTGCCGCTTCCGGTTTATAATATTGTTTCGACGAATGTTCCCGGCCCGCAAGTTCCGCTGTATGCAATGGGGCATCGAATGACGGCGTATTATCCGTATGTACCAGTGGGGTACGCTGTTGGTTGCGGGTGCGCGATAATGAGCTACGACCAGCATTTATATTTCGGGCTGACGGCGGATACGAACGCGATGCCCGATGTCGAAAAATTGCGCGAGTGCCTGTATGAATCGTTTTATGAACTCAGAAAAGTTGCCGGCGTCGAAGAAATAAAACCG
Organism: Blastocatellia bacterium; assembly: GCA_043736395.1. Lineage (GTDB taxonomy): Bacteria > Acidobacteriota > Blastocatellia > RBC074 > RBC074 > JAFDVL01. The sequence goes on along the minus strand of JAYTCQ010000138.1, from coordinate 301 downwards.
CAGGTGATGAAAGCAAAGGCCGCTGGCTCGACAACAAGAAAAACAACCGTGAAAGCGAAAACTACCCGCGTTGCTCGCAGCAAAAAATAGTTTTCGTATTTTATAATCCAGTCATTTCGTAAGCAGGTGAGCGATGATGGCATACTGATTGCAGTACTTTTAATGAGGTCTTTTAAGAAACAGGCACAAATTAAAAGTTTAAGCCACATTGTAAGGAATTAATATTATGGCCACCACAGCTACATTTCACGCGGAAGAAATTCCGACTACTCGCCCGATCTGGCGCGAAGCGTTTGCCGGA
>JAYTCQ010000137.1:0-3279 GCA_043736395.1 Blastocatellia bacterium | reverse complement strand
GGGGCGCAAGTTCGAACGCAAAGAACTGAAACACTCGGCGCGGTTGCGGTTTCACCGTTATAAAAAGCGCATTTGCGCTTAACTTAACCTCATTGGCCTTCAGGCGGAAAGTATTGGTAGCTTCGTTATTCCGAAAATAGGCAGGTCATTTCGCCTGAAGGCGGGGCTACGAACGTTTCTTAATGAATGATTTTTCCCTTTAAATCAATCACTGTTGCCGCCACTAAATTATTGCCAAAAATTTCCCAGTTCTTAAATTGCCACACAACTTTCTTGTCGCGTGTGACTTCGAACATCTGCGGATTGTCGGGACCTGCATGCGTGTTCCCGACAATTAAATTTCCATTCGGTAATTGAATGAGAGTTGTCACCCACGCGAGAGTAATTCCCGGCAATTCTTTTTGATCAATGCTCCAAACAATTTTTCCGGCAGGATTCACTTCCAGCACGCGGTTATTGTTGCCGCCCGCCAGCATCGTGTTACCATTTTTCAAGCGAATTGCGCCAAAGACTTCATTGCCATGACCTTCAGTCCCGTGTCCGTCAGACCGCGGACGACCGCCGAGTTCCATCACGTACTGCCAGACAATTTTTCCAGTTTTGTCGTACTCAATAACTTTCCCTTCGCCTTCCTGACAGACCAAATAATTCCCCTTGTCTGTTTTTCGCACCATTCGTGTATCGCGGTGCGGATTCGGATTCGCCAATTTAAGCTTGATTTCATTGACGATTTTGCCATCTTTGTCCACTTCGATGATGCGTCCGTTGCCGCTTTCTGAAATCATCGTCAGCCCATTTTTTAATCGTTGAAATGAATGAATTTCAACGCGCTTCGTATTTTCAGGAATCAATTTTGATTCGTATTTCCAGACGATTTGCTTGTCTTTATTGACTTCCACGACAGTTGTGTAGCCGGTTTGATACAGCACATTTCCATTTGGTAAATATTGAATGTCGTGAATTTCACGCGCATCAGGATTGGGCATTTCCCATTCCATTTTGCCGGAAGGGTCAACGATGACGACATGTTTTTTGTCGGCTCCGAGGACGCGATAGGTGGATGGATTTTGCGCGAAGGCAAGCGCGGAAAACGTAAGCAGGATGGTTGAGATGATGGATAGTTTTTTCAAGATGAACTCCTAATGTAGCGTGAACTGTTAGTTCACTCTGAGTAAAAGACAAGAATTTGCTAAGAAAACTGTAGGTTTTTGCTAGATATAGGATTATGGAAACAGCGTGAACTAACAGTTCACGCTACGACTACGCCAAAATTCCTTTGACGACTTCGCCGGAAACATTGGTCAGTCGCGCATCAATACCCTGGAATTTGACCGTCATTCGTAAATGATTAATTCCTAGTAAATGCATCATTGTCGCGTGGAAGTCGTGAATGCTAACAGGGTTTTCGACGGCGGCATAGCCCAGCTCATCTGTCGCGCCGTACGTGACTCCGCCCTTGATTCCGCCGCCTGCTAAAATGTACGAAAATCCTTTGATGTGATGATCGCGCCCGTTCCCGCTTTGCGACATCGGAGTCCGTCCGAATTCTCCGCCCCACACAATCAATGTATCGTCGAGCATCCCGCGCTGCTTCAAATCTTTGATGAGCGCCGCCGTAGCCTTATCAACTTCTTCCGCCTTAGCTTCGATACCGGATTTTACTTGATTATGATGATCCCAGTCGCGGTGATAAAGCTGAATAAATCGTACGCCACGCTCTGCCAGGCGACGCGCCAATAAACAATTCGAAGCAAACGAACCATCGCCCGGCGTTGCGCCGTACATGTCCATCGTCTGCTTCATTTCCTTGCTCATATCGGTCAAGTCGGGAACGCTGTTTTGCATTTTGAAGGCGAGTTCGTATTGCGCAATTCGGGTCAAAATTTCAGGGTCTTTGACGACTTTGTAATTCAAATTATTGAGCTGGTTAATAACATCAATAGAGTCGCGCTGAGTGTCTTTGCTGAGGCCATTTGGATTGTTGATATAGAGTACTGGATCGCCAATGGAGTTTAATTTTACGCCTTGAAATTTGCTCGGCAAAAATCCGGCTGACCATTGTCGTTGCGCGATGGGCTGATTTTGTCCGCCTCTGCCTGAAGACATCAATACGACGTAGCCGGGCAAATCTTCACTCTCTGATCCAAGTCCGTATGTCAGCCACGAACCCATACTCGGACGTCCCGGAATGATTGATCCGGTATTCATAATTGTATGCGCCGGATCGTGATTAATTTGTTCGCCCCACATGGATTTGATGATGCAGAGGTCATCGGCTACGGAACCAATTTCGGGGAAGAGTTCGCAAATTTCCTGACCTGATTTCCCGAACTTTTTGAAGGCATGTTGTGGCCCGAAGCAGTTCAATTTTTGATTTTGAAGCTGCGCGATTTGCTGACCTTTCGTGAAAGATTCCGGCATCCCCTGACCGTGCATTTTCGCAAGTTCCGGTTTGAAATCCAGCGTTTCCAGATGCGAAGGGCCACCGGCTTGATACAGGAAAATCACGCGCTTCGCTTTGGCTGCGTGATGCAGAGGATTGAGTACGCCTTTGGATTGCTGACCAGCTTGTAGCGAAGAACTGAAGAGGGTATTCATCGCAATAGCGCCAAGTCCGGCGAAGCTTTGTCCGAGAAATGTGCGACGATTAATTTGTAGAGTCATAAAAGAAAACGAGAGTATGGAACAGACGGAAATAACGGAACAAACGGAATCTTTTTGAATTCATAGCTATGAACAGACGTTGTTGTTATTTGTGTTTATTAAGTATTCTCTCTCCTATCGTAAATTAGGAACACGCATTTGTTCCAACAAAGGATAATGTCCAAAATTGAAAAGCATTCCTAGTTGGAAACTTGTTGCTTTGAGATAATTTATAACCTGAGCACGATGCTCCGCCGAAAATTTTGACACCGCTTTTAGTTCGACAATAATCTTGCTGTAACAAACAAAGTCTGGTTTATAAATTTGCGTCAATACTTGATCATGGTACATAAGAGTTAGTCGTGGCTGTGAAACAAAAGGAATTTCACGACGTGCAAATTCCAATTCTAAACATTCCTGATAGACGGGTTCCAAAAAGCCATTGCCCAGGGTTTTATAGACTTCCATGCACGCACCCTTAATTGCAAAACTCTCCTCGCTGTAAATTAATTTTTCTTCTAGCATTTACCATTCACCTTTTTCGTTTGATGTTGTAAAGACGGTTTCTCGAGCCATTGAGGTAGAATCAATGGTGACAACAACAATTCGTTCTTTGACAGGAGAAACCGCCATGAC